>NZ_JBHVVJ010000009.1:0-189746 GCF_042883665.1 Arthrobacter sp. NPDC058192 | reverse complement strand
CGGCGCCTGGACCTACAAACACTCATCCCCAACCGGGGACCTTGCCTGGCGTTCACCCCTGGGCCGGGAATACCACACCGAAGCAGCCCCATTCGATGAACCCCGCCACCCGCCCCAGCAGCCAGACCCGCCGCCCTTCTAGCCTGGCCCCTCGCCCCCTCCAGGGCCTAGGTGTATTGCCCTGGGCCCTCGAAATCGTGCAGGACCGCGCGGCCCGCATCCCGGTTACGGCGGAAGGCGATCGCCGCCGTCGGCAGCTAACCCAGGCTGGCCGTGCGGGACTTTGCTACGGACGGTCACCCTCTTCTGTCAAAAGCAGGGCCGTCCCCTGGTAAGCGGGCAGTTCGAGGAAGAAGCTGTGCAGATCATCCACTTGCCCGACTGCCGTCCCGGTGAACAGGTCTTGCACGTTCGCGCCGGGCGGCAGGTGGCTTGATTGAATGCTGCCCGCGATGTCCTGGCCGGAGAAATTCAGTGCGGTGACCTGGAGTGCACCGCTCCCCAGCCGGGTGACCATGACCAGCAGGCCACGGTGGGAAACGTCCGGAACATCGAGCAGGGCACCTGTGGCTATTCCGTTCTCTTCGCGCACGGCCAGAATCCGCTGGAGGCGCCTGGCGAAAGAGGCGGGATTCTGGAGCTGCTGGGGGAGTGATCCGTAGAGGCTGCGGGCGCGCGGCATGCCGGACGAGGAGGCCTCCGCATCCGGGCTGGTGCCCATGATGTCGTGTGCCCCGCGGTTGATCCAGCGGGTGTCACCCTGAACGGTAAGTTCTTCGACACTTTCTCGGTCAAGAGCTGTGATGCCGGCAAGGTCCCAGCCGGAAAGCGCGAAGACGCCGGGTTGAAGGGCGTTGTACATCGCCAGGAGCATGTGGACGTCCAGGACCTGCGCCTCCACCTCCGGTGTCATTGCTTCCGGATCCTGCACCCCCAGCGCCGCCATAATGAAGCTCACCGTCGTGCAGGCAATGCCGTTCGTCGTGAACACCGCGTTGTAGGGCGCGTTCTCGCCCGTCAGACGCTCCCGCAGCGTCTGCTGAACCTGTTCGGCGAGTTGTGCCCCGGTGAGTTCCGTCCCGTTGAGTTCGAACACTTCGTCCTTGTGCCCGGCGGCGAAGTGCATGAGCTCGTAGGTAAGTTCGTCGTGGTTTTGCAGTGCGTGGACCAGTGAAGCCTGGTCGACGCCGATCTCCATGGACAGACGGAGGGTCAGCCGCAACAACTCGGTATCGGCGGTGACTAGCGCGTAATGGTACGCGGGCCGGGTGATGAAGTCGTAGGAAAGGTCAGGGCCCGATTCGGAGGTCATCTTGATGTCGTCGATGGTCAGGTTCAGCTCTTGGAAGGAGAACCCGCCGACCTTGCGGATCATGGATCCGATGAGCTGGTTGGCAGCCTCGGACAGCGGATGTCCCTCAGACCACCCCGGCTGCTCTTCGGCACTCTTTTCCACACCGAGGAAGCCATTGGCGTCCAGCCTGAGCGCTCCGGTACCCAGGTCCACCAACGAATGCAGGGCGTCGCCGACGACCAGGCGCATCCCGGCGAAGGTCGGATCCAGCCAGTTGATCGAGGGCTGCCCGGCCTTGAAGTAGTGCAGGTAGACCCAGCGGCGGGTTTTGCCCGCTGTGTCAATCACCGGTCGTGTTGCGCTCCAGTTGGTTTCTTTGACTCCGGGTTCATAGAAGATGACCCGCTGCAACCGGCCAATGATGTACCCGGCCCGCTGCAAGGCCTGTTCGGAGTCAGGGCTTAGATTAACCGAGTCCTCGCCTTCGGGGACGTCAGGCAGCAGGTGCCAGTCCTCCTCGGGGATATCAATCATGTGATAGATGCCCGGGTAGTCGCGGAAATTCATTTCTGCGAGGCGGAAGTCCGCGCCCTTCCCGGTGTGGCCGGGAACGATGTCATCGATGACGGTCCCGCCATGGTCTGCGGCGACTTGGCACATCCGGCGGAATTCATCCTCGGTGCCGAACACCGGATCAATCGCCATGCTGATCCGGTCAAAGTGTCCGTCGACGCTCGGCGTCTGCGACCAGCCGCTGATGCCTCCGGCGAGTTTGACGGGCCCTGTGTGAAGTCCCCTGATTCCGATCTCCCGGAACGCGTCCCACATCTCCGGGTCGCCCAGAGCAGAGAGGAAGGACTGGCCGGGGCGGGTAATGAAGGACAGGGGATAAGCGGTAAACCACACCGGCGCACGCTCAACGGCCGCCCTGGGATTGGGATGTGCGTAGGAGTTCTGCCACATGCTGGCTTGCCCCGAAAGTTGCCGGGCCAACACGTTGGCGTCCCCCAGCATTGCCTGATTACGCAGCCACTCCACGTAGGCCGCGTTGCGCCCGTCAAATTCAAAAGATGGCTTGGCGGCAAAGAACTGGCGTCTGCGGGCCACCGGCCTCAGGGCCTTGGGACGGGCGGGATAAAATTGCTCGTCGTAATTGATGTCCGGTTCCACTGCTGATTCGACGGCAGCCGAATCGTGCGCCTCACCCTCACCGGCAACGCTGTCCGATCCCGAAATGTGCTCGCTGGTGCTCGATTCCCGCATGGAGTCCTCTTTCTTCAGGTTGTTCCCATGGTGCCATGCACGTTCCCAAGAACCTCGTACCCTTGCGCACCCGAACTATTCGCACGGTCCCGAAGCGACGCCGTGTCGACGCCGTGTCGGTGCCCCGGCTTAGGCTGATCCTGTGAATCCCACGCAGCCTTCAGCTCCCGCCGACGTCGTCGGGCTCTCCGGCCCCGCCGAGTGGTGGCAAGTTGTGGGTGCGCTCGGCCCACTGGCAATCCTGCTCAGTGGCCTCGTGGCCGCACTCATCAGCTTCCTTGTCCTGCGCCAGCGGACCAACGCCGACGCCCTGGAGCTCATCCAAAAGACGAGGGCCGACAGCCGGGCTGAATGGTGGCGGCGGACGCAATGGGCGCTGGACCGTGCGCTTGACCAGAATGACGACACGAAGGCACTGGGACTGGGGGCACTGGCCGTCCTCGCCCAGAGTGAGCTTGCCAGCGCAGAAGAGCTTGAGCTGCTCGACATCGCCTGGAAAGCCGTCAATGGGGAAAAGCCGGACAACGGGGAAAAGCCCCACGCCGACCTCGACCGGGCCGTGGCACCGGAACGGAGCGAGGCGGCTGCCCCGGGCCGCACCTCGAGGCCGCCCTCTGCTGCCTCCGAACAACGGGTCCGAGTGGCAGCCGCCAGGCTGCGCGTCGTCCTGGACGGCCGCCTGGGACGGCTGACGCCGGCCAAGACCAAGGCACTTTCCAAGGCTGGGTTCTAGAGCGCTCCCCGCATTGACGCGAAACCCGGCATTGCAAGCAAAAGTCGAGCGGCCCTGCTCCCGGAATCCCGGGAGCAGGGCCGCGCAGCCCATGCACGAAAGATCCGGTGGCTACTCCGGAACCACCAAGGCCGGGGTGTCCTGCCGGATGGTTTCGCCGCGGAAGAAGCCCGGATGCAGTTTCGCGGTCACCAGCATCACCGCGACGCCCAGGGCGAGGATTCCGACGCCCAGAATGAACACCAGGCCCACGCCGAAGACTTCAGAGCCGCTGCCGAATTCCGGTGCCCAGCTGTCCACGGCGGTCTGGATGAAGACCACGGTGAGGACCAGACCGCCCAGCACCGGGAACAGCAGCCGCAGAAAGAAGTTGCGGACGCTGGAGAACAGGCTGTGCCGGAAGTACCACGTGCAGGCGAATGCGGTGAGGCCGTAGTAGAAGCAGATCATCAGGCCCAGGGCCAGGATGGTGTCATTAAGGACGTTCTCGCTGACCACCTTCATGACCGCGTAGAAGCCGCCGGAGATCACGCCCGCGATCACCGTGGCGTAGCCGGGGGAACCGAAGCGCTTGCTGACCGACGCGAAACGCGGCGGCAGGGCACCGTAGTGACCCATCGCCAGCAGGCTCCGGGCGGGGGAGGCCATGGTGGACTGCAGCGACGAGGCGGTGCCGGAGAGGACGGCGAGCGACATCAGGATGGCCAGCGGGCCCATCACCGGCGAAGCCAGCGCGGCGAAGATATTCGACTGGTTGTCCGGGTTGTTAAGGCCGATGCCGTCGGCGCCCGTGCCGGCCACCATCATGGTGGCCACGATCACGGCGAGGTAGAGGGCCAGGACGGCGACCGCCGTCGTCGTTCCCCGCGGTGCCCCGGCCGCCCTTCGTTTCCTCGTTCACGGTCAGGCACACGTCCCAGCCCCAGTAGACGAAGACGGCCAGTGACATGCCTGCGGTGAACTGCTCGAAGCTCTCGATCTTGGCGGGGTTGAACCAGTCCCAGCTGAACGCGAGGGAGGGGCCGGCGTCGCCGGACGCTGCGTGCGTGAGTGCCATGACGATGAAGACGCCCAGGACCAGGACCTGGAATCCGACCATGCTGTACTGCACGAGCTTGGTGGCGTGCAGGCCGCGGTAGCTGACCCAGACGGCGAGAGCCACGAACACGAGGCACGTGACGATGTTAAGCGCCGTGTTGGAAGTCAGGTCCGCGAGCTCGGGGTTGTTGAACACCTGTGCCAGAAAGAGGTAAAAGAAGTCCACCGCGACGCCGGCCAGGTTGGACAGAACGATGATGTTGGCGGCGAGCAGACCCCAGCCGCCCATCCATCCGACGAACGGGCCAAACGCTTTGGTGGCCCAGGTGAACGTGGTGCCGCTGTCCGGGGAGTCGGCGTTGAGCTCGCGGTAGGCAAATGCCACCAGGATCATCGGAATGAACGCGACAATGAAGATCGCGGGCAGCTGCACGCCCACGGCGCCCACGGCCGGCCCGAGCGAGCTGGTGAGGCTGTAGGCCGGGGCAACGGAGGAAATGCCAAGGACGACGACGGCGAGCAGGCCCAGCTGGCCGCCCTTGAGACCCTTTCCGGTGATGCCGTGTTTGGAGCCGGCCGGATCGATGACGTCGTGGCCGGTGGTGCCGTCTTTGCGGCCGATTGTTTGACTCATGGCTGACCTGTCTTCCGGGAGGCGGACGGTTGCTGTTGGGTGATGCAGTGGATGCCGCCGCCGCGGGCGAAGAGCTCGCGGGCGTCGATGCCGACCACGGTGCGGCCGGGGTAGGCGTCGCCGAGGATGCGCAACGCTTTTTCGTCCATCGGGTCGCCGAAGGTGCAGGCGATGATGCCGCCGTTGACCACCAGATGGTTGATGTAGCTGTAATCGACGAAGCCGTCCTCGTCCCGCAGGATGTCCGGGGCGGGGACTTCAATGATGTTCCATTCACGGCCGGCCGCGTCCCTGGTGCCGGCGAGGTGGCTGATGATGTCCCGCCTGACGTCGAAATCTGGGTGGGCCGGGTTCTGCTGGGAATGGACCAGCAGCGTGCCCGGCGACGGGATGGCCGCGACGATGTCGACGTGGCCCCGCGTGCCGAACCGTTCCGAATCCCGGGTCAGCCCGCGGGGAAGCCAGACGACGTGGCTGGCGCCGATGGTCCGGGCCAGTTCCGCCTCGACGTCGGCCTTGCTGAGCCCGGGGTTGCGCCCCGGATCCAGCTGCACGGTCTCCGTGACGAGCACCGTGCCTTCGCCGTCCACGTGGATGCCGCCGCCCTCGTTCACCAGCGGCGACACGAGATGACTGGCCCCCGAGCGGGCCGCGACGGCCGCCGCCACGAGCGAGTCCTTGTCCCAGGCGGCCCAGTCCTGGCCGCCCCAGCCGTTAAAGACCCAGTCGACGGCGCCGAGCCGGGCGCCATCCAGGACGAAGGTGGGGCCGATGTCCCGCATCCAAGCGTCGTTGAGGGCGGCCGGGACCACCTCCACGTCGGGGTGGAGGTAGCGGGCGGCGGTCGCGACGTCGTCAGGGGCCACCAGCATGGTGACCGGCTCGAACTCGACGACGGCGTTCGCGACGGCGGCCCACGCGGAGCGGGCGGCGTGGGCTTCTGCCGCGGTCTCGCCCAGGGTGTAGCCGCCGGTGGGGAACGCCATCCAGATGCGGTCCTGGGGCGCCGTTTCGGCGGGCATTCGCCACGTGTTCATGCGGTCGCCTTCTGCGCACTGGTCTCATACGGGGCGACGCCGAGCGGGGTGTCCGGGCGCACGGGCTCGGTCAGCCGGGCGTAGGTGTCCGGGCGGCGCGTGGCGAGAAAGGGGAAGAGCGTGAGCCAGTCCCGGCGCTGGTCGAGGTCGAGGTCGGCGACGAGCACGGCGGATTCGTCCCGGGGCGCCTGGGCGAGGATCCGGCCGTAGGGGTCGGAGATGAAAGAGGATCCGTAGAAGTTCAGCGTGCCTTCGCTGCCGTGGCGGTTCGGGACCACCATGAAGAGGCCGTTGGCAATGCCGTTGCCCACGATGACCTGCTGCCACAGCGGCTGGGTGTCGAAGTCCGGATGGTCCGGCTCGGAGCCGATGGCGGTGGGGTAGACCAGAAGTTCCGCCCCGCCGAGGGAGTAGATTCGCGCCAGTTCGGGGAACCACTCATCCCAGCAGGTGGGCATGCCCAGCCGTGCCCCGCCGAGTTCTGCGGGGGAATGGATCTCGTAGGCGTCGTCCGTGTCCGGGCCCTGGCGGAAGAACTTGTCCTCGTAGTAACCGGCCGTGACCGGGATGTGCAGCTTGTGGGTGCGTCCCAGCAGTTCGCCGTCGGGGGACACCAGGATGGCGGTGTTCAGGCCCAGGCCGTCGTCGGCTCCGTCCGGGTTGTCCGCCTTCTGGTACAGCGAGGCGTGGACGCAGACGCCGTTGCGCCGGGCCGCGTCGGCCGCGAAACGGAACGTGGGGCCGGTGAACAGGTCCTCGGCGATGTCCGACGGCCGCGGACGGGTGGCGTCTCCGCGGTCAAGGTCGTTTTCGGGAAGGGTATCCGCCGGGTAGCGGGACAAGGTGAGCTCCGGCAGGAAGACGACGGCGGCTCCCAGCCCGGCGGCCCGCGCGATGCCGTCGTCGAGTTCGGCGCGCAGGGCGGCGGCGTCAGGCTGCCAGCGGTGCTGCACGACGCCGACCCGCAGCGCCGGGCGGCTCGAAGGTTCGGTCCGGGCGGGGGAGGGCGGGCTGTCGAGGGCGGTGATTTCGATCATGGCTACTCCAGTGAGACGGGCGTCACATAAATGAATGGTGTTCATTTAGTATTGGGGTGACTGGGTCCGGAGGCAAGACCTAATATGAATAAAGTTCATTTATTTATTGCCCCGGCCTGCCCGCGGTCTGCCTGCCTCGCGGAACTGACCCGATTTGTGCGAGGACGTCGGGCGCGGGCCGTAAGCCTCTAGGCCGGGAACGGGGCGCGACAGACGCTGGGCCTATGGATGAGGGGAATGCGGGTTTGGCGCGGGAGATCACGCGCGCCCAGCTCACGGAGCAGCCGACGGCGGTGGTGCGCGAGACGGTTCCGCTGAACGCCTTGCGGGCCTTTTTTGATCGGGCCTTCGGCGCCGTGATGGGCGTGGTTCAGGAGCAGCATGCCCAGTTGGCCGGGCCCCCGTTCGCGCTTTACCGCGGGATGCCGACCGACGTCGTCGACGTGGAAGCCGGGTTCCCTCTTGCCGCGCCGGTCAGTGGCGGGGGTGACGTGACCGTCATTGCCGGCGTCCTCCCCGCGGGACCGGCGTACGAGGCGCTGCACGCCGGACCTTATGGGTCGCTCCAGCAAACCTACGCCGCGATCTTGGCGCGGATGCGCCAGGACGGAGTCAGCCCGGCGGAAGCGATGTGGGAGTACTACCTCAACGACCCCGGCGCCGAGCCGGACCCGGCAAAATGGCAGACCTTGGTGGTTTGGCCGGTCGCCTGATTGTCTGATTGGCCACACTATTCTTCAACTCCCTGCATAATGTCCTAAACTGCTTCACTGAGGTGCCTGAAATGGCGCTGCGCAGCAACGAAAGTGAACCCCGATATGGCTACCGATTACGACGCCCCACGCAAGACAGAAGAAGAATCTCCCGCTGAATCGCTGGAGGCCCTTCAGGCGTCCCGTGGC
This sequence comes from Arthrobacter sp. NPDC058192, assembly GCF_042883665.1. Classification (NCBI taxonomy): domain Bacteria; kingdom Bacillati; phylum Actinomycetota; class Actinomycetes; order Micrococcales; family Micrococcaceae; genus Arthrobacter; species Arthrobacter sp. NPDC058192. Next base: position 181,808 of record NZ_JBHVVJ010000009.1, on the reverse strand, counting down.
GGCGCCGCCCAGACTGCTGTGATCGACGTCGATGAGAACGACACCGCGGAAGGCATCGATCTGCCGGGTGCGGATCTGTCCGGCGAAGAGCTGACCGTCATTGTTGTTCCCGAGCAGTCCGATGAATTCACCTGCTCCTCCTGCTTCCTGGTCCGTCACCGGTCCCAGGTCGCCCTGGAAAAGAACGGCATGAAGTACTGCCGCGATTGCGAAGGCTAAAAGCTTCCGCCACGAAGCGCCGGACCCGCGAGGGTGCCGGCGCTTCGTGCTTTCCTACCGGTGCCGGTGCCGGTGCCGCTCCGCGTGTTATCTGTTCGTGAACGAAGATCGCGGAACGTCTCCGGGAAATCTGTCCGTGATCAGCAGCGGGCCCGCTTAACAGTTGGGCGCCGAAACGGCTGCGGGCCTCGCCCGCCGGGCGGGGCACGCCTAACCTGAAAGGGTCTGATCCCGCTGGCCGTCCCGCCAGACTCAGGGAATGGCAGCGTCGAAGAAGGTTCCGTTGAAGAAGTTTCAGGCATTGATTGCAGCGGTGCTGATGGCCGTGGGTCTCGGAGTCCTTGCGCCGGCCCCGGCCGCCGCCGCGGACCCGTACTGTGGGCAGGCCTGGGGTTCGCTGGCCAAGACAGATCCGGCGATGAGCCAGGCGAAGGTGGTCGATGTCCGGACCGGACAGCATTACTGCTTTGACCGGCTGGTGATTAACCTCAACGGCAAGGTGGCCGGCTACACCGTGCGCTACGTGCCGCAGGTGGTGCAGGACGGCTCCGGGGTGCCGATCCCGCTGCGTGGCCAGGCGTTCATTCAGGTCACCGTCAATGCGCCTGCGTATGACGACGCCGGGAAGCCCACCTACAACCCGGCGAACAAGAACGAACTCTCGAACGTGACCGGTTACCAGACATTCCGGCAGGTGGCCTGGGCGGGCAGTTTCGAAGGCTACAGCAGCCTCGGCGTGGGCGTCCGTGCACGGCTGCCGTTCCGGGTGCTGAGCCTCCCGGGCCCGGATGCCGGCTCGCGCCTCGTCGTGGACGTGGCCCACTTCTGGTGAGTAGGGGCCGGGCCCGCCGGATTGGCCGGCTAGAGCGAGCCCAGTTCGGCCCGCAGCGGGTAGTCCCGGCCGTCCAGCACGAGCTGGATGCAGCGGCCCGTGGCGCGGTTGAGAACGATCGGCGCCATCAGATTGACCGTCGTGGAGCCGGGCGAGTGGTTGACCACGATCAGCACCTGGGGTTCCCCCCGTTCGCCGAACGCCAGTGCTTCCAGCGCCGCCGCCGGGATCGGCGGGGCATAGCTGGGCGCGAACACGGCGGCATCGGCCAGGAACAGCCGCACCGGTGTGGGTCCTGCCTCCAGGGCGTACAGTCCGGCAGCGCCCTCGACGCTGCGCAGCGAGAAGTTGTGCAAATCCTCGAAACCCGGCATGGGTGCGGCGAACGTGACAGGCAGGCTTGTGACGGGAGTGTCCATGACCGGTGCGCTCACCGCAGGAAGTCCATCAGGGTGGGCTGAAGTACCCTCGCCGTCGCGGCAAGGGCCACCTGGTAATTCGTTTCCTGAAGCTTCAGGTCCATGATGACGCTGCCAAGATCCGCCGTCTCAATGCCCGTCTTCTGTGCGTCCAAGGAGGCCTCCAATTCGGTGTTGACGTTGCCGGCGCGTTCCAGCTGCGCCTGACGGGTTCCAATCTCAGAACGGCCGTTCACGATCATCTTAAACGCGGTGTCCACCTGGCCGACCCGGGACGAAATGTCCGTCCCTGCCCGCAAGTCGGCGGCCAGCTGACTGACGGTATCGAAGACCGAGCCGGCGCCGCTGCCGAAGATTGTGGCACCGTCAGCGTCGACGCGGACGGTCTCGGTGGCGCTGATGCGGCGCCCCACGGGGCTCTTGGGCTGCCCGTCGAGCGCCGGTGGCGTGCCCGTGAAGGCGCTGGCGGCATCCGAGCTGCCGGCAAAAATGTTGCGTCCTAGGTGCTTGCTGTTGGCGATCGAAACCAGATCCTTGTTCAGGGAGTCCAGCTCGTTGGCGATCGCGTCCTTGCCGGACTGGTTGAGCGTTCCATTGCCTGCCTGGACAGTGAGGTCCTTGATCCGCTGCATCACGTTAGTGGCCTGTTCCAGTGCGGAGTCCGCAGCTGTTAGCCACGTGTTGCCGTCGTCGATGTTGCGGCCGTACTGGGCGTTGGCGGCGAGGAGGGCGCGGGTCTCGAGGGCCTGCGCGGTGGCGGCCGGATCGTCCGAGGGGCGCGAGATCTTGCTGAGCGAGGAGGCTTTGTCCTGCAGCTCGGCCAGCCTGGATTGCTGCGCCTGCAGCGTCCGCTGGGCGGCCGCGCTCATGGTCAGGTTTGTTACCCGGTTCAGCATGTGACTACCTTCCTACCAGTCCGGTGCGGTTGATCAGGACGTCGAGGGCCTCGTCGACGGCGGTCATCACGCGGGCCGCTGCCTGGTATGCGTGCTGGTTGGTGAGGAGGCTGACGTTTTCCTCATCCAGGCTGACCGATGCCTGGGAGGCACGGTCGGTCAGCGCCGAGGTCTGGGCCGCCGTGGTGAGTGCCTCGTGCTGCTGTGCGCCGCGGGACTGCACGCCGATGCCCGTGACGATGCCCGACCATACCTTGTCCGGGGAGCCTGCACCGGTGCCGAGCTGGGAGATGCCGTCTGCGATGCTCGTGTCCAGCGCACCCTTGTTGGGCTTCTTCAGGGCGATGTCAACAGTGCTCGCCGGCGCCTTGATGCCCAGCGCGGCGGGGCCGGTGGCGCTGATCGAGAAGAACTCTGCATTTACTGCGCCAGTTCCGGTTTCGCCGAGCTTGTGAACGTCATTGACGGCCTTGGCCAGCGTGAGCGCGAAATCGTTGTAGGACTGGGCCGCTTCGGCAATGGCGCCACCCGATCCGCCGGAGGCGGGTGCCAGCACCGACAACGCGCCGGCGATCTCGCCACCGTCTAGCGCTGCCGTCCCACTGGGGTTGGTCCAGTCGATGCGCGGGGCGTTGCCTGCTGCCTGGTTCATGGATGTTGCACCGGCCAGCACCAGGGTCCGGACGGACCCGCCGGTGACCAGGGCGTTGCCGCCTACGAGAACATCCACGGTGCCGTCGGGTTGTTCGCGGACGGCACCGCCGGCGAGGCGCGCGATTTTGTCCGTGAGTTGGGCCCGGGCGTCGATGAGCTCATTTGCTGATCCGCCCGCGGCCAGTGTTGAACGGATGGTCGTGTTGTAGGCCGCAACCTGGGCTGCGGCGGCGTTTACAGCGTTGACTTTGTCGGCGGCCTGGGCGCGGACGCTGCTCCACTGGGCATCCAGGGCCTGGTACGCGGAGGAGATCTTGTCCGTCACGGAGCCGGCGGCGTTCAGGAGCAGCCCCTTCGGGCCGTCCTCGGAGGGCTGGTTGGCGGCCGCTTGCCAGACGGACCAAAAGCCCTGCAGCGCGGTCGAGATGCCGTTCTCGCCCGGTTCCTGGAGCACGCCTTCAATTCCCTGCAGCGCTGCAGAGCGAACACTCGCATAGCCGGCCTGAGCACTTGCGGAACGCACAGCGCCGTCGAGGAAGCTGTTGCCAAGCCGTGCGATGGCGTCCACCGAAACACCCTGACCGGGCTGCAGCGGGCCGCCGCTGAAGAGCCCCCGGGCGGGCGCGGCCAATGACGACTGCTCTACACGCTGACGGGTGTACCCCTCGGTGGCGGCATTGGCGATGTTCTGGCCTGCCAGGTTCATCCCCTGCTGGGCGGCAGTCAGCCCGCGGTAGGCGGTGTTCAGGGCGCCGAAGGTGCTCATGGTCGCTTCCTTAGAATTGCTGGTCGAAGATGCGGGAGCCGGCGGGCTGGCCGGTCTTGCCGCTGGCGTCGTAAGTGCCGGCTGCCACCGCGGGATTCAGGTCGGCGAGCGACTCCTGCGTGGAGCGGACGGCAGTGCGCAGGTACTGCTCGTTGGAATCGCGCAGTTCCTTGATCAGTGCGGTCTGGCGGGTCAACGCCGTCAGGTGGGCGGTGAGGACCTCGGCCCAAGCGCTTTCCGGAGCTGCGGCCGCCAGTTCGCCGAGGGAAGCGTCCGTGGGCAGGCCCCAGGTTTCGGCGACGACGGCGGCCTCGATGGTGCGGGCCAAGCTCGCCTGGGAGAGGTGCCCCAGCACCTGTTCCACTTCCTTGGTCCCGTGGGGGAGCCACCGGGACTTGCCGGAGGTGAGCAGCAGCTGCTCTTCCTCCAGTTTGAAGGTGAGAACGTCCAGGAGTTCACGCTCCCGCCACAGCAGGGCTGAAAGTTCGTGGATGGCCATGGTCCGGACGGCTCCTCTTAAGTGACTGATGCGACTGGCTGGTGCATTCCTGCCGGGGCGTCTCAAGCATCGTGCGGACGATGCAGCCTTCAACAGGGTTCGTAGAAACTATCGGCAGGGGAGTGGAGTCCGTTAGCAGCGGGTGGGCCACAATCCGCCGGATTTGTCGAGTCACGCGAGGGGGGCCGCGCGCGAAGTCTGCTGAGGCGCGCTGCTTTGAGTGTCCATTAAACATTTTTCGAATTTTGGCTTACCAGCACTCACTCAACGGCGATAGCTACTTCTGAAGGCCCACGGATGGGCCATCGCTTACAGTCCCACTCACGGAGGAAATACCATGGGCTTCGTTATCAATAACAACCTTGCGGCAAACAACACTTACCGCAGCCTCAACGCTACGCAGAGCGACCTTTCCAAGTCGCTGGAGAAGCTGTCCACCGGCCTGCGCATCAACCGCGCTGGCGACGACGCAGCAGGCCTGTCCATCTCCGAGGGCCTGAAGGCTCAGGTCACCGGTTCGGCTCAGGCCGCCCGCAACGCCCAGGACGGCATCTCGGTCATCCAGACGACTGAAGGCGCCCTGACTGAGGTTCACTCCATCCTGCAGCGCGTGCGTGACCTCACGGTTCAGGCAGCCAACGACTCGAACAACGATGACGCCCGCACCGCCATTGGCGCGGAAGTCAAGGCCCTCGGCTCGGAGCTGGACCGCATGGCCAAGACCGTCAACTTCAACGGTATCAACCTGCTGGACAACTCGGCCGGCGAGGCCGGCGATGGCAAGCTGAAGCTTCAGGTTGGCGCTGGAACCGGAGCGGATTCGCAGATCACTGTTGACCTCAACTCTGTTGCAGGCGAAGACGTTGGAACGATCGCCACGGCGATTTCTGGTCTGGACCTCACCAAGGCTTCCACTGCCAACGCCGCTCTTGCCACGATCGACACGCACATCCAGGGTGTTTCCACGGCGCGCGCCAACCTTGGTGCAACCCAGAACCGCCTCGAGCACACCATCAAGTCGCTTAACGTTGCCGGCGAGAACCTGCAGGCTGCCCAGTCCCGCATCGCCGACGTCGATATGGCCGCCGAAATGGTCAAGTTCACCAAGGCCAACATTCTGTCCCAGGCCGGCACCGCAATGCTGGCCCAGGCAAACCAGTCCAGCCAGGGTGTTCTTTCGCTCCTGCGCTAAACCGGTTCCGGCAGACCGGCAGTCCAGAAGCTAGTGAGTCTGCCACCCTGATCGGACGAAGACACACCCCCGATCACCACGCTGCGTAAGGGCCGGACGATGGCAAAATCATCGTCCGGCCCTTACGTGCAACACGGATATTTGAAAACAGCACCACCAAAAATGCAGATTTCGACAGCAAGGAGAGGCAGCGATGGGTATCTCACTCGACGGACTGGCCAGCGGGCTGGACACCACCGCCCTTATCAGCTCCATCATGCAGTCCGAGGCCCTCCCGCAGACCCTGCTGAAGAACAAGTCCTATGACATCCAGTCCATGGTGTCCGCCCTCCAAGGCCTCAACAGCAAGGTCGCGGCGCTGGCGACGCAGGCCACGGCCGCCGCCAAGCCCGGCGCCCTGGACCTCTACACCGCGACCACGAGCAGCGACAAGGTCACCGCCACAACCACCGCGGCGGCCAAAGCCGGATCCATCGACTTCCAGGTCACCAAGCTGGCACAGACGCAAGTCACCGTGACGCCCAAAGTGAACGCCGTGGTGGGGTGGCCCTACACCACCATGACGATCAACAGCGGGGGCAAGGACTATACGATCGAGCCGCTCTCGAGCAACTTGGACGACGTCGTCAAGTCTGTCAACGCGGCTGGCGCCGGTGTAACTGCAACAAAGGTCGACGTCGGCGGCGGAGACTTCCGGATCCAGTTCACCGCCACGAAGTCCGGCGCGGCCGGCGCGTTCACCATCAGTGATCCGGGCTCCACCTTTACCGACGTCAAAGCCGCCCAAGACGCAGAGATTTCACTCTGGCCAGGCACCACCGCGGCGCAGACAGTGAAGTCCTCGACGAATACCTTCACGGACCTCCTGACCGGCGTGTCCATAACCGCCAAGGACCTGACCACCTCCCCCGTAACGCTGACCGTTTCCCGCGACGACGCCGGCATCACCAAAGTCGCCTCCGACCTCGTGGACGGGGTGAATGGCATTTTCTCGCTCGTGGCAAGCAAGAGCGCGGTCAGCACCACCACGAACACCAGCGGCAGCACCACCTCAGCCGGGGTCTTTGCCGGCGATAGCACCGTGCGCTCGGTGAACCAAAGCATCCTCTCGGCCGCGTCACTGCCGGTCGGCACTCCGCCGAAGTCGCCGTCGGAAATCGGCATCAGCATCACCAAGACCGGCACCATGGAATTCGACGGAACCAAGTTCGCGGCTGCCCTCGCCGCCGATCCCGCGGGCACTGCCGCCAAGGTGCAGGAAATCGCCGGGCGCATCGCCACCGCCGCCACCGCGGCGTCGGACAAGTACACCGGTACCCTGACCACCACTATCACGGGCCAGCAGTCCGAGGTCCGCGACCTTGCCGACCGGATCAGCGACTGGGACACCCGGCTCGCCTCCCGCCAGGCCACGCTCAAGAGCACCTACTCGGCCCTTGAGGTGGCGCTGAGCAACATGAAGGCCCAGCAGACATGGCTCTCATCCCAGCTCGCCGGCCTCTCCACGGGAAGCAGCTCATCATGACCACTAACGGCTTCGGCTTCGGCTACGGCGCCGGGGGCTTCGGCAGCGCAGCCCAACGGAACCAGTACCTCGAAGATTCCGTCCTCTCGGCGCCGCCCGCCCGGCTGCTTACCATGCTCTACGACCGGCTCCTGCTGGATCTGGGCCGGGCCGAGACGGCGCAGCAGGCGGCAAACTGGCCCGTCGCTTCGGACAATCTCCTGCACGCGCAGGCCATCATCGCCGAGCTCATCTCGTCCCTGAAGACCGACGCCTGGGATGGTGCCGACGGGCTGCTCGGCCTCTATAACTACGCCTTCACGGCTCTGGTGAACGCCAACATCCAGCGCGATCCTGCCTTGACCCGCGAAGCCATCGACCTGCTAGAACCCCTGCGCCAGGCCTGGCACGAGGCCGCGGCAGCCGTCCCGGTGCCGGCCGCGGCAGGCCAGGGAACCGCTGCAACCCCCGCACGCGCAGGGTTCGCCGTCGCAGCCCCCGCCGCCTTTTCGGCAGCCGGGGCATGGAACACCCAGCCAGGAACAGGCGGCGGGAGTCTCGGTTTTGGCTGAGCAGGCTGACCCCGACGCGGACAACGCCCTGGCCGCCTGGACGGCTGTCCTGGACATGCTCGAAATGGCTGTCCACGCCGCCGAGCGGACCCTGAAGGATCCGCTGGGACCGCTGTCCGCTGCGACCGGGTCCGTGGCGGAGCCGCGGCCCGAGAAACGCTGGTCGCCCCCGTCACTGTCGGGACCCGTGCCGGACGCCGCCCGGCGTCGCGCCGTAGCCCTGGCAGCCGCCCAGGAACGCGTAGCCCTCCGGCTGGAAGAGGCCAGGGTAGGAGTTGCCCGTCAGTTGCAGGCGGTCTCCTCGGTGCCCGGGGTAGGGGAGTCCTCCGGTGCCGTGTACCTGGACGTAAACGGCTGAGCATTCCAGCCCGTAACACCTCGCAAAAATACTGCCCAGATTTCTCCTAACGGCACGCTGACCAGTGCCGATAACCCTTGGTAGAGCACGGATCGCTCGTTTACCGGCCACGGATCGGCCACCCCCACCTTTCCCAGGCAGGACTCTGTGCTCGAATCCGTGACTTCCGCCGCCCTGGCCAGTGCCATGGACGGGCTGGCATTGCGCCAGCGCACCATCGCGAACAACCTCGCGAACGTCAACACGCCGAACTACCACGCAAAGCGTGTCAGCTTCGAAGATGCCCTCGCGGCGTCCGTGCAGTCCGGCGACGGCAACGTCCAGGCAACCACGGCCGAGTCCCTGGAACCCACCCAGCTGAACGGCAACAACGTCAACCTGGACACCGAAACCCTGTCCAACATCGACACCGTGCTGCGCTTCCAGTTCGCCGCCCGTGCCGCGGGCAACGAATTCGCCGCCGTTCGCTCCGCACTGAGGACCAGCTGATGACTTTCGACATGATCGGCATCGCCGGCTCCGCCCTGACCGTCCACCGCAAATGGCTCGATGCCGTCTCGGACAACCTGGCCAACATGAATAACGCCTCCGCCACCAGCGGCCCGGCCTTCCAAGCACGCTACGTCGAGGCCACCGAAGGCTCGGAAGGCACCGGCGTGTACGTCAAGGGCACCGCACTCGGCAGCGCGACGGGCAGGATCGTGTACCAGCCGGACCACCCGTTGGCCGACGCGAACGGCAACGTGAAGTACCCGGACATTGACATGGCCGAACAAATGGGCGCACTCATCATCGCCCAGCGCGGCTACCAGGCCAATGCGCAGGTAGTGGACCGCGCCCGCGAAACCTACATGGCCGCCCTTGAGATCGGACGCTCCTAATGACTGTCGCCCCCATCGCCCCCGTTCAGGGTGTCCTGCCGACAAACTATGTAGCAGGCGCGGGCGCGGCCCCCGCCGCCGGCACGGACGGCTCCGCCTTCGCCACGTCCCTCACCGGTGCGGTGGATAACCTTCAGCAGCTGCAGTCGACGTCGAACCAGCTGGCTGTTTCCGCTGTCACCGGCAACTTGGATGACATCCACAACGCCACGCTCGCCGCGACCCGCGCACAGGTCACGCTTGAGCTCATGGCCACCGTGCGCAACAAAGGTGTTGACGCGTTCAACGAGATCATGAGGATGCAGGCCTGATGCCTCCGCAGCTAACCGCTTTCTTCCAGCGCCTCGGGGCGGGTCTGAAGGGCTTCACCGCCGGCCAGCGCACCCTGGCCGTGCTCGGCGCTGCCCTGCTGGTGGTCGGCATCGTGGCACTGTCCGCCTGGCTCACCCGCCCGGTAATGACCCCGCTGTTCTCCGGCCTGCAAAGCGCCGATGCGAGCGGGATCGTGGACCAGCTCAAGAAGGACAACGTTCCGTACGAGCTCAGCGACGGCGGCTCCACCATCTTGGTCCCGCAGGACAAGGTCTACGATGAGCGCCTCAAGGCGGCGGCCGCCGGTCTGCCGACCGCCGCTGCCACCGGGTACTCCCTGCTTGACAAGATGGGTGTGACGTCCTCGGAGTTCCAGCAGTCCGTCACGTACAAGCGTGCCCTCGAAGGGGAGCTGGCCAGCACGATCGACGCGATGGACGGAGTCAAGACCGCGGCCGTCCGCCTCGCCATCCCCGAGAAGACAGTGTTTGTGTCCAAAGCCCCGGACACCACGGCCTCGGTGTTTGTCCAGACCGACCCCGGCGCCACGCTCTCCAGCGACAAGGTGCAGGCGATCGTCCACCTGACCTCGGCCGCCATCGAAAACCTCAAACCGGCCAACGTCTCCGTGGTCGACTCGCAGGGCAACGTGCTCTCCACCGTCGGCGGCGGGACTTCCGGAACGGCCAGCAAGCAGGCCAGCGACTACCAGAACCGCACCTCCGACGCCGTCCGGGCTGTACTGGACCGCGTGGTGGGCCCGGGCAACTCCACTGTCGCCGTCGCAGCCGACGTGACGGGTGAATCCGCCCAGCAGAAGAGCGAAACGTTTTCCAACACCAACGGTGCCCTGCCGCTGAGCGAGTCATCCAAGACGGAAAAATACACCGGCTCCGGGGGAGGGGCCGCGGGCGTCCTCGGCCCGGACAACATCGCTGTTCCCGGTGGCACCACCAGCGGCAACGGCAACTTCGACTCCACGACCGCAACCAAGAACAACGCCGTCAATAAGGTCACGGAGGATCGGACCATCCCGGCGGGGGCCATCAAGCGGCAGACAATCTCCGTGGCCGTCAGCCAGGCCGCCGCCAGCGGCCTGAACCTCGTGTCGCTGAAGAACCTTGTCACCTCGGCCGCCGGGGTTGACACCGCACGCGGCGACGTTGTCACCGTTGAGGTGGTGCCGTTCAGCACGGCCGCCGCGGACGCCGCAGCCAAAGCACTGGCAGACGCCCAGGCCAACGCCGAAGCCGAAAAGCAGGCAGCGTTCTTCGGAACCCTCATCACCGCGGGCAGCATCCTGCTCGGCCTGCTCATCCTGGCCCTGGTGCTCATCGTCATCCTGCGGCGCCGCCAGAAGCGCGAGCCCGTGGACCTGGGCGAACGCCTGGACCTGGAGATCATGCCGGTGGTCCCGCCCGTTACGGCCCTTCCGCCGGCTCCGGCGACGTCGGCAATCCCGATCACCGCACTGCCTCCGCTCCCGGGACCGACGCTCGAGCAGATGGAGGTCGAGCGCCGCCGGCAGGAGATCGACAGCATGGTCGCCGCCAACCCGGAACGGGCGGCCGATTACCTGCGCACCCTCATGGATGACAGGCAGCCGGCATGAAACCAGGAGATGCAGTCCTCACCGGCACCCAGCGCGCCGCCGTCGTCTTGATGCAGATGAGCTCCGAGAACGCGGCCAGGGTCATGGCGCAGCTCACCGACACCGAGGCGGAGGAAATCGCGGGCGAGATCGTCAAGCTCCGGAAAGTGGACCCGGACATCGCCGAGGAGATCATGAAGGATTTCCACCAGGCCGCGCAAACCAGTCAGCGCCAGGCCCGTGGCGGCCGCGAACTTGCGGAAGGCCTGCTGGAGGCGTCCTTCGGCTCCGAAAAGGCCGCTGGCCTGATCAACCGCCTGACGGTGAACATGGCCGGGAAGTCCTTTGAGTTCCTCGAAGACATCGAACCGGTGCAGATCCTGGCCCTGATCGACGGCGAACTGCCGCAGACCATCGCCCTGGTCCTGGCCCACCTGAGCCCGCGCAAGGCGTCGGCCGTGATGGCCGGCCTGCCCGGCTCACTGCGGGCCGACGTCGCCCTCAGCATCGCCACCATGGGCTCGGGCGCACCCGAAGCGATCGGGATCGTCGCGGACACCCTCAAACTCCGCGGCGGCGCTGCGGTATCCCAGCAGGCCTCGAAGGTGGTGGGCGGCATCCAGCCGCTTCTTGAGATCATCAACCGGACCGACGCCGGCACGGAACGGTCCGTGCTCGACGGCCTGGACCTGCTTGATCCCGACCTTGCCGTGGAGATCCGGGCCCAGATGGTGACGTTCGACGACATCGTGAAACTGGAACGCCGCGACGTCCAGCTGGTGCTCCGCGGCCTCGACGCGTCTGTCCTGTCGGTGGCCATGAAGGGTGCTTCCGAACCGGTCCTGGAAACCATCACCACCAACGTCTCAGGGCGCAACCTGGAAATCCTTGAGTCCGAGATCGCAGCCCTGGGCCCGCTGCGGGCCTCCCAGATCGAAGAGGCGCGTGCCGCCGTCGTCCGGTCCATCCGCGAGCTCGAGGCCGAAGGCCAGATCACCATCCAGCGCGGGGACGAAGAAGACTATGTCTACTGACAGCGCCGCCCCCGGCGCCCCGGCGCGCATCGTCTTCCCCTCACTGCGGGCGAACGGCCCGGCCACCGAGCAGGCCGGGTACACCGAGGGGCACGCCGCAGGCTACGCTGCCGGAGTGCGCGCCGCTGCGAAGGAACAGCGCCGCTGGCGGGACCGGATGGCCGCGGAGCAGGCCGCCTCCCTGGCCGCCGGGAAGCAGGACCTGGACCGCGCCGTGCGCGCCCTCGCCGTCGCCCGGACCGACTTTGCGCACCGCAACGTGCAGGCTCTGCAGGACGCCGAAGAAGTCCTGGCCCGCACGGCGCTGGAACTGGCCGAGGCCATCCTCGGCTACGAACTGGCCGAAGGAACGCGTACCGCGCGCGCCGCGCTGGCCCGCGCGCTCTCCGGAAGCGACGCCGCCACAGTGCTGGCGATCCGGCTGCACCCGGCGGACATCGACGTCCTCACCCGGGAAGGGCAGGAACTGCCAGCAGGCCTGCCGCTCATCGCGGACCCTTCGCTGGGCCGCGGCGACGCTAAGGTCGAATACCAGCAGGGCTGGTTCGACGCCGGGCTCCGCACCGCCCTGGAGCGGGCCCGAACCGCCCTCCTGGGTGAGGCCGGCCTGGGCGACGCCAGCGGGGACTCGGCATGATCCCCGCGTGGCGCCCCAAAGGTGCCGACTACGCCGCAGCGCTGGCCGCGGCCGCCCCGCAAAGGGTCGGCGTCGTCACCTCGGTCATCGGGCTGGGCCTTGAAGTGTCAGGGCTGGACTGCGCCCTCGGCGACCTCGTCACGGTGGGGGAGAACCCGGGCCTCGACGCAGAAGTCGTGGCCGCCCTCGATAATTCCGTGCGCTGCATGCCGCTGGGCCGGCTTGCCGGTGTGGCAGCCGGCGACCCGGTCCGCGCCAAGGGCGGTGCGGTCCTGGTTCCCACCGGGCGGGGCTTGTTCGGCCGGGTCCTGGACGGCCTGGGACGCCCGATTGACGGCAAGGGCCCGCTGCTGAGCGGACCCCGCGTGCCGATCGACAATGAGGCACCGAACGCCATGAAACGTGCCCGCATCGACACCCCGCTGCAGACCGGCGTGCGCGTCCTGGACACCATGACCACCCTCGGCAAGGGCCAGCGCATGGGCCTGTTTGCCGGCTCCGGGGTCGGCAAGTCCTCCTTGCTCTCGATGATTGCCCGCGGCACCGACGCCGAGGTCTCCGTCATTGCCCTCGTCGGCGAACGCGGCCGCGAAGTCCGGGAGTTCCTGGAGGACGACCTCGGCCCCGCTGGCCTGGCGCGGTCTGTCGTGGTGGTTGCCACCTCCGACGAACCCGCCCTCATGCGGATGCGCGCGGCGTTCACCGCCACCCGGATCGCCGAGTCCTTCCGCGACCAGGGCCAGAACGTTGTCCTCATGATGGACTCCCTCACCCGTGTGGCCATGGCCCAGCGCGAGATCGGCCTCTCCGCCGGCGAGCCCCCGGCCACCCGCGGCTACCCCCCGTCGACCTTCTCCATCCTCGCCCGCCTGCTGGAACGCGCCGGCACGGCCGAAACCGGCTCCGTCACGGGCATTTACACCGTGCTGGTGGACGGCGACGACCACAACGAACCCATCGCCGACGCTGCCCGTTCCATCCTTGACGGCCATGTGGTCCTGGACCGCAAGCTTGCCGTCACCGGGCACTTCCCCTCCGTGGACGTGCTGGGGTCCGTGTCCCGAGTGGCCAGCAAGGTCAACGCGCGGCCGCACCTCGACGCCGCGGCCACACTCCGCCGGGTCCTCGCGGCCCGCAAGGCGGCGCAGGACCTGATCGACGTCGGCGCGTACCAGGCCGGAACCAACCCCTTGGTGGACGCCGCGCTGAACCACGAGCAGGACGTCAGCGATTTCCTGCAACAGCCGATGGAAGAGTCCACCGCCCATCCCGAGTCCTGGCAGCGGCTCGGGCACCTTACTTCGATCCTGGGAGCAGCAGCATGAACCGCGAATTCTCTCTGGCAGGCCTCCTGCGCCTTCGCCAGCTCCAGCAGGACCAGGCAGCCACCGGCCTGGCCCGCGCCCGCTCGCGCTCCAGCTCGGTACGGGTCCGCGAAGCAGCCGCGCGCCGCGAACTGGCCGACTCGGACGGGCCTATCTCCAGTTCGGCTTCCCTCCGCGCCGTTGCCGCCACCCGGTCCTCCTCCCACAGCATGCTCGCGGACCTGCAAAACCTCACCCGCCTGGCCGAAGCCGACGAAGCGACCGCCCGCGCCGAGTTCATCGCCGCCCGCACCCGTTCCGTGGGCCTGGAGAAACTGCAGGCCCGCCACACCGCCGAGGTCAACGGCGCGGACCTGCGCGCCGAACAGTCGGCCCTGGATGAGATCGCCTCGACGCTGTGGCACCGCGACGACCAGCAGGTGAAGCCATGAGCATGACCGAGGCGATCGGCCGGATGCAGGGCATTCAAGCCATGATCGCCGAACTGAGCCGGCCCGCGGCCGCGGAATCGAGCGCCGCCTCGCAAAAGGCCGCCGCCGCGTCCGCGCTCGCGACAGCCTCGGGCACTGACTCCGGTTCCTTCACCCAGGCACTCGCCGCGGCGTTGGGCGGCACAGGCACGGATGCCTCCGCCGCCACGGACAGCCTCGGGTTGGGCAGCACGCTCGGTATCGGAAGCACGACGGCGGCCGGGACCGGCGCGCCCACCGGCGCCACGGCGCTCAGCGGGGCCGCGGCGCTCAGCGGGGCCGCCGCAGCTGTCCGTACCGGCGGCGCCGCGACCGGAAACGATGTGGTGGCCGTGGCCAAGAAGTACATCGGCGTTCCCTACGTCTGGGGCGGCACCAATCCGGCCACCGGCATGGACTGCTCCGGCTTCACGCAGCGGGTGTTCAAGGACCTCGGGATCCAGCTTCCCCGCGTCGTGAGCGACCAGATGCGCCAGGGCACCCCCGTGGCCTCCTTGGCGGAGGCGAAGCCCGGCGACCTCCTGGTGAGCTTCGGCGGCAACCACATCTCCATCTACCTGGGGAACGGCAAGGCAATCGACGCTCCCGTGCCCGGCAAGACCATTCAGATCCGCGATGCCTGGGAGCAGCAGTCCAACCTGACGTCCATCCGGCGCATCGTTCCTGCCGGGACAGCGTCATGAGGGCCGCAGCGCCGGCGGACGGTGCGGCGACGCTGGCCGCCGCGGCACCGGCTCGGGCAGCCCTGCAGGGCTCGGGCGCCCGGCCGGGCAACACCAGTCCGGAAACGGCATCCTTCGACTCGGTCCTGAGCGATCTCCAGGGAGCGGGCAATGCGACGGACGTGAACGCCACCGCCGTCGACCCCGCAGCCGAGCCCGCAGCCGAGCCTGCCTTCGGCCGTTCCGCCGACGCCTCCGCTAACCCGGCTGCCGGCACGGCGCCCGGGCCGGCAGCGGCGCCCGACACCGCGGTGGCCCCGGCGGTTACCGGAACCGCGCCGCTGGCACTGTCCGGCGGCGCTGCTGGAGTCCGCAGCCTCAAGGCAACTGCACCGGTCGGCGGCAGCCCCGCCGACACGCCGCCGGGGACCGACGCCAACACCGCGGCCTTGGCGGGCCTGCTGCAGTACGTTCCCGCCGGGCAGCCAGGACGGCCGGCACCTCGCGCGGTCCCGGCGCCGGACGGCCACGATCCTGCCGGTGCCGCCGTGACAGGTGCTGCGGCCACCGCTCCGGGCGTGCCCGACGCACGCTTTCAGTTGCCGGCCACCGCTGGCCCTGCGGGCCCCGCGATGGCAGCTTCTGCAACGGAGGCTTCCTTGCCGGCTGCCCGGGTGACCGCGGCCCCGGCGGCCGCAACCCGACCGACCGCCGGGCCCTCGACTGCCAACACAACGCCCGCCAACTCAACCACCGCCAACCCAACGTCCGCCATGGCCGCGCCGGGTGTCGCAGCGGCTACAACGCAGTCTCCGGCCGGGACCGGGGTGGCTGGTTCCACAGCCGTTCCGGCCCCTGGGGCCCCCGCGGCTGCATCGGCCGGCCCGGCGGTCGGTGCGTTGCCTCCGGCGACAGCAATACCGCTGTCCGGGCCGCTCGCCGCCCACGCCACGGTCCCGCCCGCCCGGGAGACAGCCGTCGCTGCCCCGGCTGGTGCATCTGAGCAGCATGCGACCCTGCCGTTTGCCGGTCCTGACACCGGACCGGACAGGAGCGCCCCGGCGTCCGGTCCCGGCACGGTGGCCGGCGGTTTGCCGTCCACAGCGTCGGCCACGACCGGCACACCCGCCGGCGCCGCTCAGGCACGTCCGGACTCCATTCCGGACCCCGCGTCCGCCGCTGCCGCCCCGCCCGCGGCGGCGCCGGCCGATGCGCCAGCCGATGCGCTGGCCGCTGTGGCCCCTGCCGCAGCGGCGGCAGGGGCCGCCCAGCTGCCGGCAGCCGGCGCAGCTTCACCGCAAGCCGCAGCGCACGCCGTGCCCCAGCCCGCGGCCCACACGGCGTCACCCCTCCAGCCCCAGCTGGCCAAGCCGCTGTTTACATTGGTCGGTGCACCCCATGGCCAGCACATCATGACCCTCAAGGTCAGTCCCGAGGATCTCGGCCCGCTCACGGTCCGTGCGCACATTGACGCTGCGGGTGTCCGGATCGAGCTCTTCGCTCCCGGCGACATCGGGCGTGAGGCGGTCCGGGGGATCCTGCCCGAACTCCGCAAGGAACTCAGCGACGCCGGATTCGGCGCCAGCCTCCACCTGTCCGATCACAGCGGCCCCGGCGGCACAGGCCAGAATGGGGCCGGCCAGAACGGTCCGGGACAGGACCGTGCGGGAGCCGGCGGCCAGAATGGCACTGGCCGCGAGCCCGCCGGAAACGGCTCCGGCAGCAACGGCTCCGGACCGGACTCCCGCAACGGACCGCCAGAGCGGGGACCCGGACACCGCTGGGACGCCTTGGCCGATGACCAGGCGGTCCGCACCGCCAGGATTTTGAATGGCCCCCAGACCACCCTCGACATTCTTGTCTGACACGAAGGAACGCGACTTATGACGATTCAGCCGATCGCCTCCCAGCCGGTGACGCCGGCGGGGGTAGCCGCCCAGGCCCCTGCCGCCCGGACACCCGCGCAGACCATGGACGCCAATGTGTTCATGTCCCTGCTCGTGACGCAGCTCAAGAACCAGAACCCGAGCGCGCCCATGGACACCAACCAGATGATGAGCCAGACCCTTCAGCTCTCCATGATGGAGAAAATGACTGAGCTGACCACCAACAGCAAGGAAGGGTTCTCCCTCCAGATGCGCACGGCGGCGGCCCAGCTGATCGGCCAGTCGGTCGGCTACACCCTCGCGGACGGCACCACCGGCAGCGGTGTCGCCAGTTCCGTCACTTATGCGGGCTCCGTCCCGGCCGTCACGATCGGCGGCCTCTCCGTTCCCCTCGACTCCATCACCGGACTTACTGCTCCGGCCGCCTCCTAACAGTTCTTCACCCGTAGAAAGGCAGTTCCCATGCTCCGCTCGCTGTACTCCGGAATCTCCGGCCTCCGCGCCCACCAGACCATGCTGGACGTCACCGGCAACAACATCGCCAACGTGAACACCGCCGGCTTCAAGGCATCTTCCACGCAGTTCCAGGACACTCTGTCCCAGCTGCAGCAGGGCGCCACCGGCCCGCAGGCCCAGTCCGGAGGCAGCAACCCTGCCCAGATCGGTCTCGGCGTCCGGATCGCCGGCGTCACCACCAACTTCAGCCAGGGGTCCTCCCAGAGCACCGGCCGCGCCACGGACATGATGATCTCCGGCGACGGATTCTTCGTGACCAGCAAGGGCGGCCAGCAGCTCTTCACCCGCGCCGGCTCCTTCAGCCCCGACGCGGCCAACCAGCTGGTGAGCCCCGACGGCGGCATCCTGCAGGGCTGGCCCGCCAACAACGGCCAGGTCACCGCCGGCGGTCCGGTCGGCGACATCACGCTGAACCCCAACACCATGATTGCCGCCGCCACCAAAAAGGTGACGCTGGACGGCAATCTGCCGGCTGAAGGCGCCACCGTGGACCGTCTCGTCAAGGTCTACGACGCCACCGGCGCCGAGCGGAACCTTGCCCTGAAATTCACCGGCTCGGGCAACTCATGGACGGTCAACGCCACCGACGACAACGGCTCCACGAATTCGGCAGTTCTCACCTTCAACAACGGCCAGCTTACGGGCCCGGGCTCGATGACGGTCGGCACGGGAGCCGCGCAGATCACTGTTGACCTCTCCAAGGTGTCGTCCTACGCCAAGATGGACTCCCTGGCCGTCAGCGGACAGGACGGCGCCCCGGTCGGCAAGCTGGAGTCCTACACGCTGGGCAGCGACGGATCGCTGGTCGGCTCTTTCAGCAACGGCCTCAAGCAGGTCCTGGCCAAGATCGCCCTCGCCAAGTTCACCAACCCGGCTGGCCTCGAGAAAGCCGGGGGATCCTCCTACGTCGCCACCGGCAATTCCGGCGGTGTGCAGCTCGGTGCTGCAGGCGACCCCGGCATCGGCACCCTGACCGGCGGAAACCTGGAGATGTCCAACGTGGATCTGTCCCAGGAATTCACCAACCTGATCGTCGCCCAGCGCGGCTTCCAGGCCAACGCGCGCATCATCACCACCTCGGACGAGGTCCTGCAGGAACTGACCCAGCTCAAGCGGTAAAGCCCCGGAAAAGGGAAGCCTGTCAGCGGAACGGCTGACAGGCTTCCCTTTTGGGGTTGGTTCAGCGTGCCGGGCGGGTGAAGGCGATCCGTTCGAAGGACAGCACGCCCGACGTCCCTGCCTTGTTCTCGGTGACCTTCAGCCAGTCCTTGGCGTTGTCGGATCCGTCGACCGTGACGCGTGTCAGGTTCTTTGCAGCGTCGTGCTGCGCGTAGAAGTCCAGCCACGGGGACCCGGCTGCCAGCGGGTGGTCCTGGTTGTAGACGTGGCTGTCGCCGTTGATCAGGTACACCGGACCGCCGAAGGCGTTCGATTCGTGGATCAGGGTCTGGACCAGTGGTTTGAAGGCGCCAAAGTTCTCCTGCGTGGGGGTAGCTGTGGGGTCGAACATGTCGGCCTGGGTCAGAACGACGACGGCGCGGTCCTGGTTCTCGCGGGCTTTCCGGAACGTTTCGGTCAGCTCCCGGATGTCGGCGGCGGTGCGCTCGCGCACCTCCGCCAGCTGCTCCGCCGTCGGCCCAGTATTGCCCAGTCCCGACCAGGGCAACGTGGAGTTGTTGCTGCCGGTGATATTCACGGCCGTGACGGCGATGCCGTGCCTGCTGAAGTTCACATTTTCCGGGAAACCCTCACGGCCCTGGGAGCTGACCCTCATCGGCGTGCCCAGCGTCGTTCCGGGGTTGGGGAAGAAGGTCTGCCTGACTTGGTCCAGCCGCTCGAGGGGATTGTAGGCGCCGTTGTTGGTGCGGTGGCAGTCGGTCCATTCATTGTCCCCGGGGGTGTAGACCAAGGGCAGGGTGAAGGTGTCAAAGTTCTTCCGGATGGCGGCGAAGTACTCGTCGGTGCACTGCGAGGAGCCGTTCTTGATGTCCCCGAGGTGGGCCACGAAAGAGAGTTCCCTGTGGGCGTTGATGTCCTGGATGTAGGACGGAAACGCCTGGATCTCTGCGTCGCCGTAGGGAACGTCGCCGATGACGGCAAAGCTGAATACGCCCTTGGCAGTGCCGGTGTTCCCGGATTTGCCGTGTGTGGACGCGCCGCTTTGGCCCTGGCCGGCCGCGTTGTCCACGGCCAGTGCTGGCGATGCCAGCCAGGACCCTGCCAGCAGCGCCAGGCCGACACCGGCCAGTGCGCTGCGTCTGATTGGTTTAGTTGCTCGCATGACTTCTCCTTGAGTCCGTCCATCGGGTTCCCGGGAGAGGCTATGCGGCGGAAACGAACCGCAGCCGTCCTGAAAATGAACACTCCGCAGCCTGTCACGTGCGACTATATGCATATGAACGCAGATAAGAAGATTTGCAGGCTTGCTGTGGACAGCCAGTTCGTCGAACTCGCCGTGGAGGTGTTCGCGATGCTGGCTGATGCCACGAGGGTGCGCATCATCCTGGCTTTGCGGGAGGGGGAGATGGCTGTCGGAGCCTTGGCCTATGTGGTGGGCAAATCGCCGGCTGCGGTGTCCCAGCATCTTGCCAAGATGCGGCTGGCACGTATGGTCTCCACCCGCCAGGACGGAACGAGGGTGCTGTACCGGCTCGAGAACGAGCACGCCCGCCAGCTCGTCGCGGATGCCATTTTCCAGGCCGAACACGCCCTTGGCGGGGATCCCGCCCACCACCGCATGGACGGGGGAGTCTCTTGAGCGATCCGGTGCAGGTGACAGCCGGCGAAACCGCCGATCACCACCACGACGACCACGACCATCAGCGCCACGGTCATGGCCACAGCCACGATCACGGCCATCCGCACCATGATCATGATCATGACCACGCCCACAGCCACTCACACGGCCACGAACATCACAAGGGTTTGAAGGGTTGGCTCTTCGAACTGTTTGTCCCACACAGCCATGACGCGGCCGACTCTGTCGACGACGCCCTCGAGGCGAGCGCCGAGGGCATCCGCGCGCTGAAGATCAGTCTCTTCATGCTGCTGGGAACGACCGTCCTGCAGTTTTTGGTGGTCCTGGTTAGCGGTTCCGTCGCCCTGCTGGCCGACACGATCCACAACTTCTCCGACGCCCTGACCGCCGTTCCGCTGTGGATCGCGTTCATCCTGGGACGCCGCCCTGCAACCCGCCGCTACACTTTTGGCTTCGGCAGGGCCGAGGACCTGGCAGGACTGTTCATCATCGCCGTCGTCGCCCTGTCCGCTGTACTCGCTGCCTGGCAGTCGGTGGACCGGCTGCTCCACCCGCAAACCCTGCAGAATCTGTGGTGGGTCATGGGGGCGGGGCTGATTGGCTTCGCCGGAAACGAGGCGGTGGCAATCTACCGCATCAGGGTCGGGCGCCGGATTGGCTCCGCAGCGCTGGTGGCCGACGGTGTGCACGCGCGGATGGACGGCTTCACGTCGCTGGCTGTGGTCCTTGGTGCTGCCGGGGTGCTGCTCGGATTCCCCCTGGCCGATCCGATCGTCGGCCTGCTCATTTCCGCTGCCATCCTTGTGCTGCTCTGGGGAACGGTCCGCAGCATTGGGCGCCGACTCATGGACGGAATTGAACCCGAACTGGTCGACCGGGCCTCTCAAACGCTGGAGGACATCCCGGGTGTCTTAGGTGTGGTTCGCCTCCAGCTGCGGTGGGCCGGGCACCGCCTGCAGGGCGCGGCAACGGTGGTCGTCGGCGACACCAGCCTCGTCCTGGCCGAACAGACCCTCGCCGAGGCCGAACGCCAGCTCCGGCACGCCCTGCCGAAACTTGACGACATGATCCTCACCCCAGCAGCAGGGGCTCCGGCGGCAAAAGCATGACCGGAGCAAATGACGCAACAGAAGCCGCCCCCGGGAGGGCCCCGCGGGGGAGGGCCCCACGGGGGACGGGCCGGGCAACCCCCGGAACTCTGGCGCCCTTGTATGCGGCCGGATTCACCACAGCGTTCGGCGCCCACAGCATCGCCGCCGCCCTCGGCGCGGAGACCGGGAATATCGGGCTCGGGCTACTCGCCTTCGGAGTCATTCTGGCCCTCTATGACGTCGCCGAGGTCATTCTTAAACCGGTGTTCGGGTCCCTGAGTGACCGGATTGGATCCAAGCCGGTCGTTGTCGGCGGACTGGTTGCGTTTGCAATCGCCTCGGCCTTCGGAATCTTTGCGACGACGCCGGTGGTCCTCGGCCTTGTCAGGCTCGGCCAGGGTGCCGCGGCGTCGGCGTTCTCCCCGGCGTCCTCTGCCGCCGTCGCACGTCTTGCAGGACCCGCGGCGGCTGGACGCTATTTCGGAAAGTACGGCTCCTGGAAGGGCCTGGGATATGTGCTTGGGCCGCTGCTTGGCGCCGGCTTGATCGGGGCCGGGGGTTTCCCGGCGCTCTTCGCGTCCCTGACCGCGGTCTCGCTCGCGACCGCCCTGTGGACGCTGTTGGCCATGCCCCATTTGCCGGTCCTCACGCGTCCGCGCTACACGGCCATGGACCTGGTTCGCCAGACCACTGAACGCGGATTCCTTATCCCGACCACGGCTCTGGCCGCTGCTACCGGCGCCTTGGGCGTCGCCGTCGGGTTCCTGCCCCTGCTCGGCGCGAACCTCCACCTGCCGCTCATCGGGAGCATGGCTGTCGTCGCGGTACTGGCATTGTCGTCCACGCTCACCCAGCCGGTGGTGGGCCGGCTGCGCGACCAGGGTCGAGTATCAGACCGCGCGGGGATGGCAGCCGGGCTGTTCCTGATCGCGGCAGCGATCGCCGCCCTGGCCCTCCTGCCGCTGCCCGCGACACTGTATCTGGCCGCCGTCGTCCTCGGGATGGGAATCGGCCTTGCCACGCCGCTGGGCTTCGCGCATTTGGCAGGCACCACGCCGCCGGAACGGATGGGACGGACGATGGGAACGGCCGAGCTCGGACGCGAAATCGGCGACGCCGGCGGCCCGCTGATCGTTGGAGGCATCGCCACCGCCCTCAGCCTCGCCGCCGGGCTTTGGACCCTGGCCCTCCTGGTGGCATGCTGCGCGGCGCTGTGTCTGGTTGTGCTGCGCCGCTAGGTCCGCTCGTCGTCGAGCCGGACGCTGCGGACAAGGGGCAGTGTTCCGCCGACGACGGCGGCCGAAGCCAGGAACACCCCGCCCGCGCCCAGCCCTGCAGCCACGGCGCCAACGGCGCTGGGAAGAACCACCTGGCCCACCCTGTTGCCGGCAAGCCGCAAGGCCAAGGCACGTCCGCGCTGCCCGTCCGGGGCCCGGGAGGACAGCCAGGACATTGTCAGGGGCTGGCCGATGCCCAGGCCCAGCCCGAGCGCGGCCATGACCACAAACAGCAGCCAGACCGGCATGGGTATCGCGGCCACCGCGAGGGCGACCGTGGATAACACCAAGCTAAGTACCATCAGCCGGGTGCGCCCCAGCAGCCGGGAGACCCGTCCCAGGCCCAGCCGCGAGACCATGGAGAAACAAGCCCGCACGGTGAGCAGAAGACCCACGGTGGCGGCGGTGAGCCCGCGCTCCGTACCGAGCGCTGGAAGGTAGACCACCGTCAGGTCAACGACGGCCAGTACGGCGGCGCTTGTGGCCAAGGCCTGAAGCACCCCTGGCGTCCTCAGCAGCGACAGTGTGCCACCGGGGCTGCCGCCCGCCTTGGCCGTGCGCCTCCTGGCGCTGACCTTTGCCGAAACACCGAACGTGGTCGCGAAGAGTGCCAGGCTCATGCAGGCGGAGAGCAGGAAAATCGCCTGGGTATCGGGGCGGATAGACGCGCCCCCGACCAGTGAGATCGCGAGCGGCCCGAGCGCCTGTCCCAGGGACGCGGCGAAAGTCAGATAACCGAACGCCGAGTCCATCCGTGACGACGCGGCGTTGTTGGCAACGACGGCCTGCTGCCCCACCACACACGCCAGCTGGCCGGCCCCCAGCAGTGCGGTGCCCACGACCAGTGCGGGGATCGACGTTCCCCAGAACAGCAGAAACACTGAAGAGGAGAGCGTGACGGCGGCGCCGATCGCCATGAGTCGACGCTCGCCCAGGCGGTCCACCAGGCCGCCGGTCGGAACGGCAAGAAGCAGCGGAAAAACCGCGTAGCTTGCAGCGAGGAGCCCGAGGGCGAAGTCCGGGACTTCGAGCTCCAGCGCCCGGTACGTGGCGGCGGGACGGACCAGGAAGGTCACCGCCTGGATCAGTGCGGAATGGATCAGAAGCGCGGTGGCCGACCTGCGGCCGAGTTGTTCGATCATGGGATGACAAGGCTGCTTCCCGAGATGGCCCGCAGTGCTTCATCCCGTGCGCCGATCACATGGTCGAACGCCACCTTGGCTGCTTTCTCCGGGTTGCCGCCCGCTATGGCGTCCAGCAGAATGCGATGCTCCGCCAGCGCCACGTCGCGCCGCTCCTGCGCGTTGTTGGTGAAGTGCCGGTAACGCTCCATCTGGCTGGAGATCTGGTCGTGAAAGCGCTGGGCCCAGGAATTGCCGGCGAGGCCGGCGATCGCGGCGTGCAAGGCCATGCCCTGTTTCATGGCTTCATCGGCGAACTGCACCATGGCAGCGTTGCGCTCTACGATTCCGGCCAAGCTTTCGATGTCCGCCGTGGTCGCCTTGGCGCAGGCCTCGCGCGCCATCAGGGATTCGATCGCAGCACGGACGTCGTAGAGCTCGGAGACGGCCTTTTCATCCAGGGCGGGCACGAGTACCCCGCCCGTTGGCTGTTGCTCGAGCAGGCTTTCCGAAATCAGCCGGCGGATGGCCTCCCGCAACGGGGTGCGGCTGACCTGGAGAGCGGCGGCCATGGCTGGCTCGAAAATGCGCTCGCCGGGTTTGAGTTCCAAGCTCAGGATGCGCCGCTTCAGCTCGGCGTAGACATAGTGGGCCCCGGTGTTCCGGGCAGGTGAATCTGGCATCGTGTGACCTCCGCCGCTAAATATACTTGTATACAACTATACAAGCAGGGGCGCATGCGGCGAGTACGGCGTCAGGAAGCCGGTTTTTGCCGGCTCACCATTTCGTTGATCCAGGCCGGCGCGAACGGGGAGGTGCAGTTCGGCGGGGTCGGGTAGTCCTTGAGCACCTCGAGGCGCTCGCCGATGTCGAGCGCCCGGCCGCGGTGCTCCGCGTGTTCGATCCCGATCTGCGCCAGGGTGTGGTTCATCGCCCACTGCAGGCGGTCCGGGGCGTCCTTCATCTCAGCCTCGATCGTGTCCAGCAACCCGGGCAGATCGAGTCCCTGGGGCCGCTTCGCGACCCGTTCGGTGGTCAGCGCCCAGCCGGCACTCGCGACAGTCGGGTCCGGGTCCGCGGTCCAGGCCACGCGCAGCTGTTCGGCGTGCGGGCTCTTCTTGACCACGTAGTTCACCAGCCAGTCGTGCACCTTGGGGGCGCGCGCCTGGCGCAGCATGGCGTCCAGCTCGCCGGACTCGAAGGACTTCGGCCGGCAAATCAGCAGCGCCAGCAGCCGGGCCGCGGTGTCGTCCGTGGCCCACAGCCCGCGGGCGAGGTCCTGCTGGGTCTTCAGCCGCTTCGCGACGGCGCGCAACTTTGACAGGTTCACGCCGTGGTCATCGCCGCGCCTCTCGTTGGCTTCCCGCATCTTCGGTTCGTCGAGCTCCGCCAGTTCGGCCATCACCGCATCGACCGTCGTCTCCGACATCCCTGCCTCCCGTCATTCGCCTGTGGGACGTAGTGTACGGCCCCGGGCGCACGCGGGGGTGCCGGCCTTAGGAGGGCTGCCAGCGCACGGGCAGTTCTCTGAGGCCGTAGACGATCGTGCTGTCCATCCGCTCCAGCTGCGCGTCCGGTGCCACGGCCAGCCCCGGCAGCCGCGAAACCACGGCCTCCAGCGCAATCCTGGCCTCGAGCCGCGCCAGGGGCGCCCCGAGACAGAAATGGATGCCCTGCCCGAAGGCGAGGTGCCGGTTCGGTGAGCGTTCGACGTCGAACGTGTCCGGGTCCGGGAAGTGCTCAGCGTCGCGATTGGCCGATCCGATCCATGCGACAAGCGGCGCATCCGCCGGGATCCGCCGGTCTCGCAGAGTCGTATCCACGGCGGCGATCCGGTACATGGACTGGACGGGGGAGCGGTAGCGCAGGACCTCCTCGATGGCGCTCGGCAGCAGCTCGGGCTCGGCGGCCAGTCGCGCCAGCGTGCCCGGTGCGTCGGTGAAGCACAGCACAGCATTGCCGATCAGGTTGGTGGTGGTCTCGTTGCCCGCAACCAGCAACAGCGCGCAGAAGCCCAGCAGTTCGGCAACACTCAGCTTCTGGCCGTCAATCTCGGCCGCGAGCAGCAGGCTGATCAGATCCTCGCCCGGCCGGCGCCGGCGCTGCTCGATCATGCCCAGAAAATACTCCGCCATCTCCTGGTGGGCGCTGCCGTGACCGGTCTGATCGGCGTCCGGGCGGGTGTAGGCGACGATGGCGTCGGACCATTGCTTGAAGCGGTCCCGGTCCTCGGCCGGGATGCCCATCAGCTCCGCAATGACAATGACCGGCAGCGGGTAGGCCAGGTCTTCGATCAAGTCCATGCTGCCCGTGCCGACCAGAGGGTCCAGGAGTTCATCAGTAATGGCCGAAATGCGCGGAGCGAGCGCTTCCACCGAGCGGGGCGTGAACGCCTGGGTCACGAGGGACCGCAGCTGGCGGTGCCGGGGCGGGTCCGTGTTGACCAGGCTGGCGGCGAAGAGCTGTCCTGTCTCCGAAGGATTGTTTCCGCCCATGCGGGAGGAGAACGCCGCGTGCTCCGACAAAACACGCTGCACGTCGTCGTAGCGGAAAACGTGCCAGAGCCCGGACTCCTCGTCGAGGAAAACGGGTGCGGTCCGTCTCATCTCCTCGTACCGGGGAAACGGGTCCAGCGGCTGCTCAAGTACTGAGAATCGCACCATGGCGGGCCTTCCTGATCAGGCGGGCGGCCGTTGCGTCCTGGCGAGGGTTTGGCCGGGCGGCGGGGCGGGCCGCAGGGCCCCGTCAGGTCCCACCATAGACCCGCCCGCGCGCCGTCGTCGTCCCCTTTTTCCAGGCCCAGATTTCCGGCGCCTGCCCCGGTTCCTAACGAAGAGGCCGGAGGTGCCGACAGTACGGAGCAGAACACTCTTCCCCTCACAGAGCAGAATCGGCCCATGATCGTCGTCACACGTCTCAACGGAACGCGCTTCGCGGTCAATCCGGACCTTATCGAACGCATCCACGAGAGCCCGGACACGCACTTGGTGACGCTCGACGGCGCCGCTTACGTGGTGCTGGAAAGCCTCGCGGAAGTGGTTGAACTCATCGCCGACTACCGGGCATACATCCTGAGCAAGGCCCGCGACTTTCCGGCCGTCACCGGTTACCCGCTGAGCCTGGTCCGGACGGATGACCCGGACGACGACCCCAACGACACCGACGGCGCCGGCCCCGCGGCGCCCGCACAACCCAGAAAGTAACGATGGATCCCGCAACAGTCATCGGACTGCTCCTCGCCTTTGGCTCCGTTATCGCCATGGTGACCATGGAAGGCGGCAGCGTCGCCGCGCTCCTGCTGCCGGCGCCCATGATCCTGGTCTTCGGTGCCACACTCGCCGTCGGGATCGCAGGCAACACCCTCAAAGACGTCATTCAGGCTTTCAAAGCCCTCCCCAAGATGTTCCAAGGCAAGACCTCGAAGCCTCAGGAAAGCATCGACCAGGTGGTCCGGTTCGCGGAAAAGGCGCGCAGCGAGGGCCTGCTGTCCCTGGAGGAGGAAGCGGCCAGTGTCAAAGATCCCTTCCTGACACGCGCCCTGCAAAACATTGCCGACGGCACCGACGCCGAAGAGCTCCGGATGCTGATGGAGGACGAGATCGACTCCAAGGCCCGCAGCGACCACTCCAACTCCAAATTCTTCGCGAGCCTCGGCGGTTATGCCCCAACCGTCGGCATCATCGGCACCGTCGTCTCTCTGACCCACGTCTTGGAAAACCTCTCCACACCCGACGAACTGGGGCCAATGATTGCCTCGGCGTTCGTCGCCACACTCTGGGGCCTGTTGTCCGCCAACTTCCTTTGGCTTCCGTTCAGCGGCCGTCTTGCCAGGCTGTCCGAGCTCGACATTGAACGAATGACGCTCCTGATGGAAGGCATGCTGGCGGTCCAGGCCGGGGCCCAGCCCCTGCTGCTCGCCGAAAGGCTGCGCTCCATGGTTCCTGAACACCAGCTCAAGGCCTCCGGCGGGGGCAAGTTGGCCGGCGGCAAGGACAAGGCCGACGTGCTGGACCAGGCCGCGTGAGTTCCAGGCGGCGGGGGCGGAAGAAGCCGGAACAGCACCACGTCGACGAGCGCTGGATGGCCTCCTACATGGACATGGTCACCGTGCTGATGTGCATGTTCATCGTGCTGTACGCCATGTCCAGCGTGGACGCCAATAAGTTCGAAAAGCTCCGCAACTCGCTGGCCACGGGCTTCGGGGCGGTCGCCTCCCAAACCGTGGACACGGCGTCGGGCACCGTCGTCCCGCCGGAATTCGTGGACCAGAACCTCGAGGCCTTCGCGGCCGTCAAGGGCGCCGCAACCGCTTCGCCGGAAAATATGGCCGAGGCGGTCAAGGAAGTGGACCGGCTCAAGGCGCTGCAAGCAAAAATGCAGGCCGGCCTGGCGGCTGCCGGGCTGAGCGAGAACGTCGAGTTCCAGATTGACCAGCGGGGCCTGACGGTCAAGCTGGTCGGCTCACAGGCCTTTTTCGAACCGGACCGGCCCGAGCTCACGGCCCGGGCCACCCGGGTGCTGCAGATCATCTCGCCGGTCCTGAAGCCGGCCAAGATGGAGATCATGGTCGAGGGCCACGCCGCGAACGGCATCACGGCGTACCCCTCCACGTGGGAGTTGTCGTCGGCGCGCGCCGTGAACGTCCTGCGGTACATGGTGGACGACGGCGGCATCGCCCCCGGGACCATTGGCGCCGTCGCGTTCGGATCCGCCCGCCAGGTCAACGATGACTCCACGCCGGCGCTCATGGAGCGGAACCGCCGGGTGGACATCGTGGTGCTTTCGGACAAGCCCGACGTCGTCCGCGCCCTGATTCCGGAAGCCCTGAAACTGAGCCAGAAATAGGGTCTTGATTGCCTGCCGCTGACTGCTAGTCGTATTGTTCGCCGCTTATTGCTTACCCCGCGTGAGCACTTGCCGATAGTGGCAACCGTGAGTGTTCTGGATGAGCGGGAAGTGGTACGGGAGCGGACCGTCAGTGTCTATGACTTCCGCCGTCCCGCGACGCTCGCGCGCGAGCACAGCCGTGTGCTGGAGCTCGCCTTCGAAACCTTCGCACGCCAGTGGGGAACCCAGCTGACCGCCAAGGTCCGGGTCAAGTCCGTGGTGCGCCTCGAAGACGTCAGCATGCTCAGCTACGACGAATACGCCGCTTCGCTGCCGGCCGTCACGGCCATGGTCCTCTGCACCGTGGAATCCCAGGATTCGAAGCTGGTGGTGCAGTTCCCCGGCCCGGCCGCCCTCGGCTGGGTCAACCGCATGCTCGGCGCCTCGAACGATTCGCCAATGCCGGACCGGAAGTTCACCCAGATCGAGCAGGCCTTGATTAAGGGCCTCATGGACGAGGCCCTCGAAGACCTGGGCTACTCCCTGGGCCCGCTGCTCAGCGAGGCCGTCCGCGTGGACACGATCCAGTACAACTCCCAGTTCGCCCAGGCCGCCGCGCCAAGCGAACTGATGATCGTCGCTTCCTTCACCATGAGTGTCGGCGACGTCAACGCCCCCGCCACGCTGGCCGTTCCGGCCGGCCTCCTGCTGGGACGGCTCAAGAAGGTCAACCCGACCGATACCCGCGGCGACGCCGCGGCGCGCATCAGCGCCCAGTTGGAGCAGGTGCCGGTGGAACTGTCGGTGCGGCTCTCGACGTCGTTCGTCACCCCCAGCCAGGTCCTGGGCCTCGCCGTCGGTGACGTCCTGACCCTGCCGCATCTGGAAAACCGGCCCTTTGACCTCACCCTGGACGGGACCCGGCTGGCCACCGCCGCCCCGGCCCGCAACGGCTCCCGCGCGGCCGCAGTCATTGTCACAATCGAGGAGAACCAACGATGACCATCACCCTGACCAAGCACGAATTGTCGGCGGAACGGCTCGTCGAGGAACTGCCGAGCCCGGTGGCCCTGAAAGTCATGGCCCTGGTGCCCGCCCGGGCCGCGGCTGCGTACGCCCGGCAGGCCGTCACGGCCACCTTTGTCGGCGCCGTCACCGCAGACCTCGCGCTCATGCTCAGCGACCGTACCTTCCTGGATGAGGCGGCCGGCGCAGGGTCCCAGCTCGGGCACGTGTCCGTGACCGACGTGCTGCGCCCGGCCATGGAAAGCGCCAGTTCCGTCTTCGGCGCCGGAGTCCTGTCCGACCTGCGCGAATCGGATGTTTCCGGGCTCCTCTCGGATCCCGACACGGCGGTCTTTGAACTTTCCGACGGCAGCAACGCCGCGGCCTGGTTCGCTGTCCGGCTCCGCGAACACGGCAGCAGCCAGGACCGTGCCGGTGACGTGTTCGCCGGCGGGGACACCGTGGCCGGCCGGCTCGGCCGCATCAACAACATCGAAATGGCCCTGACCGTGGAGATCGGGCGCACCCGGATGTCGGTCCGCGACGTGCTCTCGCTGGAACCCGGCAAGATCATCGAACTGGACCGCTCCGCCGGAGCCCCAGCAGACGTCCTGCTCAACGGCCGCCTGATCGCGCACGGCGAAGTGGTGGTCCTGGACCAGGACTACGCAGTGCGGATCACCCGCATCCTCGACGTCGCCGAGGGGCTCAGCTGAATGGACGCACTGATCCTCGGGCTGCGGGTAGTCGTGGCCCTGGGCGCGGTGCTTGGCCTCATGTGGTTCCTGCAGCGCCGGCTGGGCAAAGGCACCGGACGGCGCCGGGCGGACCGCGCCCTGACCATCGTCAGCCGGCAGAGCCTCGGACAGAAAGCCTCCGTGGTGGTGGTTGACGCCGCCGGGCAGCGCTTCCTGCTGGGCGTCACCGAGCACGCCGTCAACGTCCTGCACACCGGGGACATCCCGCCCGAACCCGAAGAAATCCCGGTCCCCGCCGTCAACCGCAGCTTGGGGGACTTCGCCCGGATCCTCGCTGAGGCGCGCCCCGGCGGCGCCCCTGCCGATGAGACCGGGACCCCCGACGGCGACTTCCCGCCGTCGCGCCGCAGCTCGCTGCACCGGAACTCCTCCGGCAGGACCAACGCAGGCCGCGGCCCCGCCGGCCGGGGCAGCACTGCCGGCCACCCGCCGCTGCACGGGTCCATCCTGGCCGGTTCCACATGGAAGCAGGCTGCGGCCGCCCTCAGGAGCGGACGCCGCAATTGATCCGCCGTCTCTCCACTAGCGCCCTTTCCACCGGCGCCGTCTCCACTGGCATGGCCAGCGCGCGTCCCGCCGGCGCGAAATCCCTCAGGTTCCTCGTCCTGGGGCTCGCCGCCGTGCTGTTCGCCGTCCTCCTGCTGTGGCTGAACGCGACGGCCGGCCATGCCGCACCGATCGACCCGGCAGCGCCGGTGGCGCCGACCGATCCGGCGAATCCGGACAGCGGAAACGTCAACATCCAGATCAACGGTGCGGACGGCAAACCCTCCACGGCCGTCCTGACGCTGATCGGGATCACGCTCCTGGCGGTCGCGCCCTCACTGCTGCTGATGATGACGTCCTTCACCAAGATCTTCGTGGTCCTGGCGATGACCCGTAACGCCCTGTCCCTGCCGTCCATCCCGCCGAACCAGGTGCTGGCCGGGCTGGCGCTGTTCCTCTCCATTTTCGTAATGTGGCCCGTCATCAACGAGATGAACAACCTCGGAATCCAGCCTTATCTGAACGGAAAGCTGGACTTCAACGGGGCGGTCAGCGCCGCGTCGGGTCCGCTGCAGCACTTCATGCTCGCCCACACACGGGAAGAGGACATCGCCTTGATGTCCCGCGCCGCCGGCGCCGAAAACCCCGCCACCCCTGAGGCTGTGCCGTTGCAGACCCTCATTCCGGCGTTCATGGTCTCCGAACTCCGCGCAGCGTTCATCATCGGCTTTGTCATCTTCATCCCGTTCCTCGTGATCGACCTCGTGGTGTCCGCGGCCCTGATGTCCATGGGCATGATGATGCTGCCCCCGGTGATGATTTCGCTGCCCTTCAAGATCCTGCTGTTCGTCCTCGTGGACGGCTGGGGTCTGATCATCACCGCGCTGGTCCAAAGCTATGCGGGCACCGGATGAACGCGAACGCCGTCCTGGACATCTGCCTCCAGGCCATGATCGTTGCCGCGAAACTCGCCGCGCCGGTGCTGGTCACCGCGCTGGTGGTGGGCCTGGCCATCTCGCTTCTGCAGTCCATCACCCAGCTGCAGGAAGCCACGCTGTCCTTCGTTCCGAAAGCGGCCGCCGTGGCCGTCGCCCTGATCGTCTGCGGACACTGGATGATTTCGGAGATGGTGACGTTCACAAACGACCTCTTCGCAAAAATTCCGTCCCTGCTCGGAGGCCTGTGAGGTGGGCATCCCCATCGACCCGACCTGGCTGGAAGTCCTCCTGCTGGCCACGGTCCGGATGACTGCCTTCCTGATCGTGGCACCGCCGTTCTCGCACCAGGCCTTTCCGGGGCGTGTGAAGGCCATGCTGGGCCTGGGCCTGGGCTTGGCCGTGACGCAGCGGGTGGTGGGCGGCTACACCCCGCGCGACACCGCCGGGTTCCTCACCGGGGTGGTCCTGGAGCTCGTCACCGGGCTGGTCCTGGGATTCCTGGTGCTGGTGATCTTCTCCGCCATCCAGTCCGCCGGCAGCCTGATCGACCTCTTCAGCGGCTTTCAGATGGCCCAGGCCTTCGACCCCCAAATGATGGTCAACGGCGCGCAGTTCACCCGCCTCCTGCAAATGGCGGCGCTGGCCCTGCTGTTCGCCTCCGACGGATACCAGCTGGTCATCACCGGCCTCACCGGCAGCTTCGCGGCCCTGCCCCTGGCCGGGGGCATAGACCTGGCCCAGCCGGTCCAGGCCATCACCTCGGCCGTCTCCGGCATGTTTATTGCCGCCGTGCAGGTCGCCGGCCCGCTGCTGGTGGTCCTGTTCCTCGCAGACGTCGGGCTCGGCCTCCTGACCCGCGTGGCGCCGGCACTCAACGCGTTCTCGCTCGGCTTCCCGCTCAAGATCCTCCTGACCCTCACGCTGGCAGGCTTCATGTTCCTGGCCCTGCCCCGGATCGTTTCCAGCCTCGCCGGCCAGGCGGCCAAAGCAGTGCTGGGGGTGGGCTGATGGCGGATTCCCAGGAAAAGACCGAGCAAGCCACCGACAAGCGGATGAGGGAGGTCCGCTCCAAGGGCCAGCTCTCCCGGTCCCAGGACCTCACAGCCTGGCTCGGCGTCGGCGCCGCCGCCGTGATGCTGCCCAGCACCGTGGACCGGGCAGCCAACGCCGCCGCGGACCAGCTCTTCAGTGTCCGAGGCATCGTTTCCGCACCGGATCCCGGCAAAGCCCTGCAGGCGATGGAAGCGGGGTTCGCATCCGTCGCCGGAATCATCGGCCCCCTGCTGATCGTCGTGTTCCTGGCCGTCCTCGCCGGCTCCGCCGTCCAGGGCGGCGTCCACCTGAAGAAATTCAGGCTCGACTTCGAACACTTCAACCTGCTCAGGGGGATCAAGCGGATGTTCGGCGCCCAGGCGGTCTGGGGCGGTCTCAAGGCCCTGCTGAAGGTCAGTGTGGTCGGGCTGGTCCTCTACGTCGTCGTGCAGGGGCTGATCCCCGTGCTGCTGACCGCGGGAGGGCTGCCCGTGGCCGGCGTGACGGCGGCCGCCGCCGGCGGCGTTGCCTCCCTTGTCCAGTTCGCCGTCGCCGCGGGGATCGTGCTGGCCGCCGCGGACTTCTTCGTGGTGATGCGCCGCAACCGCAAGAAAACCCGGATGTCCAAGAAAGAAGTCCAGGACGAGAACAAGAGCAGCGAAGGCGATCCGCTCATCCGCTCCCAGCGCCGGGCACGCCAGATGTCCATGAGCAGGAACCGCATGATCGCCGCGATCTCAGACGCCGACGTCGTCCTGGTCAACCCCACGCACGTGGCGGTGGCCCTGAAGTACGAGCCCGGCAAGTCCGCGCCCCGCGTGGTGGCCAAGGGGGCCGGCCATGTGGCCGCAAGGATCAGGGAAGAAGCCGAACAGAAGAACGTGCCCATGGTCCAGGACATCCCGTTGACCAGGGCCCTGCACGGGGCCTGTGAACTGGGCGACGAGATCCCGGTCGACTTCTACCGGGCGGTGGCCGGCGTCCTCGCGTTCGTCATGGCACTCAAGGCCCGCGGCGCCTCCGCCGGGATGCACCGCATGAGCAGCGCGGCGGCTGCCCTATGACACACACTTTGCGAACCAGCGTCTGTGAAAGGACCGCACCATGAACAAGAGGCTGAACCGGCTGGCGGTGCCGATCGGCATCGTGGGGATCGTCCTGCTGCTGGTGGTTCCCGTTCCCGCGCCCCTGCTCGACTTCCTGATCGTCTGCAACATCCTGCTGGCACTGCTGGTCCTGCTGACCAGCATGTTCGTGAAGAAGCCGCTGGACTTCTCCGTGTTCCCCTCGCTGCTGCTCGTGGCCACGCTGTTCCGGCTGGGCCTGAACGTCGCCTCCACCCGGCTGGTCCTGGGCAACGGGTATGCCGGGCAGGTCATTGAAGCCTTCGGCAAGGTAACGGTCGGCGGTTCCATGATTATCGGCGCTGTCGTGTTCCTCATCCTCGTCGTCATCCAGTTCGTGGTGGTCACCAAGGGCGCCGAGCGCGTGGCCGAAGTCGGCGCGCGTTTCACCCTTGATGCGATGCCCGGAAAGCAGATGGCGATCGACGCCGACCTAAACGCCGGGCTCCTCACCGACAGCCAGGCCAGGGAACGGCGGGCCGAGGTTTCGGCCGAGGCGGATTTCTACGGCGCCATGGACGGCGCCTCGAAGTTCGTCAAGGGCGACGCCATTGCGGGCATCATCATCATCATCATCAACTTTGTCGGCGGCATCGCGATCGGCATGGTGCAGCGCGGCCTGGAGATCGGCGACGCCCTCAATACCTACGGCCTGCTGACCATGGGCGACGGGCTTGTCACCCAGATTCCAGCCTTGCTCATGGCCGTTTCCACCGGCATGATCGTGACTCGGTCCAACGCCGAGTCGGACATGGGCCGAACCGCCTCCACCCAGCTGCTGCAGTCACCCAACGCCCTGATGATCGCCGGCGTCGCGGCCCTCGCGATGGCCCTGATCCCCGGCATGCCGCCTATTCCTTTCATCCTCGTCGGGGCGGCCCTGATCCTCGCCTCCCGCCGGACCGCCGCCACCCAGCAGCTCGAGGAGACAGCCCGCCAGGCCGAGGCGACCGCGCAGAACTTCCCGGAAATGGACCCGAACGAGAAACTGCTGGAGGACATGCGCGTCCATCCGGTGGAGATCCTGCTCGCCCCGGACCTCGTGGACATGGTTTCGGGCGCCTCCGACGACCTCCTGGCGCGGGTCCGGTCCCTCCGGCACAAGATCGCGATGGAACTGGGCCTGGTCATCCCGCCGGTGCGGACGAGGGACAGCGTTGACCTGCCGGCCGCCACGTATTCGATCCGGATCGCCGGGGTGGAAGCCGGGCGCGGCACGGCCCCCAGCGGCCAGATGCTCGCCCTGGGCGACAACCTGGATTCGCTGCCCGGGCCCGCAATGATCGAGCCCGTGTTCGGCCTGGCCGGAAAATGGATTCCCGGGGAGATGCGCCACAACGCCGAAATGACCGGTGCCACGGTGATCGACCGGGTCTCGGTCCTCGTCACCCACCTGTCCTCGATCGTCTCCGCAAACGCAGCCCGGCTGCTCTCCCGCGAGGACGTCCGGGTACTGACCGAGGGCGTGCGCAAGCAAAGCCCTTCCGCCGTCGACGAACTGACCCCGGCGCTGCTCTCCCTCGCCGAACTGCAGCGCGTCCTTCAGGGTCTCCTGGACGAGCAGGTGCCCATCAACGACCTCGCCCGGATCTACGAGGCCCTCACGCTGCGGGCCAAAATTTCCACGGACCCGGAATCGCTGGTCGAGGCCGCCCGGCAAGCACTCGGGCCCGCCCTGACCGCCAAGTTCATGGACGGCGGCGTGCTCAACGTCATCATGATCGACCCCGTCCTGGAACAGCACATGCTCGAGGACATGCGGCCCGCCGAAGGCGGAAGCCAGATCGTCATGGGACAGGAAAGGCTCGACGCAGTGCTGCGCTCCGTGGGCTCCGCCGTCGACGCGGCGGCCGCCGCCAACCGCCGGGCCGTACTCGTGTGCGCCCCGGCGCTCCGGCCCGCCATCCACCGCCTCCTGGGGGCGCAACCGGGCTCGGTGCCCGTGCTGTCCTACCGCGAGGTGACCTCCGCCAACGTCCGGATCGAAACCGTAGGAGTAGTGCGCCATGCCGAACCGCTATCGGCTTAAGGGAGCCACGCTCGAGGAGATCCGCCGCAAGGCTGAACAGCAGCACGGCCCCGCGGCCCGGATCGTCTCCGCCGAACGCGTGGTCAGCCCCGGAATCGCCGGTCTCTTCGCCCAGGACCGCTACGAGGCCATGGTCGAGGTCCTGCCGAGCCATGAAGTGGTCTCGGGTGAGGTGGTGCCCGACGCCGACGTCCTGGCCGACGTCGAAGCGACGCCCGCCGCCGGTCCCTCCGGTGTTGACGACGGCGGGAAGGTCTCCGCGGAGAAAATCCCAGGAACCACGGCTCCGGCGGCGGCCCCCGCCGGACCGTCCCACCATCTGCAGAGCGCCGCCATCGCCGCCCTGCTGGAGGAGGCAGACGCCGCTGAACTGAGCCTGCACCGCTCCGCTGCTGCCGGTGTGTCCACCGAGTCACGGGATTTCGCCGAGCTGCTGGAACAGCTGGGCGCCGGGCTCGGGGCACCGGCGGCACCCGCCGGCGGCCCCGTCGCTGAAACCGCCGCTGAAGCCGCCGCCGCAAGACGCGCCGTGCCGAACGCGCAACCCGCACCGGCGCCGGACGCGCAACGGACAGCCGCGGCGCCTGCGGCGGTCGTCCCGGTCCCGTTGACCGGCGTCGGCGATCTCGTGGTTCTGGTCGGGCTGGGGGAGGACCCCCTGGATGCCGCCCTGGCGATGTCAATGGCGGCAGGCGGAGCCGACGTGCGGACTTCCGGCAACCTCTCCGCCTACGGGCACCTGCACGTCGACGGCCGGCAAAGCGCCACGGCCGCCCGCGCCCACGCGGTCATGACGGAGCGCACCGTCCTGGTGGCGTTCGGGCTCGGCAAGGCCCGGAACGCCCTGGCCCGGGTGCAGTCCGTGGCCGCGCTCTCTGCCGACCAGATCTGGCTGGTGGTCGACGCCGGACGCAAGCACGACGATACGAAGCGCTGGGTCGGCGTGCTCGCTGCCCAACTCAACGTGACCGCTGTGGCCGTGGTCGGCGCCGCGGAGACTGGGTCCCCTGAAACAGTCAACGGGCTGGGGCTGCCCGTAGGCTGGATCGATGCAAGCCCGGCCGGCCCGGCTCTGGCGTGGCAGAACCGGCCGGGATCGTCCGACGCGCCCCGCGGCGAAGGGTAGATTGAGAGGATGCTGGTACTTACACGCAAGCCGGGCGAACAGATCATGATCGGCGACGGCATCGTCATCACGGTTTTGGAAGGCCGGGGCGACGGTGTTCGGATCGGCATCGAGGCGCCCCGCGGTGTGCCGATCCAGCGCCGGGAAGTCATCGAAGCCATCGCGGCGGCAAACCTGGCGGCGGCAGAGGCCGGCCCCGATGCCGAGGACGCGCTGCGCGGGCTGATGCCGCCACCCTCGGCTCCCGCCGCGGGCTGAGGACGGCGTGCCTGATCAGCCGTGGTCGCCGCCCAAGAGCTGATCTCCGCCCAGATACTGCGCGAGCAGGGGCTGCGACGTCCGGCGGGTCACGGCCATGGCCCGCTCCAGGTTTCCGGCGGTGGTCAGCTGATCCACGAGCCCGGCCCCGCCCGCGAGACCGGGTCGCCCGTCGAGCTGGCGGGTCCGCAATGTTTCTTCATTCACGCGGGCGGCCTCAGCGAGCTGGGCCAGAAGCCCCTGCAGGACCTCCAGATGCTCGCGCAGGATCCCGGCCCACGCGCCGGCAGGTGCGGCCGCGATCAATTCGACGAGCGTCGTCTGTGCCGGCAGGCCCCAATCAGTAGCGACCGCCGCCGATTCGACACTCCGGGCCAGGGCCTCGAAACGCAAACGATCCAGCACGGTCTCTATCTCGGCCGCCATGAAGCTCAGCCATTGCAGATTCCCGGCTTCGACGTGCAACCGCTGCGTCTCCAACCTGAAAAGGAGCAGTTCCAGCTGCCGCCGCTCCTGCCACAGTGCTGCCGAGAGATCACTTGCGCCCATGGGCCCCATTCCGTCGCCGCCCGGCCTGAATTCTGCGCTCGGGGCGGCCACCGCATTTTTAGCCAAGCTTTTCCCTGAGGGTACACGCAGATTCCGGATCAGGTGATAGGTTTCCACCATGGGTGCTGCACCCCGCTAATGAACGCTGACTCCAATGGGGGGAGTGCCAGTCCGTTCTTGGGTGCGGCTCTCGGCGTTTTAAGGGTTTCAAAGCCCTTCGGATCCGGTCTCATGGGGGGACACAGAATTGAATCGCGTGGAGCGCAACGAGATGGTCACGCAGCACCTACCGCTGGTGGGTTATCTCGTCTCGGATTTGTGTTCAAAGGCCTCGCATCTTTCTCGCGATGACCTGGCCTCTGCCGGCGCCATTGCCCTGATCACCTCTGCCGATTCGTTTGATCCGGATCTCGGTGTGCCGTTTGGCGCCTTCGCGCGGCGGCGCATCCTTGGTGCTTTCG
The DNA here is from genome assembly GCF_042883665.1 of Arthrobacter sp. NPDC058192. Classification (NCBI taxonomy): domain Bacteria; kingdom Bacillati; phylum Actinomycetota; class Actinomycetes; order Micrococcales; family Micrococcaceae; genus Arthrobacter; species Arthrobacter sp. NPDC058192. Next base: position 143,743 of record NZ_JBHVVJ010000009.1, on the reverse strand, counting down.
CCGATGAGATGCGCGCCAGTGACTGGGCAACGCGCTCCGCCCGCCGTCGGATCAAGGAAACGATGTCGGTCCAGGAAACGCTGGCATCCGCCCTTGGCCGCACCCCGACCGTGGACGAGATCGCCTCCGCCCTGGGCGTCCAGCAGAGCGTCGTGGAGGCCGCGCTCGCCGATGCCTCCCGCACGCTGACGCCCCTCGATGAGGCCGTCGTCGATACCCTAGCCGCCGAAACGCTGTCGCCCGAGCACTCCGTGCTCGCAGACGAGCGGCTCCAGTACCTGCGCGCCGCCGTGAAGTCCCTTCCGGAGCGGATGCGCTACGTCGTCGAGGAGATCTACTTCGGCGACCGGACCGTCAAGGACTTGGCCGCCGAACTGGGGTCCACGCACGCCGCGGTCTCGCAGCAGCGGTCCGAGGCCATCCGCCTCATGCGCGACGGGCTCACGGCCCACTACGCCGATGACCCCGAGCAGCCCTTCGAACCGCAGTCCAGGATCACTCCCCGGCGCCGGAACGACTACCTCGCGCAGCTGTCCGAGGCCACCGCCGGCGGCATCACACGGGCACTCTTCCCGCAAGGTCCAATGCTCAACGAAGCCGTCTGAACCGCTGCACGAGCGCTAGTAAGCCGACTTAGTAAGCTAACTGAGAAATTCCTGCCGGACCATCGCGGCCCGGCTGCCCCTGGGGTAGCGTCGGAACCAACGGCCGCGGCGCACGCTTAGGGCGCCCGCGGCCTGCACGGTACCGGATCTACTCAGGAGGATGTATGAAGGCAACACCTACATTGACGAGCAACCTGCAGGCAGTCCTAGTGGACCTGATCGAACTCCACGTGCAGGGCAAGCAGGCGCACTGGAACATCGTCGGGACCAACTTCCGGGACCTCCACCTGCAACTGGACGAAATCGTCGAGGCGGCGCGTGGGTTCGCGGACGAGATGGCTGAGCGTATGCGCGCCCTCCACGCCCTGCCGGACGGCCGTAGCGCCACGGTGGCCAAGTCCACCGCACTTCCCGAGTTCCCCGCCGGGCTCATCAACACCAAGGACGCGATCGACCGGATCGTCGCGGCCCTGGAAGCGGCTGTGGGCACCATGCGGAAGGTCCATGACGAGGTGGACGAGGAAGATCCCACCACGGCCGACCTCCTGCATGCCTTCATCGCAAAGCTGGAGCAGTACGCGTGGATGGTGAACGCCGAAACGCTGCGCGCCAACGCCAACGTGACCACCCCGGACAACAAGTAAGGCCAACTCCGGCATACAGCAGGCGTCAGGCAACACCAGCGACCGGCACCGGGGTTTCCCGGCGCCGGTCGCTGCTGTTTAACGCCCGCGGCTGAGCCGGCTACTTCGCCTTTGGTACCGTCCGAAGCACCACGGCGGCGAGGACGCAGGCGCCGGACATCAGGACCAGGGCGATGGCGGCTGTGACATGAACGCCCGAGTCGAACGCCGTGCGGGCCGCCGTCGTGACCGCCTCGCCGAGGGGGACGGGGAGCAGCCCGGCTAGCTCCACCGCGCCGGCGAGGGTCTCGCCGGCCTGGCTGATGGCCGCGGCGGGGGCGAGTTCGGACACGCCCGCCGGGAGCCGCAGGTTGCCTTGGTAGGAGGCCGTCAGGATGGAGCCAAGGATCGCGGTGCCCAGCAGCGACCCCACCTCATAGCCGGTCTCGGAGATGGCGGCGGCGGCCCCGGACTTCTCGGCGGGAGCCGCGCCCAGGATCAGGTCATTGGAAATGGTCTCCGCGGCGCCCACCCCCAGGCAGAGAATCATCAGCGCGGCCAGAAGCAGTGAGGGCCCATGGCTGTGGTCCCCGAAGGCCACGAGCAGATAGCCGGCCGCGCTCAGCAGCAGTCCGCCGGCCACCACGAAACCGGGCCGGATGATCCGCACCAGCGGGACCACCAGCAGGCCCGCCACGACCGTCGCGATGAGCGCCGGGACCATCGCCACCCCGGAAGCCGAGGGCGACTGGCCCTCGAGCAGCTGCAGGTGCTGGGCCAGGAACAGAATGAAGCCGTTGAAGGAGAACAGGGCCAGGACATTGGCAATGATGGCCGTACTGAAGATCCGGTTGCCAAATAGGCTCACATCGAGCATCGGCGCCGTACTGTGGCCCGTCCTGTGGCCTGCGGCCAGCGTCCGCTGGCGGCGAACGAACACGCAACCCATGAACAGGCCGACGCCGATGCCCGCGAAAGCCTGCGGTTCCGCTCCGTGCATGGCGAGGGTCTTGATTCCGTAGACCACCGGCACCATGACCAGCAGGGACAGGGCGATGCTGGGCACGTCCACGCGGCCGGGCTTCGGGTCGCGGGACTCCGGAATCAGCGCCGGACCCAGCAGCAGCAGGGGCAGGATGATTGGCACTGCAACCAGCAGGACGGCGCCCCACCAGAAGTGTTCCACGAGCCATCCGCCAGCAATCGGGCCGAGGGCGGCACCGCCGGAGAAGCCGGCAGCCCAGATCGCCACCGCCAGCCGGCGCCGGTTGGGCTGCGGAAAGATGTTGCGGATCAGCGACAGGGTGGAGGGCATGAGCATGGCCCCAAAGAAGCCGAGCGCGGCGCGGCCCGCGATCAGCCACTCGGCGCTCGGCGCGAAGGCCGTCGCGGCCGACACGGCGCCGAAGCCCGCGCTGCCGACGAACAGCAGCCTGCGCCGGCCGATCCTGTCACCCAGGCTGCCCATCGCGACCAGCAGACCGGCCAGGACGAGGGGATAGGCATCGATGATCCAGAGCAGCTCGACGCCTGAGGCGTCCAGGCTTCGGGCGATGGCCGGCAGGGCGAACGTCAGTGCGGTGTTGTCCACGGCCACGAGCAGGACGGGGAACATCAGCAGGCCCAGCGCCACCCAGTCACGCCAAGGTGCCCGATGGCGGGCGGGCGCCGGGGTCGGCAGGGCTGCGACAGTGAAATGCGTACTCATAGCGAATAACTATACCGTCCAGACGGTACAGTTAAGAAATGTTCTGGCAGACAGGCATGATGGGAGGCATGCCCAGGAAACCCGTGGCCCGCGAGGCCGTCCTCGATGCCTTCGAATCCCTGCTGATTGAAGTGGGGGAGCGCGCCGCGACGCTGGATGCCGTCGCGCGGCGGGCCGGCGTCTCCAAGGGTGGCCTGCTTTACCACTTCCCGACCAAGGAAGCCATGATCGCCGTCCTGCTGGAACGGCTGGACCGGCACCTGGCCGCCGATGTTGCCGCGATGGCCGCGGCCCCGGAAGGAGCGGCGGCGTACTTCATCAAATCCTCCGTCTGGGCAGGCACGCCCATGGACCGGGTTTTCGTGGCGGCCACCCGGCTCGCGGAAGTGGCGCACGAGGAAACCCTGCGCCGTATCGCCGCCGGCCAGGCGAGCTGGCTGGAACTGCTGGCGGCCGACGTCGGCCCCGCCATGGCGAAGGCCGTGCTGTATATGGGGGACGGCCTGTACTTCAACGCCATGCTGGGCCGCGGTCCCGCCGGGCCGCCCGCGGACATCGACGCGGACGTCGAAGGCCTGCTGGCCGCCGTCGAACGCCTCCGCGGCTGACGGACCCGACCCGAGAAGCGCCCCGCGGTCCCCGGTCGCGGTTTGCGGACGCGGGCACGGCATAGGACAATGGAAGCTGTGACTGTAGTCACCGCAACTGAATATGCCTTTGATCTGCGGCGGGAGAGTCCTGCAAGTAGGTACAAGCAGGCGCCGTAGGAGCAAATCCTCCCCAGGAATCTCTCAGGCCCACGTACCGCCGCGGCAAGGAACCTCTGGAAAGTAGCAGGCTGTCCGCTGACATGCTGTGCTCACCGACGGTGCAAGCGGAACCCCACAGCTGGGGCGACGCGGAAACTCTCAGGTCCAATACAGAGCGGGGAGGAACCCGAATCAATGTGGCGTACCCTGCGCCGCCTGAGTTATGGAGTTCCTTGTGACTGTTACCCCAGCCTCCACGTCCTTCGTTGACCGGCACATCGGCGCCCGGCGCCAGTCCGACGTCGACGCCATGCTGCAGGCTGTCGGCTACGACACCGTCGACGCCCTGGTGGACACGGCCGTTCCGAAAGACATCCGCCAGGACTCCGACCTTGCGCTCACCGCGGCCCTGAGCGAGGTGGAGGTCCTCGCCGAACTCCGCAGGCTGGCCGCCAAGAACAAGACGGCTGTGCAGATGATCGGGCAGGGCTACTATGACACCCTCACCCCGCCCGTAATCCGCCGCAACATCCTTGAAGCCCCGGCCTGGTACACCGCGTACACGCCCTACCAGCCGGAAATCTCCCAGGGCCGGCTCGAGGCGCTGCTGAACTTCCAGACCATGGTGCAGGACCTGGTCGGCCTGCCGATCGCCAACGCCTCGCTGCTGGACGAAGCCACCGCCGTCGCCGAGGCCGTGCTGATGATGCGCCGGGCCAACAAGAACAAGACGGCGCACGACGGCAAGACCGTCCTCGACGCCGACTGCCTGCCCCAGACCATCGCGATCGTTCAGGGCCGGGCCGAGGCCCTCGGCTTCGAGGTCGAGGTCGCGGACCTCTCCAAGGGACTGCCCGACGGCGATATCAACGGCGTCGTCCTGCAGCAGCCCGGTGTTTCCGGCCGTGTGTTCGACCACAGCGCCGTGATCGCGGAGGCCAAGGAACGCGGCGCGCTCGTCACGGTCGCCGCCGACCTCCTCTCCCTGACCCTCATCACGCCCCCGGGCGAGCAGGGCGCGGACATCGCTGTCGGCTCCGCCCAGCGTTTCGGCGTGCCGCTGTTCTTCGGCGGCCCGCACGCCGCCTACATGGCCGTCCAGAAGGGCCTCGAACGCTCCATGCCCGGCCGCCTGGTAGGCGTCTCCAAGGACAACGCCGGCGTTCCCGCCTACCGTCTGGCCCTGCAGACCCGCGAGCAGCACATCCGCCGCGAGAAGGCCACCTCCAACATCTGCACCGCCCAGGCGCTGCTGGCCATCGTGGCGTCCTTCTACGCCGTCTACCACGGCCCGGATGGGCTGAAGGCGATTGCCCAGACCGTGCACGGGCACGCCCGCACGATCGCCGCGTCCCTGAAGGCCGCCGGTCTGGACGTGCTGCACACCTCCTTCTTCGACACCGTCATGGTCTCCGTGCCGGGCAAGGCAGCGGACATCATCGCCGCCGCCGATGCCAAGGGCATCAACCTGCGGGCCATCAATGCCGACACGGTCGGCATCTCGGCCGATGAGGCGACGACGGCGGGCATCGTCGCCGACGTCGTTGCCGCCTTCGGCGCGAGCGTTGCAGGTGAGAGCTCCGGCTTCGGCGTGGACGCCGCGGTCGAGCGCACCTCCGACTACCTCCAGCACCCCGTGTTCCACACCCACCGCTCCGAAACCCAGCTGCTGCGCTACATCCGCCGGCTTTCGGACCGCGACCTCGCCCTGGACCGCACCATGATCCCGCTGGGCTCCTGCACCATGAAGCTGAACGCCACGGCCGAGATGGAAGCCATCTCCTGGCCGGAGTTCGCCTCCATCCACCCCTTCGCCCCCGAATCCCAGACCGCCGGCTGGCGCGAACTGATCGAGGACCTCGAGGCCCAGCTGACCGAGATCACCGGCTACGACCAGGTCTCCATCCAGCCCAACGCCGGCTCCCAGGGCGAGCTCGCCGGCCTGCTGGCGATCCGCGGCTACCACCTCTCCCGGGGTGACGAGCAGCGCAATATCTGCCTGATCCCGGCCTCCGCGCACGGCACCAACGCCGCCTCGGCCGTGCTGGCCGGCATGAAGGTGGTTGTGGTGGCCACAGCGTCCGACGGCACGATCGACCACGCCGACCTCACCGCCAAGATCGAGGTCCACAAGGACGCGCTGTCCTGCATCATGATCACCTACCCCTCCACGCACGGGGTCTACGACGCCGACGTCCGAGAGGTCTGCGACGCCATCCACGCCGCCGGCGGCCAGGTCTACATCGACGGCGCCAACCTCAACGCCCTGGTGGGGCTGGCCCAGCCCGGCATGTTCGGCGGCGACGTCTCGCACCTGAACCTGCACAAGACCTTCTGCATCCCGCATGGCGGCGGCGGTCCCGGCGTCGGCCCGGTCGCGGCCAAGGCGCATCTGGCACCGTTCATGCCCGGCGATGCCAACAACAAGGCAGCCCCGGCCAACGGCGCCGACGGCACCCCGATCTCCGCTTCCCGCTACGGCTCGGCCGGCGTCCTGCCGATCTCATGGGCCTACGTGAAGCTCATGGGCGGCCAGGGCCTCACCGAGGCCACCAAGTCGGCGCTCCTCGCGGCGAACTACATCGCGGCGCGCCTGAACGACTCCTTCCCGGTGCTCTACACCGGCGAGGGCGGCCTCGTGGCCCACGAGTGCATCCTGGACCTGCGAGAACTCACGGCCAAGACCGGCGTGACCGCCGAAGACGTGGCCAAGCGCCTGATCGACTACGGCTTCCACGCCCCCACGCTCGCATTCCCGGTGGCCGGCACCCTGATGGTGGAGCCCACCGAATCCGAGGACCTGGGCGAGATCGACCGTTTCATCACGGCCATGGTCGCCATCCGGGCCGAGATCGACCAGGTGGCCCACGGCGATTTCACCGTGCAGGACAGCCCGCTGCGCAACGCCCCGCACACTGCCGCCGCCGTGATCAGCACCGACTGGACCCGCCAGTACCCGCGCGAGCAGGCCGTCTTCCCGGTCCACACGCTCAAGCAGGACAAGTACTTCCCGCCGGTCGGCCGGATCGACGGCGCCGCCGGCGACCGCAACCTGATCTGCTCGTGCCCGCCCCTTTCCGAGTTCGAGAACTAAGGATTTCTGATGACTGAGAACTACACGGCACTTTACGAAGAGCACAGGAAGCTCGGCGCCTCGTTCACTGACTTCGGCGGCTGGCAGATGCCGCTGAAATACAGCTCCGAACTCGCCGAACACCACGCGGTCCGCAAGTCCGCGGGCCTGTTCGACCTCTCCCACATGGGCGAAGTCTGGGTCACCGGCCCGGACGCCGCAGCCTTCCTGGATCACGCCCTGGTGGGCAAGATCTCGGCGATGGCCGTGGGCAAGGCCAAGTACTCGCTGATCTGCAACGAGGACGGCGGCATCATCGACGACCTCATCACCTACCGCCGCGATGACGAGAAGTTCCTCGTGGTCCCGAACGCGGGCAACGCCAAGGTGGTAGCTGCGGCCCTCGCCGAGCGGGCTGGTTCTGCCCAAGAAGGCGGATTCGACGTCACGGTGCAGGACGCCTCCGCCGAGACGTCGCTGATCGCAGTGCAGGGCCCCAAGGCCGAATCCATCCTGCTCCGCCTGGTCCCGGCAGCGCAGCACGAGCTCGTCACGGACCTGTTGTACTACGCCGCCGTTGAGGTCCCGTTCCTGGTCGGCGGCGCCAGCCAGGACCTCCTGCTGGCCCGCACCGGCTACACCGGTGAGGACGGCTTCGAGATCTTCGTGAACAACGACGACGCCGTCGCCCTCTGGCAGGCGCTCATCGCCGTGGCCGAGGACGGTGAACTGACCCCTGCCGGGCTCGCCTCCCGCGATTCGCTCCGCCTCGAGGCCGGCATGCCGCTCTACGGCAACGAACTCTCCCTCGAAGGCGACCCGTTCGCCGCCGGCCTGGGCCCCGTCGTCGCGCTGTCCAAGGAAGGCGACTTCATCGGCAAGGCCGCCCTGGCCGCCAAGAAGGAAGCCGGCGCCGGCACCACTACGGGCCGCAGGCTCGTGGGCCTCAAGGGCCTCGGACGCCGCGCCGGCCGCGGCCACTACCCGGTCCTCAAGGACGGCAACACCGTCGGCGAAGTCACCTCGGGCCAGCCCAGCCCGAGCCTGGGCTACCCGGTGGCCATGGCATACGTCGACGTCGAGTTCACCGAACCCGGCACCGCCCTGGACATCGACCTCCGCGGCAAGACGGAACCCTTCGAAGTGGTGGCACTGCCGTTCTACAAGCGCCAAAAGTAGCCCAGCGGGTCCGGGAGGCTGCGCGACTGTGGTTGCGTTAGCCCGTCGGGCCCGACATCCTCTGCATGCTCGGTCGCGAAGACGCCCGCTGAGCGGACGTGACGCTCCCTTAGACGCATGCTGCCGGATGTCGGGCCCGATGGGGCCCTGCAGCTCACCTAGGCTTCCACTCACCTCCCGTTCCAAGCGCCATTGGGGGCGCCTTGGAACGCCAAAGGTGCTGGAGAGAGGACCGCCTACCGAGGGGCGGCTCTAGAAGATATCAACGGCCACGGTTTCTTCCGACGAACTGGGGTTTCACCGAAAACTGTCGGCCCTCAAAACGGAACTCGCCGATAGCGGGGGGAGCGGGGCATCTGGAAGCGTGCGTCTAAGGGAGGCCCACACCGTCAGGGTTCCCTGGCCGAGCTTGCGAGGCTAGGGAGGCGGTGGGGAGCGTCGCGTCCGCCCAGCGGGCGCCTTCGCGACCGAGCACGCGGAAGATGGCGCGTCCCGCCGCGTAAGCCAGCCACAAATGATTTTGCCCACGAGTTTCAAGCCCACGAGTTTCACGAGCAAAGGAAAAACACATGGCAAAAGTTGCCCCTGAACTGCAGTACTCCGACGAGCACGAGTGGGTTGCGCGGGAAGCCGGGAACGTTGTTTCCATCGGCATCTCCGCCGTCGCCACCGACGCCCTGGGCGACATCGTCTACGTGGACCTGCCCGAGGTTGGCGCCGCGGTGACCGCGGGGGAGACCTGCGGCGAAGTCGAATCGACCAAGTCCGTTTCAGACCTGTACTCCCCGGTGACAGGCGAGGTCACGGAGATCAACCCCGCCGTCGTCGATGACCCGGCCCTGATTAACAGCGACCCGTACGGCGCGGGCTGGCTCTTCAAGGTGGCCGCCGAATCGGACGGCCCGCTGCTCTCGGCCCAGGAGTACGCCTCCAAGAACGGCGGCGAACTGTGAGCGGCGCAGCTGCCGCAGGCACAGAGGCAGTCGGCTTCGCGCAGGTCGCTTCCCCGAGCCTGGACGCGGACCTGTCCGCTCTGGATCCGGAGATCGCGGCGAGGATCGACGCCGAGCTCGTCCGCCAGCGTGACGGCCTGGAGATGATCGCCTCCGAGAACCACACCGCGCGGGCCGTCATGCAGGCGCAGGGCTCCGTGCTGACCAACAAGTACGCCGAGGGGTACCCGGGCAAGCGCTACTACGGCGGCTGCGAGCACGTCGATGTGATCGAGCAGCTGGCGATCGACCGGGTCAAGGCCCTGTTCGGCGCCGAGTACGCGAACGTCCAGCCGCACTCCGGCGCACAGGCCAACGCCTCCGTGATGCACGCCCTCATACGTCCGGGCGACACCATCATGGGCCTGAACCTGGCCCACGGCGGGCACCTGACGCACGGCATGAAGATCAACTTCTCCGGCAGGCTCTACAACGTCATCCCGTACCAGGTCCGCGAGGATGACCACCGAATCGACATGGCCGAGGTGGAGCGCCTGGCCCGGGAACACAAGCCGCAGCTCATCGTGGCCGGCTGGTCCGCGTACGCCCGCCAGCTCGACTTCGCCGAGTTCCGCCGGATCGCCGATTCCGTGGGTGCCTACCTCATGGTGGACATGGCCCACTTCGCCGGCCTCGTGGCGGCCGGCCTGCACCCGAGCCCGGTCCCGCACGCCCACGTCACCACGTCCACCACGCACAAGACCCTCGCCGGTCCGCGCGGCGGCATCATCCTGAGCAATGATGCGGACGTCGCGAAGAAGATCAACTCGGCAGTGTTCCCCGGCCAGCAGGGCGGGCCGCTGGAGCACGTCATCGCCGGGAAGGCCGTGGCCTTCAAGATCGCCGCCTCCCCGGAGTTCAAGGAACGCCAGGAACGGGTCTTGGCCGGCGCCCGGATCCTCGCGGACCGTCTGGTCCAGCCGGACGTCACGGCGAAGGGGATCTCCGTGATCTCCGGCGGCACTGACGTGCACCTGGTCCTGGTGGATCTACGCAACTGCGAGCTCAACGGCCAGGAAGCCGAGGACCGCCTCGCGGCGATCGACATCACCGTCAACCGCAACGCCGTCCCGTTCGACCCGCGCCCGCCGATGGTCACCTCCGGCCTGCGCATCGGTACCCCGGCGCTGGCCACCCGCGGCTTCGGCGAAGCGGCCTTCGCCGAGGTTGCCGACATCATCGCCGAGGCCCTGACAGCCGACGCCGATGCCGACCTGACCGGCCTGCGCGCCCGGGTGGAGGCCCTCGCCGCCGCCCACCCGCTCTACCCGTCAGTTGCACCGCTCAGCTGACCGCTCCGGGGAGGGGGCCGGGCATCCGGCAGCATGCGTCCAAGGGAGCGTCACGTCCGCTCAGCGGGCGTCTTCGCGACCGAGCATGCAGAGGATGTCCGGTTTCCTCCTCGCCTGACCACATGTCTAGTTAGGATTGATTATGGCTGTTGGAGTCTTCGATCTCTTTTCCATCGGAATAGGGCCATCCAGCTCGCACACGGTTGGCCCCATGCGCGCTGCCGCCGTGTTCGCCGAAGAACTCAAAGCGTCCGGGCAGCTGGCCGAAGTGGCCTCCCTGCGCGTGGACCTGTATGGCTCCCTGGCCGCCACGGGCCACGGCCACGGCACCATGACGGCCATCCTGCTCGGCCTGGAGGGTTTCCACCCGGAGCTGATCCTGCCGGCGGAGGTGGAGGAGCGGCTGGCCGCGATCGCCGAAACCGGCACCCTGCACCTGGCCGGCGCTGTTCCCCTGCCGTACGGGGTCCAGGACATGGTCCTGCGGCCGTTGACCATCCTGCCCCGGCACACCAACGGGATGACGTTCACGGTCTCGAACGCCGATGGCGAGACGCTCCACAGCGCCACATTCTTCTCCGTCGGCGGCGGCTTCATTGTCCGGGACGGCGAGGAAGACGCGGCCCTGAAAGAACTGGCCGAGTCGAAGAAGGAACTTCCCCTGCCATTCCGCACGGCCGCTGAACTGCTGGGCCACTGCCAGTCCAAGGGACTCTCGATCGGCGAGATCATGATGGTCAACGAACGCGCCTCCCGCACGGAAGAAGAGATCCGGACAGGCCTCCTGCACATCTACTCGGTGATGGAAGGCTGCGTCGAGGTCAGCCTGAAGCGCGAGGGTCTGCTGCCCGGCGGACTGAAGGTCCGACGTCGTGCTCCCGACTGGCATGAGCGCCTGCTGAAGGAAGGCCGTGACCACGGTCCGGACTACCGGGACCCGAAGTACTGGCAGGAATGGGTCAACCTGATCGCGCTCGCCGTGAACGAGGAAAACGCCTCCGGCGGCCGCGTGGTCACCGCCCCCACGAACGGCGCCGCCGGCATCATCCCGGCCGTGCTCTATTACGCCCTGCACTTCGCGCCGGGCATGGACAAGGCAACCCAGGCCGACCGCGACGAGACGATCGTGAAGTTCCTGCTGACCGCCGGCGCCATTGGGGTGCTGTACAAGGAGCAGGCGTCGATCTCCGGCGCGGAGGTCGGCTGCCAGGGCGAGGTGGGCTCGGCGTCGTCGATGGCAGCCGCCGGCCTGGCCGAAGTCATGGGCGGCACACCGGCGCAGGTCGAGAACGCCGCGGAAATCGCGATGGAACACAACCTTGGCCTGACCTGCGACCCGATCGGCGGGCTCGTCCAGGTCCCGTGCATCGAACGCAACGCCATCGCCGCGGCGAAGGCGATCAACGCGGCGAAAATGGCACTGTGGGGCGACGGCTCGCACCGGGTATCGCTGGACGAGGTCATCGTGACGATGCGCGAGACCGGCAAGGACATGAGCTCGAAGTACAAGGAAACAGCGATGGGCGGCCTCGCGGTTAACGTGGTGGAGTGCTAGGGCACTGACGGGGACCGCTGGGGGTTAGTTGTTCAGCGCCGCCCAAAGATTCAGCGAGGACGCAAACACCACCCAGGACAGGTAGGGCAGCATCAGCAGACCCGCCGTCCGGCTGATGGGCCCGAAGAGCACCACGGTCCAGGCCACCGCCACGGCCAGCGCCAGGATGATTCCGAAGGCGATCCACAGCGCCGGCGTTCCCAGCACCGGGTACAGGGCGAAGAACACCGGGGTCCACAGCAGATTCAGTGCCAACTGCACGCCATAGGCGGTGAGGGCCGCCCGGGACCCCGCGGCGCGGCTGCGCCAGACCAGCCATGCCGCGACGGCCATCGCAACGTACAGGAAGGTCCAGACCGGGCCGAAGACCCAGTTGGGCGGGGACCACGGCGCCGTGTCGGCGGCGGCGTACCAGCCGTTGACGTGTCGGGCGGTGGCCAGTCCGCCGAGCGCCGCGACGAGCGCGGACGCGGCGAGGAACAGCACCAGCGCGACCGCCTGGGACCCGGCGCCGGTGCCACCTGCGTGGCTGCGCCGCGCTCCCGGACGGCGTTCCGCGGGTTGTTGCTGAGCCTGCATGAGACCAGCGTAACGGCCCGGCCCGGACGGGCGGCAGGGTGCGGACCGATAGACTTGGGGCTGCATGCCCGCATGCCGCCGAAGCTCGTACCGCAATGATTGGATGCCGCACCCTTGCGTGAATTCACTGCCCGCTTTGCCTCAGCCGAAGAGATTGCCAATTGGGATGCCCACGTCACCGCGAACCCCAACGGCGGCAATCTCCTGCAGTCGGAGGCCTTCGCCGAGGTCAAGCAGCACTTTGGCTGGAAGCCCCTGCACCTCGTGTACGAGACGGCCGATTACACCAGCTACAACCTCGCTCTGGAAAAGTCCTTCCCGGTCCTGGGCAAGCTCTGGTACCTGATCAAGGGACCTGACGTAGCCTCCGTCGAGGACATCCCCGGCATCACCGCTGCGAACGCGGACTTCGTCAGGAAAGCCAGGCTTGGCGTCTTCGCCATCAAGATTGAACCCGACATCGTGCTCTCGGACGACGCCCGGCAGGTCCTCGAAGGGGCAGGGCTGGTCAAGACCCACAACCTGCAGCCCAACGACTCCACGGCGCTCCTGGACATTGAGCCGGAGGAAAACCAGCTGCTGCGCAACCTCCACTCCCGCGGCCGCAACGCCGTGCGCCGTGCCATCCGTGAAGCCGTGGAAGTCCACAACGTCGATCCGACGGAAGAAAACTTCCGGGCCATGTACGCCCTCATGACCACCACCGTGGAGGCCAAATCCCAGGTCCGGGTGCGTGAGTATGAGTACTACCGTCAGTTCTGGACCAACTTCCTGAAAAGGGACCAGGGCCGGCTGCTCTTCGTGTATGAGAACGGGGTGCCCTCGGTTGGCGCCTTCGTGATCAACTACGGCCGCAAGGGAACGTACAAGGACGGCGGTTCACTGCAGAAGCGGGGCCAGTACGGCGACTCGCACCTGGTGCAGTGGACGGCCATCAACCAGCTCAAAGACCTCGGCTGCACCGAATACGACTTTTGCGGCACGCCACCGAGCGACAAGCTCAAGGACACGTCCAACCCGTTCCACGGGCTGGGTCTGTTCAAGACGAGCTTCAGCAAGACCGTGACCGACTTCGTCGGCTGCTACGACCAGGTGCTGAACCCGTTGAAATACAAGGCCTGGATGACGGCGGGGGAGCGCGTGGCACGCCAGCTCTACACCCGGCGCACGGGCCAGCAGTTCTACTAGGCCGTCGCAAGGACAGGCGAAGACAGTGAGGAGGCCGGAATGAACACCGAACCCGACCGCCGCCGCAGCCCGCGTGCGGACGGCCTGCCCCGGACCGAACCCATGTCCCCGATGCAGGTGCGGCAGAACGCCGCCGCCAAGCGCATGTTGCGCCGCCTGGTGCAAGGAGAAAACCCGCCGACAGCGCCGCTGAGCATCGTCGACCGGCTGGTGGGCAGCCCCTACGCCAACCCGATGATCCAGGTCGGCGGGGTGGACGCGTCCGCCCGCAAGACCATCGACTTCGCCCTAAAGCTCGCTGAATCCATGTTCCGGTACGGGGCCGGTGCCCTCGAGGTGGAGACCAGCATCATCGCGATCACCGCAGCGCTCGGGCTCAAGAACATCGAGGTTGACATCACCAACCAGTCGGTGGCCCTCAACTATGCCCCGAAGGACCAGACGCCCATCACCCTGCTGCGCGTTGTGCGGTCCTGGACCAACAACTACGCGGGCCTCGCGCAGGTGCACCAGCTGGTCACGGATATCGTGGCCGGCGGCGTCGGCCGCGAGGAAGCCGTGCGCCGCCTCGAGGACATCACGCGCAGCGCCAAGCCCTTCCCCCGCTGGATGGTCACCGTGGCCTTCGGCGTGTTCGCCGCCGTCTTTGTCGGCGTCCTGGGCGGCGGGGTGGGCGCTTCCATGGTCGCGTTCGTCTCCAACATGCTCGTGAGCCTGCTGGCCCGCCGGCTCGGCCGCTGGCGAACGCCAGACTTCTTCATCACCGCTGCGTGTTCGTTCCTGGTGACGATCATCGCCCTCCTGCTCTGGCGTTTTGGGACCCCGCTGGGGGTGCAGATTGCCCCAGCGATCGTGGTGGTCGGCGGCATCCTGCTGCTCCTGCCCACCGGGCGCCTCGTGTCCTCGGTGCAGGATGCCATCAACGGCTTCCCGGTCACGGCGGCCGGCCGCTTCCTGTCCACCCTGCTGACCTTCGGGGCGGTGGTGGCCGGCATCGCCGTGGGGTTTGTGGTGGGGCAGCTGACCGGTTCGGAGCCAATAGACGTCACGAAAACATTCCCGCCGGCGTATGACTTATGGGTCGTCGTCATTCTGACCGCCGTTGCGGTGATCATGATCGGTATTACTGAACAGACGAGTTCGAAGCTGCTGCTTCCGACGGCGGCCGTCGGCGTGGTGGGCTATCTGGTCCTGATTGCCTGCGATGCATTCGGCCTCGGGTCCCGGTTCGCTCCGGCGCTCGCCGCGGTGGTGATCGGTCTTCTGGCCCGGGTGGTGGCCCTCCGGATGGGTGCGCCGCAGCTCGTTGTGGCGGTCCCCGCGTCCTTGGTCCTGCTTCCCGGCCTGGCCATATTCCGGTCCATGTATGTGTTGACCATCGAGGAAACCGAGATTCTCATCGGGGCCGCCGGCATGCTCAACGCCGGGGCGATCGTGCTGGGCGTCGCCGGCGGCGTCGTGCTCGGTGACACCTTGGCGCGGCCCCTGACCCGGAGCCTAGCGAGCAACGAGCTCCGGCGGGCCCGCCGCCGGTAGGCCTCGTGGCGTTATATCTTGCCGATGGGAAGCTTCTTCTCCGCCTGGAAGTCGTCCTCCACGCGGCCCTTCGCCCAGTAGCCGGAGAGGGACACCTGGGAGCGCTCCAGCCCCCTCTGCACGTAGAAGACATCCCGCAGGCCCTTCATGTAGCCCCGCTCGCCGTGGGCAAAGACC
This sequence comes from Arthrobacter sp. NPDC058192, assembly GCF_042883665.1. NCBI lineage: Bacteria > Bacillati > Actinomycetota > Actinomycetes > Micrococcales > Micrococcaceae > Arthrobacter > Arthrobacter sp. NPDC058192. Next base: position 128,487 of record NZ_JBHVVJ010000009.1, on the reverse strand, counting down.
TGTACCCGGCCCTCCGGCCACTCGGCGTCGCGCACGGCATTGACCAGCAGCCCGCTGTCACCGGCCGGGACGCCGCGGCGGAGCAGCCAGCGCAGTTCGACGCCGGCGGGCGCGGAGATGGGCTGAACGTCGGCGTCGCTGTCGACCTCGATCAGGGCGAGGCCGCGGGCATCCTGCGGCAGGGATTCGATGGCCGCGCCAATGGCCGGCAGCGCGGACTCGTCACCGGCGAACAGGTACCAGTCCGCGCCCGGGTCCGGGGTGTAGCCGCCGCCCGGACCCGTAAAGGTCAGGCGGTCGCCGGGCCGGGCAGAGGCTGCCCAGGGGCCGGCGAGGCCCTCGTCGCCGTGGATCACAAAGTCGATGGCGAGTTCCTGAGCCGCCATATCCACCCAGCGGACGGTGTAAGTCCGGGTGTAGGGCCATTGACTGCGGGGCATGGATTCCCGCACGGCCCACAGGTCCAGCGGTTCCGGGTAGTCGATGCCGGGCTGGGGAAACGCGATCTTGACGTACCGGTCTGCGTAGTCGTTGTTGACATACCCGGCGAAGCCAGGGCCGCCCGCGACGATCCGGACCATGTGCGGGGAGAGCTGTTCCCTGCGGAGGACCGTCAGGTCGGTCTGGGGACGCGAGTTCCGGGTGGCGGTGGTGGTGGCGGGAACTGAAGTCATGGGCTAAGCCTAGCCAAGAACCTCTCCCGGGCACCGGCCGGGAGGCCTGATTACGGCAGCGGCGGCAGTTCCCAGTCCACCGCACCAACTCCCTGCTCCTGCAGCAGGGAGTTGGTGCGGCTGAACGGCCGTGACCCGAAGAAGCCCCGGGAGGCTGAGAGGGGACTGGGGTGGGCGCTGGTGATCACAGCAACGGACCCGAGCAGCGGGCGGACCGATTCGGCGTCCTTCCCCCACAGGATCACCACCAGGGGAGCCGGATCCGCCCCGTCCGTGGACGTCCTCTCTGCTACTGCCTTGATGGCAGCGGCCGTTACGGCCTCCCAGCCTTTGTTCCGGTGCGAACCCGCCGCTCCGGCCCGGACGCTCAGAACCCTGTTCAGCAGCAGCACCCCCTGGTCCGTCCAAGGGCCGAGGTCACCGTGGATGCGTGCGGGGATCCCGAGATCGGCCTGCAGTTCCTTGTAGATGTTCGCGAGGCTCCGGGGGATAGGCCGGGTGGAACCGTCCACGGCAAAGGACAGGCCCACGGCATGCCCCGGCGTCGGGTAGGGGTCCTGGCCCACGATCAGGACGCGGACGCCTGCCAGCGGCTGCCGGAAGGCCCGCAGGAGGTTCGACGGCGCCGGCAGCACCTCCTTCCCGGCGCCTTCCTCGCTGGCGAGGAAGTTGAGGATGTTCCGCAGCTCGGCCTCCACCGGCGCCAGTGCCTTGGCCCAGTCCGGCGCGACCAGTTCGGTAAGCGGCCGGGCGGCCAGGTCCGCGAAGGTGGGGCCGGCGTCCGCGGGACCAAGCTCAAACAGGGCAGAAGAATCAAACACAGGCCCCATTCTTCCCCAGGTTCCTGTGCACTTTCTCCCGGGGGCCGGCACCCGTCGGGCGCCCACCCGAATGACAACCCTGTTATTCGGCCGTAACATGTAGGGGTTGACTTTTTACGGATCCAGCCAGGGAGAGTGTCGTGGCCGAAACAGCACAAGAGCACGTGGCTGCAGCGGAATCTGCCGGCGGTTCAGCCCGCGGCGCCAGCCTGGGCGCCGGGTCGGAGGAATCGCCGCTGAGCGCGCGTGATCAGCAAATGCTTGCCTTGGAGCGGCAGTGGTGGAAGTACGCCGGGGCCAAGGAACAAGCCATCCGCGAGTTGTTCGACCTGTCCGCCACGCACTACTACCAGATCCTCAATGCCCTCATCGATACTGAGGAAGCCCTGGCCCACGATCCCATGCTGGTCAAGAGATTGCGTAGACTACGTACATCACGCCAACGTGCCCGCACCGCCCGTCGACTGGGAACAGATTCGTAAGGTCGCGTCACGCGCCACCGGATATCCAAGTCCTGTTGCGCCCGCTTCCGGGCCTCGGGCGCCCGTCTGAAATCAGCAAGGACGTCGTCTTACCATGACCAAATACGCTCGGGATGAATTTGATCGGGTCCCGGAGACCTCCACCCGGCAGGGTGTGCACCGGGCCGTCGCCGAAGCGCGCCGCCGGAGCCTGGTGCCCATCTTGACGGCGGGCTGCCTGGCGCTGGCCATCGGCCTCGTGGCTTTCCTCATCCTGCCGAAACTCGGATTTTCCGCAGGCCAGGCCGCGGCCCTGACGGATGGAAGCAGCGCCTCCGCCACCCCGTCCGCCACGAGCTCCAGCCCGGCGCCAAGCAGCGCGGCCCCCGCCACTGCGCCCGTCAGCCCCGCAGCGACCAGCCCGGCGCCGGCCAGCACCGCGCCGGAGGCGCCGGCCACGCCCGACGCCGCTGCCGCCGCTGTGGACAAGACGCAGCCGGTCACCATCTACAACGGAACCACCACGGCCGGCTTGGCCACGAGGGTCGGCGGCACCGTCAGATCAGCCGGCTGGACGGTTGGCCAGACGGATAACTGGAGCGGCGCACCGCAGCAAACATCGGTGATCTTCTACAGCAGCGCAGCCCAGAAGGACAACGCGGAAGCCCTCGGAGCGCTTCTGGGAATCGATACGCTCGTGGAGTCCGCGGACTTCAACCTGCCCCTCGTCGTCGTGATCGGCCCGGGCTTCCAGTAGTCCGTTCCGGTTACGCCTCAATAACTATTCACCGGCGGCACTGCCTGCGCCGGGCCCTCTTGGGAGACGCTGTGGGTAGAGTAGCTGCGGATTTCTCTTCGCAGTCCGCGGCCCGCAGCGACGCGGGCCGCACGCAACGCTAGCTGAAAGTGTGGACACCATGGCACTGGGAACCGTCAAATGGTTCAACGCCGAAAAAGGCTATGGCTTCATCACCGTGGACGGTTCGGAAAACGACGTCTTCGTGCACTGGTCTGCGATCGTCGGGGAAGGCTACCGCGCCCTGGACGAGGGCCAGAGAGTGGAGCTGGAAGTCGGTGAGGGCGAAAAAGGCCCGCAGGCTGAAAGCGTCCGGCCCGCCTAGTGGCACTGCCTGCCAACACACAACTGCCTGCCAGCACAAATGCCCCAGGGAAAACTGACCTGCGCCGTACCAGGGCCCTTCCGCCGGGCCGTGCCCTCGCCGCAGCAACAGCCGCCGCCCTCGCCCTGACGGGCTGCCTGGGACCGGGGGGCAGCGCCCGCGTATCCAGTGCTGAGGCTAGCGGCGACGGCACACTGCGCATCGGCCTGATCTTGGACAACACGGGGCCGCAGAACTTCCTCAACGCTCCCCAGCTCGCCGCGGCCAAGCTTGCCGTTCAGGACATCAACGCAGCGGGCGGCCACAAGGGTAAACCCGTTGAGCTGCTGCCGGAAACCATCAGCACGGACACCGCCGCCCAGGCCCGGGACCTCGCGGCCGCTAAGGCCGATGCCGTGATCGGCCCCACCGATTCCAGCCGCGCCCCCGCCGCCATCGACGTCTTGGCCAACGCCAAGGTCGCGGTCATCTCGCCGGCCAACACTGCCGCCGCGCTCAGCAACTACAAGAGCAACGGCTACTATTTCCGCACCGCTGCGTCCGACATCGCCCAGGCGTCAGTCCTTGCCAAGCTGGCCAAGGACGCCGGCGCCAAGACCGTGGCGGTGCTGCATGAGGAAGGCGGTTACGGCAAGGAGCTCGGGGCCGCTGTCGCCGACGCGGCCAAACAGTCCGGACTGGACGCCGTGGCCGATGCGAAGTTCACGCCGGGGCAGGAGCAACAGGCTGTCGAGGCCGTGAAGGCCGCGAATCCGGACGCCGTCGTCCTGGTGGCCCGCGAAGGTGCGCAGGGTGCCATCGCCGAACTAAACAACGCCGGCCTTGCCGGCAAGAAACTCATCCTCAGCGACGGAGCAGTGAGCCGGTACGGCTCCGGGTTGGGCACGCAGGCGCTGGACGGCACCCGGGCGATCCTGCCCGGTGTGTTCCCCTCCGCCGCATTCCAGGCGGACCTCGTTGGCGTCGATCCCGGACTGAAGGACATGGTGTTCGCCGCCGAGACGTACGACGCCGTCATCCTCGCCGCGCTCGCAGCCGCCGCGGCGGAAGACGACGCCGGCACTTCCATCGCGGCGAACCTGGTCGCCGTCTCGGGCGGAGCCGCCGCCGCGGGTGGCCCCGGCGGGCAGGCCGCCAGCCAGGCCGCGACGAAGGTGTGCACGAGCTACAAGGACTGCGTCGAGGCGCTCCGGGCCGGTCAGCGTCCGGATTACGACGGCCGGTCTGGGCGGATCAACTTTGATGCCCATGGCGACATCACCGAGGCGAATTACGTGGTCTACAGCTACGGCGCGGACAACCTGGCCACGATGACCGGCACGGAAACCGCCACCAGCAGCACTAGTTCCCGCTGATCGCTCGTAGCGTAGCGGCCCCGTCCGGCTTCCGGTTATGGCCGGACACTGCTTGCACTCTACCCGGGGGAGTGCTAATTATTGACTTAGCACTCCAGCGCACCGACTGCTAACACGCCGCCCGGCCCGCCCGGCCGCGGAGTGAGGCGGCCGGAGCAGGAGTTAAAGAAACACCTTGCTGGGGTGAGATCCCGGACCCAGCGGCATACAGAGGCCGCCGGGTAGGGATCGTCCGTCGCGGGCACCACAGCGAAGGTTCATTCTTAACGACTGTCCCGAAAGGACTACTGCCGTTATGGCCAAGATCATTGCATTTGATGAAGAGGCACGCCGCGGTCTTGAGCGGGGCCTGAACATCCTCGCCGACGCCGTCAAGGTCACCCTCGGCCCGCGGGGACGCAACGTCGTCCTCGAAAAGAAGTGGGGCGCCCCCACGATCACCAACGATGGTGTTTCCATCGCCAAGGAGATCGAGCTGGACGATCCCTACGAGAAGATCGGCGCCGAGCTGGTCAAGGAAGTTGCCAAGAAGACGGATGACGTCGCAGGCGACGGCACCACCACGGCGACCGTGCTGGCACAGGCCCTGGTCAAGGAAGGCCTGCGCAACGTCGCGGCCGGCGCAGACCCGTTGTCCCTCAAGCGCGGCATCGAGAAGGCTGTTGAAGCCGTCACCGCCGAGCTCCTGGCCTCCGCCAAGGAAATCGAGACCAAGGAAGAGATCGCCGCCACCGCGTCCATCTCCGCCGGCGACAACGAGATCGGCGCCCTGATCGCCGAAGCGCTCGACAAGGTCGGCAAGGAAGGCGTCATCACCGTCGAGGAGTCGAACACGTTCGGCCTCGAACTGGAACTGACCGAAGGCATGCGCTTCGACAAGGGCTACATCTCGGCCTACTTCGTCACCGACACCGAGCGCCAGGAAACGGTCCTTGAGGATCCGTACATCCTGATCGTCAACTCCAAGATCTCCAACGTCAAGGAACTGGTTGCTGTCCTGGAAAAGGTCATGCAGTCCAACAAGCCGCTGCTGATCATTGCCGAAGACATCGAGGGCGAGGCTCTGGCCACCCTGATCGTCAACAAGATCCGCGGCACCTTCAAGTCCGTTGCCGTCAAGGCTCCGGGCTTCGGCGACCGCCGCAAGGCGCAGCTGGCCGACATCGCCATCCTCACCGGTGGCCAGGTCATCTCCGAGGAAGTCGGCCTCAAGCTCGAGACCGCCGGACTCGAACTCCTCGGCAAGGCCCGCAAGGTTGTTGTCACCAAGGACGAGACCACCATCGTTGAGGGTGCAGGCGACGCCGACCAGATCGCCGGCCGCGTTTCCCAGATCCGCGCCGAGATCGAGAACTCCGATTCCGACTACGACCGCGAGAAGCTGCAGGAGCGCCTGGCCAAGCTGGCCGGCGGCGTTGCAGTCATCAAGGCCGGTGCCGCCACCGAGGTCGAGCTCAAGGAACGCAAGCACCGCATTGAGGACGCCGTCCGCAACGCCAAGGCTGCTGTTGAAGAGGGCATCGTCGCCGGCGGTGGCGTGGCCCTGATCCAGGCCGGAGCCAAGGCCTTCGCGAACCTGCAGCTCGCCGGTGACGAAGCAACGGGTGCGAACATCGTCCGCGTTGCCATCGACGCCCCGCTGAAGCAGATCGCCTTCAACGCCGGCCTCGAGCCCGGCGTCGTGGTGGACAAGGTCCGCGGCCTGCCCGCAGGCCACGGCCTCAACGCCGCAACCGGCGAGTACGTCGACCTGCTGGCCGCCGGCGTCAACGACCCGGTCAAGGTAACCCGCTCTGCCCTGCAGAACGCGGCTTCCATCGCCGGCCTGTTCCTCACCACCGAGGCCGTTGTGGCCGACAAGCCCGAGAAGGCTGGCGCCCCGATGGGCGGCGGCGACGACATGGGCGGCATGGGCGGCATGGGCGGTTTCTAACCACCCCCGCCAGCCGGCACACGCAGTTCAGCAACGGCGGTCCCACCTTCGGGTGGGGCCGCCGTCGTCGTTAAACCCAGCCGACCCACCCCCGACGCTCCCGCAGGTGTGGCGGTGGTTTGGTGGACGCTCCCGCGGGTGTGGTGGTGGTTTGGTGGACGCTCCCGCGGGTGTGGTGGTGATCGCTGGGATGCTCTCTCATTTGACAACGGAGACGTGAGGGAGCGTTGGTGGTTTGGGGGCCGGAGGTGGGGGAGCGTTGGTGGTTTGGGGGCCGGAGGTGAGGGAGCGTCGGCGGGCGTCGGCAGGGTCTGGCAGGATGGATCAGTGACGATTACAGCAGCGGCCGACGGTTCGGCTTTAGGAAACCCTGGCCCGGCCGGTTGGGCCTGGTATGTGAATGACGACTGCTGGCGGGCCGGCGGATGGCCCCATGGCACCAATAACCAGGGCGAATTGATGGCGGTGCTCGACTTGTTCCGGGCCACGGCGCACGTGCCCGGAGAAGACCTGCTGATTCTCTGCGACAGCCAATACGTCATCAACGCCGTGACCAAGTGGATGCCGGGGTGGAAGCGCAAAGGCTGGCGCAAGGCCGACGGCAAGCCGGTGCTGAACGTGGACCTCCTCAAGGAGATCGACCAGGCACTCGTGGGCCGCAAGTACACCTTCGAGTGGGTCCGGGGCCATGCCGGACATGAGCTCAACGAGGCGGCGGACGAGCGAGCCCGGGGAGCGGCAACGTCCTACCAGCAAGGCGTGGCGGTCCGGCAGGGGCCCGGGTTCGGGAATGGGAATACCGCGAACGGGGCCGCCCCGGCACCCCAGGCGGACCCCGCAGCCGCGCAGGAGGTGCCGATATCCCCGCGCAGCGCCCCGCTGGCACGCCCGGAGGCCGCGGGCCCCCGGACCACACCCCCGGCGGCCCCACCACGGGCAGCCTCACCGCAGGCGGCCCCACCACGGGCAGGGGCCGGCCAGCAGGAACTCTTCGGCGCGCCGCGCCGTTTCGAGGAGCCGGACCTGTTCAGCGAACTCGAGGAAGAGCCTGCCGGTGCGGGGACCCTGGCGGAGGCCAGCCCCGAAGCCGTCGTCGAGTCCCTCGAACGTGAGCTGCTTCGCCCGGAAACCCGCGCGGACCTGGGACGCACCGGCGTTCTGCTCCACCCGGACTTCACGGAAATCGGCACCTCCGGCCGGATCTGGACGCGGGACGCCATGATGATGGCCCTGGAGGACGACCCGGGCGGACGCACGGAGCTGGAGCTGCTGGGCGCGGACCGGTTGGGGGAGAAGGCCGTGCTCCTGACCTACCGCAGCCACACGCGCAAGGGGTCCGCCCTTCGCAGCTCCCTCTGGGTCCTGGAAGGGTCCCAGTGGCGGCTGCGCTTCCATCAGGGCACACCCGAGGCCTGATCCCACCGGAGACGCCACTGGCGGCTCAGGTGAAGCGCTGCGCGTTGCCCAGCTCTGCCTGGGCATAGGTGGCCGCGGCGGAATTCAGAGCCAGGTTGATCGAGGCCAGCGAGGCCTCCACCCTGCCCTGGGTCACCGTCCACTCGGCCACCAGGTTCTGGAAGTTTGTCGCCGCGGAGCCGCGCCAGCTGCCCTGAAGCTCGTCCAGCCCTCGCTTCATGGCGTGGACGTCGGCGCTGATCCGCTCCACCGTGGCCTTGACGTTGGCGGACTTCAGCTGGAGGAGTTCGGTGTCGACGGAGATGATGCTCATGGCTATGCCCTCTCGAACGGTCGGGAGGCAGCCTGAGGGAGGAACCGGAAGTGAATTCCTGCGGCGGCGGCCTCTGCCTCATCCGGAACTTCCGGACACACCCGAGCGTAGGCAGCCAGCCCACCGGACGGACACCGCCGTCGGGTGCTATGTGGATAACTCCGCCGCGGACGGTTTGATGGCGTCTTCGTCCAGGAAAGGGATGCTGACCACCAGAGTGGCCCCGCCGCCGTCGGTCGTCGCGACCCGCACGGACCCGGAATGCGAGCCGACGATGGCGGCCACGATGGCCAAGCCAAGTCCGCTGCCTCCGGTTTCCCGGGTCCGCGAGGTGTCCGCCCGGTAAAAACGCTCGAAGATCCGGGCCGCCTCCCCATCCGGGACGCCCGGTCCGTGGTCGCGGACCTCGATGACGGAGTGCTGTGCTCCGTCTGGCCCGCTACGGACCCCGACGCCGATTTCGATCGGGCTGCCTTCCGGTGTGTACCGCAGGGCATTGCCAACCAGGTTGCTCACCACCTGGCGGAGCTTGGCTTCGTCGCCCAGCACAGGGGCGGCTGCCGGGGCCGCCCCGTCCAGCCCGGTCAGGGTGATGGTGCGGCTGCGGTCGCTCGCCTGCGTATCCACCACGGCATCGTGGGCCAGCAGGAGCAGGTCGGCAGGTTTTTGCTGCAACGGGCGCTGCTCATCGATCCTTGCCAGCAGCAGCAGGTCCTCCACCATGGCACCCATCCGCTTGGCTTCGCTTTCGATCCGTCCCATCGCGGTGGCCACGTCTTCCGGTGTGGACAGCGCGCCGTGCCGGTAGAGCTCGGAGAACCCGCGGATGGTCACCAGTGGGGTGCGCAGTTCGTGTGAGGCGTCGGCGGCAAAGCGCCGCATTCGTGCCTCGGACGCCATCCGGGCGGCAAACGCCGTTTCAATGTGGGCGAGCATGGCATTGAGCGAGCTGCCGAGCCGGCCCACCTCCGTGCCCGGGTTTTCCACCTCGACACGGCGGGACAAGTCTCCCGCGGCGATGGCGGCAGCAGTCTTCTCCACCCGGGCCAGCGGCCGGAAGGACCGGGAGACGGTCCACGTGGCGATGAAGAATGCCAGGACAAGCGTCAGCAGGCCTACTCCCACCACCACCAGCGCGGCGTGTTCCATGACGGAATCGACCGGATCCAGCGGCAGCCCGATCACGACGACGGCACTGCGCCGGTTGTTGTCCACCACGTTGACCGCCACGACCCGCCAGTTGCCGCCGTCGGAGCCGCGCACCTGGAAGGGCACGAGCTGGCGTTGCTGGGCCTCGCCCACGGTAAAGGTGTCTATGGCGGGGTGGGAGTCCTTGTCCCCGCCGAACGTATAGGGCGGCAGGCCAGGGCTGAAGAGCATCAGCGAGTAGTCGGTGGGAACGTTGGGATTGGTGTCCTGCAGCTGGGTGAAGGACTGCTGCCGGGCCGCGGACTCGACGGCGGCCCGGAGCTTGTCGTCCACCTGGCCCTGCAGGAAGCTGTGCAGCAGGGTCAGCGTGCCCGCACCCGTGGCCGTGAGCGCCACCAGCATGAGAGCCATCATGATGGCCACAAGCTGTGAGCGCAGCGAGGCCGACTTCCAGCGGTGCAGCAAGGTCAGCGCTTCTCGGCGGTCCGCAGAACGTAGCCGACGCCGCGCTTGGTCTGGATCAGTGCCGGGGCGTCGGCATCGATATCGACCTTGCGGCGCAAATAGGAGATATAGGACTCCACGATTGAGGCATCGCCGTTGAAGTCGTACTCCCACACGTGATCAAGGATCTGGGCCTTGGACAGGACCCGGTTCGGATTGAGCATGAGGTAGCGCAGGAGCTTGAATTCGGTCGGGGACAACTCGATCACGGTGCCGCCGCGGCGGACCTCGTGGGCGTCGTCGTCGAGCTGGAGGTCATCGACCCGGATGACGGCGTCGTCGTCAACCTGCGGCTGCGTGCGCCGGAGCACCGCCCGGATGCGGGCCACCACTTCGTCGAGGCTGAACGGCTTGGTGACGTAATCGTCGCCGCCCACGGTCAGGCCGGTGACCTTGTCCTCGGTGTCGTCCTTGGCCGTGAGGAACAGGACGGGAAAGTGCTTGCCGGCCGCACGGAGGCGGCGGGTGACGGTGAAGCCGTCCATGTCCGGGAGCATGACGTCAAGGACAGCCAGGTCCGGGGAATGCTCTTCGGCGGCAACAAGTGCCTCGCGCCCATTGCCGGCCGAGACAACTTCAAATCCCGCGAAACGCAGGGATGTCGACAGCAGCTCGCGGATGTTCGGTTCATCATCGACGACGAGCAGCTTGGCTTCGGGACCATTCTTCTTCATGCTCCCATGATGCTCCCAGACTCTGGGAGTTTTCTGAACAGTACTTGAGTGTTGCATGGGCTCAGGCCCGGCCGACGTCCTTGGCGTCCATGATCCGGTAGGCGTAGCCCTGCTCGGCGAGGAAACGCTGCCGCTTCGCGGCGAAGTCCTGGTCCAGGGTGTCCCGCGCCACCAGGGAGTAGAACCGGGCGGCCCGGCCGTCCTTCTTGGGGCGCAGCAGCCGGCCCAGGCGCTGGGCCTCCTCCTGGCGGGAACCGAAGGAGCCGGACACCTGGATTGCCACCGACGCCTCGGGCAGGTCGATGGAGAAGTTGGCCACCTTCGACACCACAAGGGTGTGCACCTCGCCCGCGCGGAAGGCGTCGAAGAGCCGCTGGCGTTCCTTGACCGACGTGTCACCCTTGATCACGGGTGCGTTCAGGCGCTCGCCGATCTCGTCCAGCTGGTCGATGTACTGCCCGATCACCAGCAGCTGTTCGCCGGCGTGCTCTGCGACAAGTTCCTCCACCAGCCCGGTCTTGGTCTCGGACGTGGCGCACAACCGGTATTTGTCGGCATCCTCAGCCATGGCGTAGGCCACCCGTTCGTCGCGCGGCAGGTCCACCCGGACCTCCACGCAGTCAGCGGGGGCGATGTAGCCCTGGGTCTCGATGTCCTTCCACGGCGCGTCGTACCGTTTCGGGCCAATGAGGCTGAAGACCTCGCCTTCCCGGCCGTCCTCCCGCACCAGGGTGGCCGTGAGCCCCAACCGGCGCCGGGCCTGCAGGTCCGCCGTCATCCGGAAGATCGGGGCCGGCAGCAGGTGGACCTCGTCGTAGATGATCAGGCCCCAGTCGTTGCCGTCCACGAGCTCCAGGTGCGGATACAGCCCCCCGCGTTTGGTGGTCAGGACCTGGTAGGTGGCGATCGTGACCGGACGGACCTCCTTGACGGAGCCGGAGTATTCGCCGATCTCCTCCTCGGTCAGCGACGTGCGCCTGAGGAGCTCGTCCTTCCACTGCCGCGCGGCGACGGTGTTGGTCACCAGGATCAGCGTGGTGGTGGAGCTTGTGGCCATGGCGGCGGCCCCCACCAGGGTCTTGCCGGCGCCGCAGGGAAGTACGACGACGCCGCTGCCGCCGGCCCAGAAGTTCTCCGTGGCCAGCCGCTGGTAGGGCCGCAGCTTCCAGCCCGATTCGTTGAGCATGATGGGGTGCGGTGTGCCGTCCACGTACCCGGCCAGATCCTCGGCCGGCCAGCCGATCTTCAGCAGCAGTTGCTTGAGCTGGCCGCGCTGGGAGGAATGCACCACCACGGTCTCGCCGTCGATCCGCGGCCCGAGCAGCGGGGCGATCTTCTTGGCGCGGCTGACCTCTTCCAGCACGGGGTAGTCGGACGTGCGCATGACCAGGCCGTGCTGCGGGTCCTTTTCCAGCCGGAGCCGGCCGTACCGGGACATGGTCTCTTCGACGTCGATCAGCAGCGAATGCGGCACCGGGAACCGCGAGTACTTGAGCAAGGTGTCCAGCACCTTTTCGGCGTCCAGCCCGGCCGCCCGGGCATTCCACAGCCCCAGCGGCGTCAGCCGGTAGCTGTGGACGTGCTCCGGGGCCCGTTCCAGCTCGGCGAACGCCGCGATGGCGTGCCGGGCTTCGGTTGCGAGTTCGTGGTCGACCTCCAGCAGGATGGTCTTGTCACTCTGGACGATCAGGGGCCCGTCATTCACTGGAGCAATTCCTCTGTGGCTTCTACATCAATAATCCGGTGGATGGACAGGACGCGCTCGGTTTCCTTGTCCGGATCGAACACGCGCACACGCCCGCCATTCACTGCTACCGGAACAACGCTCTCGCGGCTGGCATTCCCCATGCTGTCCACGACGTTCATGACCACCCGTTGCTTGAGGCGGATCGCTTTCAGCAGAGTCTCCAGCCCCAGCTGCGTCGCCTCCTCGCTGCCCGGGGCCGCCGCAGCGGGGTGCGCCCCGGCAGCGCCCGGTGCCGGATGCCCGTTACTGCGGAGCACCACCAGCTGGGCGTCGATATCCGCCGCCGGGGGAGCGGTGCGCGGGGCCGTGTAGACCGGCCGCCCGCTGACCGGGATGGGAGTGCTGCGGCGCAGCCGAAGAACGGCGGGGGCTGCCTCCTCCAGAACGGGGGCGAGGCCCAGGCTTCGGAGTACCTGCGCGGTGTCCCGGGGTGCGGCGTGCGAGATGACAACGGTGGGGGCGATGCGCACCAGCCCGAGGCCGGAGGCCGCCGGGGCGTTGAGCAGATCCAGCAGGGCTGTCTCGTCTTCGCTCTGGATGAAGCTGGCCGCTGCCCCCACGCGGAGCCGGGAGTGGCGGGCCGCGGTGTCTTCGATGAGGTACTGCAGGGGCTGCGGGATGGCCGTGGCCGAATGCCGGCGCAGGAACTCCAGCATGCCCGCGGCGTCCTGGCCGGCGTCGAGGGCCCGGCGGACCGAGGCGACGGAGAAGCGGTAAATGGTTGCAGGCCCCTGCCCCTCGGCCGTGGCCATGGTGACGAGCCGGTTGCTCAGTTCCGGGTCAAGATAGCCGGGCGCCACCGCCGTCAGGTCCGCCTGCAGCAGCACGTGCTGCAGGGCCGCCGGCAGGTGTTCGCCCAGGATCCCCAGGGCCTCATCCGGCTGTTCGGCGGCGATCGCGGCACCAAGCTGGCTAAGCGCTCCGGAACCTACCAGGCCAAGCATCTCAGCTTCCATCAGGATCCCGCGGACAAGCGAGCTGAAACGGCGGGCCATCCGGGGCTGCGCCCACTCGGCGCGCTCCAGCACGGCCGCGGCGTCGAGGACGGGCGCCCGCCCGTCGGGAGCCGCTGCTTCCAGGGTGAGCTCAAGGAGGATTTCCAGGACCCGTTTGCGGACCACGGGGGCGTCGGGCCGCTGCGCCTCGGCGGAGAGCGCGTTGATGGTGCTCCCGGCCGCGCCCCGGTGGGCCGCCGTGCCCGGGGCGGCGGTATGTACGGGCTGGCCCACGAGGGAGGGGGCGCGCTCGCTGGCCAGCCAGGCGTTGACCAGCCACAGCCACTGTTCCTGCCGCGGGAGCGCCAGCCACTCCAGCTGCGGCGGCTGCACCCAGGCGGAACTGTCCACGTCCAGCCGCAGGAGACCGGCCATGCCGGACAGCTCCGCGAGGACCCCGGCCTCCTGGACGCCGGTCCGCAGCGAATCCGCGAGCCGCTTCATCTCCCGGACCCCGACACCTCCGCTGCGCAAGGTCGCCAATGGCTGCTCGCGCACGGTGTAGAGCACTTCGCCGACGAGCCGCAGCGTCTCGGCGATGGCCCCCAGCGCGGCGTTCCGGCGCAGCCCTGCGCTCGTTTGGCCCAGCTGCGGCACCGGCGGCAGGAGGGAGAAGTGCTCAATGACAAACCCGCCTCGCAGCGAAACGCCGACGCTGTGCGGCAGTTCAACGTGGGCCGCGTCCAGCGGCACCAGCAGCCCCCGCGCCAGCAACCAGTCCACGGGGCCGACGTCGGAGCTTTCGTGAAGCACGGACGCGCGCCGCTGTGCCTGGGGAACGGCGCCCATGGCCCAGTTGCCGAACCTTGCCAGCAGTGTGGTGGTCCGTTCCGGCGCGGTGGCCAGGATGTGCTGGAGGGCCTGCGGTGTTGCCGTCCAGTGCTGCAGCGCCAGGGCCGCTTCCATGGGGGTGGTAGCAGCCGGGATGGGCGCCCCGCTCCGGTGCAGTTCGCCCACCAGCTGCACCACCCGCTGCGCGAAGGCAGGCTGGAGCCGCACTAGCTCGGTGTAGCTGCGCCCCAGCCCGGCAGGGTAGATGCCAATCACATCCTTGAGGCTGCCGGCCGGAAGGTAATGCCGCTGCTTGCCGCTGCCGGCAGCAGCGCCGTGCGGCGGGTCGGTGCGGTGGATGAGCGCCAGTTCCTGCAGGGAATGCAGCAGCCGGTCGATGGCGGCAACCGAGGCGCCGTTGATCAGCTTCTTCAGCATCGCCGCCGACGCGCTGTGTCCCGTATCGGTGTTGGTGCACAGGTGCAGTGTCTCGAGCACCTGCATCTGCGGACGGTTGAGCCGCTCGAGCGCCCGCTGCACGCTGACCCGTCCGCTGGCGCGCGCGGCCAGGGCAGCGAAGTCCGGGACCCCCGGAGAAATCAGATCCGGCCGCGCACAGAACAAGGCCCGCAACGAATCGTCGCTTCGTGCCTGAAGTTCCTTGCTGAGCGCGCGGATGAGGGACATTGGGCCGACGTTACCGTTCGCTTGGCCCGCGCATGCGCCGCCGGGCGACGACGGCGTCCAGCACCAGGGCGAGCATGAGCAGGAAGGCTACGGGGAGCCCGTAGAGGGCCGTCGAGGTGATCCATGCGGGCGCCACGACATGGTTGAAGGCCATTGCCATAACGGTGCCGACGGCAACAAGGGACAGTACGGCGATGGCGGCCGCAATGACCAGAAAGGGCCGCCGGTAACGCGTCAGTGTCATGTGGCCAACGCTAACAGTCCCGGCCTCGCCCGCGCCTCAAACCGCTAAAGTGAACAAGGCAGGATAACCTTGAAAGATACAGACCAGCACGGTCCAGGCAGTCATACCCTGAACCCGCGTATCCATGCGGATGCGGTGACCGCCGGCCGTGTCCCCGCAGAACGAAGAAGGTTGATTACGTGCCTACCGGCAAGGTCAAGTGGTATGACAAGGACAAGGGCTTCGGATTCCTCGCGGGCGAGGACGGCCAGGAAGTCTTCCTGCCCAAGTCGGCCCTGCCCGAGGGCGTCTCGGAGCTGAAGGCCGGAACGCGCGTGGAGTTTGGTGTGGCCGATGGCCGCAAAGGTGCCCAGGCGCTCGGCCTCCGAGTGCTGGACAAGACGCCGTCCATCGCCAAGGCCAAGCGGCCCAGCGCCAGGGACCTGGCCCCGCTGGTGCAGGACCTGGTGAGCGTCCTGGACAACTTGTCCGGAACCCTGTCCGCGGGCAAGTACCCGGACGGCAACAAGGGCAAGGCGATCGCGGCCGCCCTTCGCAAGGTTGCCGACGAGCTGGACGTATAAGGCTCTTGATGACTCAGGAACCTGATCAGTTGCCGGCGCCTGCCGGATCCACAATGCCTGCCGGGTCCAAGGGAACCGGTTCAAAGCAGGGACCCCGTCCGCGGGCCGGCGTACCTGTCTGGCGGATCGGCAAGCCCGACGCCTACCTGGCCGCCGCCGTCGACGTCGCCCGTGCCGCGGTGGAAGGCATCGCCCCCGCCGAGCAGATCGGCCCGCACATCGGGGCCCGCAGCGAAGGCGACCGCCTGGTGACGCACCTGTTCGAATCCAGGCTGCCCGGATACCTGGGCTGGCAGTGGTACGCCGTGCTGACCCGCAATTCCCGGTCCAAGGTGGTGACGGTCGACGAACTCGGCCTGCTGCCCTCGGAGGAGTCCATCCTGGCCCCGGCCTGGGTGCCGTGGGCTGAACGCATCCGCCCGGAAGATGAACAGCCTGAGGACGCCGCCGAGGAGGCGCCTGCCGACGAAGCGCCGGCGCCAGGACCCGAAGACGCCCAGCAGGATGCTGGCGACGGCGACGATACCGACGACGGCGACGATACCGACGACGGCGACGACGGTCACAGCACTGACGCCGGCGACAGCACCGGCGACGCGGACGAACGCCCCGTCAACGAGGCCAACTAGCGGGTGGAAGCGTCCGGGAGCGTGCAGAAGGAGGGCTGGACCTGATGTCCACGTTCAAATCCCTGCACATCCTGAACTACCGGATCTGGTTCGTCGGCGCGCTCATCTCCAACATCGGCACCTGGATGCAGCGCACCGCCCAGGACTGGCTGGTCTTTGCCCACCTGACCTCGCAGGACGCCGGGGCGGTGGGGATCACAATGGCCCTGCAGCTGGGCCCGCAGCTCTTCCTCGCGCCGGTGGCGGGACTCCTCGCGGACCGCTTCAACCGCAAGCGGCTCCTGGTGCTGACCCAGTCTTCGATGGCGCTGTTGAGCGCCGGGCTGGGCATCCTGGTGATCACGGGCGTGGCTCAGCTCTGGCAGGTGTACGCCTTCGCCCTGATGCTCGGCGTCGTCTCCGCGCTGGACGCCCCCGTGCGGCAGACGTTCGTCTCCGAACTGGTCCAGGACGACTACCTTCCCAATGCCGTTGCCCTCAACAGTGCCTCCTTCAACGTCGCCCGGATGATCGGCCCGGCGGTGGCCGGCGTGCTGACGGCCGTCGTCGGGCCCGGCTGGGTCTTCCTCCTCAACACGCTCACGTTCGTCGCCTTGTTGCTGAGCCTGGCGAAAATCCCGGCGGCCTCGCTGCGGCGACTCCCGCGGGCGGCGGCCGGCAAGGGCCGGATCCGGGAGGGGCTGCGCTATGTACGGTACCGCCCGGACATCATCGTGGTGCTAGTGGCCATCTTCATCGTCGGAACCCTGGGACTGAATTTCGCCCTCTTCATCGCGGCCATGGTGGGCACGGAATTTGGTCTCGACGCGGGAGCCTTCGGCCTCATGAATTCGATCATGGCCATCGGATCCGTCACCGGGGCACTGCTGTCCGCCGGCCGCGGCAAACCGCGGCTGCGGGTCATTTTCGGAGCGGCCGGGGCCTTCGGGGTGACCTCGGGCATCGCCGCGCTGGCCCCTAGCTACTTCTGGTACGGCGTAGCGCTGGTGCCGGTGGGGCTTTTCGCGATCACCATGATGACGAGCGCCAACGGGTACGTCCAAACCACCACCGACCCCGTGATGCGGGGCCGGGTGATGGCCCTTTACATGGCGATCTTCATGGGCGGAACGCCGATCGGCGCGCCGTTCGTCGGCTGGGTGGCGAACACCGCCGGTCCCCGCTGGTCCATGGGCGTCGCGGCCGTCGCAGGCCTGCTCGCGGCCCTGATCGGGCTGCTGTGGATCATCCGGGCCAAGCATCTGCGGCTCCGCTTCAACCGCAGGGCGCGCGGGCTGCGGTTCTTCCGCGTGGTGGGCACGACCGGCGCAGCCGGCACCCGCCTGGAAAGCACAGACGGCGCCGCACCGGCACCTGGCCGGGACGACGCCGTCGGGCGCTAAGGCTATTTCCTGAGTTCTGCCACGACGAAATCGATGCACTCAAGCAGTGCCGAGACATCATCCGGTTCGATCGCCACGAACGTGGCGATGCGCAGCTGGTTCCGGCCGAGCTTGCGGTACGGTTCGGTGTCGACGACGCCGTTGGCACGGAGCACCCTGGCGATGGCCGCGGCGTCGATGGACTCGTCGAAGTCGATGGTGGCGATCACGTTGGAGCGGTCCTCGGCCTTGGCCACGAACGGCGTCGCGTAGCCGGACGCCTCTGCCCAGCGGTAGATCCGGCCGGCAGAATCGGCGGTCCGGCCGGAGGCGAAGTCCAGGCCGCCGTTGGCGTTGAGCCACTGCACCTGGGCATCCAGGGTGACCAGGGTGGCCAGGGCGGGGGTGTTGTAGGTCTGGTTCAGCCGGGAGTTGTCGATTGCCGTCTGGAGGTCCAGGAAATCGGGGATCCAACGGTTGCTGGCCTTGATCCGGGCCGCCCGCTCCAGCGCCGCCGGAGAGAACAGGCCGAGCCACAGGCCGCCATCGGACGCGAAGTTCTTCTGCGGCGCAAAGTAGTAGACGTCGGACTCGGCCACGTCCACGTCGAGGCCGCCGGCCGCCGAGGTGGCGTCCACCAGCACCAGCGATCCTTCATCCGCGCCCGACACGCGCCGGACGGGGGCCGCGACACCGGTGGACGTCTCGTTCTGCGGCCAGGCGTACACGTCGACGCCGGCTTCCGCCCGGGGGGAAGGCCGCGTGCCGGGCTCGGCCTTGATGATGGACGATTCGGCAAGGAACGGCGCCTTGTTGGTGGCCGAGGCAAACTTGGACCCGAACTCGCCGAAGGAGAGGTGCTGTGCCTTGTTTTCCACGAGTCCGAAGCTGGCAACGTCCCAGAACGCGGTCGAGCCGCCCACCCCGAGGACCACTTCGTAGCCTTCCGGGGCGCGGAAGAACTCGCTGAGGCCGCTGCGGACCGAGCCGACCAGGTTCTTTACGGGTGCCTGCCGGTGGGAGGTTCCCAGCAACTTCGCCGATGCTGCGAGTGCCTCCACCTGCTCCGGGCGGACCTTGGACGGGCCGGCGCCGAACCGTCCGTCCTTGGGCAGGAGGTTGGCGGGGATCGTGATGCTGGTGTCGCTCACAGTGGCTCCAATATTCGGCTGGTTCGTAGAGTGGCTGGGAGGGGGCCGGGCAGGAACAGCTGCAACGGGCACCCATCTTCATTCTGCCTGACGGCCCCCCGCGATATGGAAAAAAGCCTGTCACAGTCCGGTCATTGAGACGGGCCGGGCGGGCCGGCAGGCGGGCAGCGGGAAGAGGCCGGAGCCCGCACCAAAATTATCCGGAGTAATTCAAAATAGGCTAGGCTGTGCTGCGAACGTACGGCGGATCTCGCCAGGGCACGTCCTGCACGCAGCCCGCACGCGGTACGGTGGGAATGACGCAAGACTGCGCTCAAGGAGCTGAGTTGAATGACGGATCTGATCGATACCACGGAGATGTATCTTCGGACCATCCTGGAACTTGAAGAAGAGAACATCGTCGCCCTCCGCGCCCGCATCGCCGAGCGGCTCCGGCACTCCGGCCCCACCGTTTCCCAGACCATCGGACGCATGGAACGGGACGGCCTGGTGGTTGTGTCAGGCGACCGGCACCTTGAGCTGACCGAAACCGGACGGAAACGTGCCATTGGCGTCATGCGCAAGCACCGCCTGGCGGAGCGGCTACTCGCTGACGTCATCGGGCTCGACTGGGCCTATGTGCATGAGGAAGCGTGCCGGTGGGAGCACGTCATGAGCGAACGCGTCGAGCGGAGGATCTTCGAGATGCTCGACCATCCCACCGTTTCTCCCTACGGAAACCCGATTCCCGGGCTTGCGGAACTGGGCGGACTGCCCTCCGGGACATACGCGGACGGGGTTGTGAACCTGCTGGAGGCCATGGCCGGCTACGGTGCGGGTTCGCGGATCACGGTCAACCGGCTGGCGGAACCGATCCAGGTGGAACCCGAACTGCTCGCCCAGCTCGACGAGGGCGGGATCCGGCCCGGGGCGAAGGTCTCGCTGGAGCGGGTGGGGGAGTACATCTCGGTCCGTGTTCCGGATATCGAAGGCGCCCTTGAGTTGCCGCCCGAGGTCGCTGCGCACGTGTTTGTAACCGTCGCCTGACCTGCGGCAACGGGGCCGGACATGGGACAACCCATGAGTTGTGCACCACAGGTATCACGGATTTATTACCGGGCCGCTTAATCGCCTATAGTTAGTGGCCTGTACCGATACCAAAGCGTTATCTGATCCGAAGCCGAGCCCTGCCAGCGGATCAGTAGCAGAACCACCTCCTGGCAGGGGCGGGGGAACCACTTTCGGCTGCTACTCCGGCAGCCTTGGGGTGAAGTCCGTCAGCGGCAAGCATCTTCCATCGAGGGATCCTACGGGGCTACCTCTGTGTCCGGATGCTTGCAAAAGGCGGACCGGGTCTTTGAACTCTCTGACCCGAATCCGACAGCTAACTTCGCAGGCTATCCAGAGAGGAACCGTTCTTGACCACCCAGACCGCCAGGGGCCGTCGCCGCGCGACCGGTCCCGCTCCGGAGCCGCGTCCCGTCGTCGAGCATATGGCCGAGCGCCCGCGCGACGCGCACCGCGACGAACGCCGCCGCCGCCGCGCTCCGTTCCGTCAGGTTACGGATTTCGCCGCAGCCAGCGGCGTGGGGCAGAAGGCCGGCATCGCGCTGGCCGCCACGGGCCTGGTCCTCACGGTGACGGTACCCGTGACCAGCCCCGTGATGGCCACCTCCGCGGGAACCGGCGCGGTTTCTGCTGCCGTTCAGCCGGATGTCACCGCTGCGGCCGCCGCGAAGGTCGACTTCAGCCGCACGGCTGTTGCCACCAAGGGCGACCCCGACGGCAAGCTCAAGCAGCTGCTTAGTGCGCAGTCTGTGGGCAGCATCACGCGTGCCGCCTCCGCCGGAACACTCGGCGCCCCGCTGGACCAGATGGTCACTGCCTCGCCGTTCGGTTACCGTGTGAACCCCATCACCGGCGGTCCGGGGGAGTTCCACCGGGGCCAGGATTACGCCGCGAAGTGCGGCACTGGTGTCCATGCCGCCGCCAGCGGCACCGTGACCTTCAATGGCTGGCATCCTTACGGTGGCGGAAACCGCGTGGTCATTGACCACGGCAACGGCCTGGAGACCACGTATAACCACCTGTCCTCCTCCTCGGTCAAGGTCGGCCAGAAGGTCTCGCGCGGCGACATCATCGCCATGAGCGGGACCACCGGCGCCTCGACGGGCTGCCACCTCCACTTTGAAGTCATGGTCAATGGCGACGTCGTTGACCCCCTCGGCTGGCTCTAAAGATGATGGGCCACTCTCGCATCCTTGTGACACGCCGTGATCTGAATGTGACTTTGAGGTCCGACTGCTGTAGGGTTTGAAGCACGCCAACTTTTCCGAAGTTGGCGCTCTTGAGTGGATTGCCTAGCTCTGCCACCGCTCAAGGTCCGTTCGCATTACATCGTCTGGCAGGGGCGGGGGAACCAATTTTGGCCTTCGAAAGAAGGCCTAGGGGTTAAGTCGCAAAGCTTCCCAGGAAGCGGCGCGGCCGGGTGACTCCCATCCGAATCCGACAGCTCACCTCGTAGGCATTGGGAGAGGCTACCTTCGTGTCTTCACGCCACAACGCCGCGCGCATGCGCACGGGCGGGGCTCCTATGAGCCCGCTCAAATCCACATCACGTGCCGCCCTTGCCGGCGCCCGGATTGGATCACTTTCCGCTGGCTCATTCTCTATCGAGTCCGGACAGCATGCAGTCGCCGCTTTTGGCGCGTCTTCGCAGTACACCCTTCGCTAAGTAACCCATTTCGGGGCGATCCGGCGTACCCCCAAGATGCCGGAGCGTCCTAAGCCCGCGCCCGAAAGCGCGCGGCCCAGGAACACGAAAGAGAGAACTTAATGACTACTCGTGCAACCGTTGCACGGCACCGCGCCGAGGTCACCAAGACCAACTCGCTGGCTGTTATTGCCAAGGCAGTCGGCGACAACGCCGGCGGCATGGGCCGTCAGGCCGCGGTCATCGCCGCAGCTTCCGGCTTGGTTCTGACCAGCGGAATCGCAGCCAACGCTGCTGAGACCAACGTTCAGCGCGAATCCACCTCCGCTTCCGCCCTGGAAGTCCAGTCGGCTGCTCCGGCAACGATCTCGGCTGCCTCCACCATCGCGATCTCCTACGAGAAGCCCGCCGTCACCACGTCGCCGGCTCCCGTCGTCGAGGCTGCCAAGCCCGTCGTCAAGGTCCAGGAATCGACGGCCACCCAGGCCGGCGGCGCCCAGGCCGCCGGCACCAAGCTTGGCGTCAGCGGCGCAGCTGCCCAGGCCCCCGCCGCTGCAGTCGCAAGCGGCGCCGGCGCAACCATCGCCGCCGCTGCCTACGCGCAGATCGGCGTGGCGCAGGACTGCACCGCCCTCGCCACCAACGCGCTGGCCGCAGCCGGCATCCACTACCACGGCTGGCCGGCAGGCTACCTGTCCCTCGGCCGCACCGTGAGCGCCGCCGAAGCCCGTCCGGGCGACCTGGCCTACTACCAGAACGGCGGCGTCGGCATGGCTCACATCGCTGTTTACGTCGGTAACGGCATGGCAGTCCACGGCGGCTGGAACGGCGGAACCACCGCACTGTACAGCGTGAACGTCGGCTCCGGCCCCGTCTTCATCCGCGTTGGCGGCTAGGCAAAAGCCTCCGCACCTCTAAAGACCCCCGCCTGTTGAGGCGGGGGTCTTTTGCGTTACCGGGCCATGAACGTCCCGCGCCGCCCACCGCCACGCGGAAGAAATATTCGGTGATCCGGCAGTTGAGTGTTTACTCTTGTCTTGTCGATCCATAGCCCGACCATGCAGAGGGCAGCCGGCCCTCGTGCCCCTGGCGGGTGCGGCCGTGAAGAGGTATGCGCATGCGCACTCTCGTTCTGAATGCTGGATATGAACCGCTGGCGGTGGTCACCTTCCGCCGGGCGCTCGTGCTTGTCCTGACCGGAAAGGCCAGCGTGGTGGCCGAAGGGGACGAACCCGTTGTCGGTCCCCAGGACATACTGGGCCGCCCGTCCGTGATCCTCCTGAACCGCTACGTCCGGCCGCGGTACAACACCATCACAACGGTCAGCCGCCGCGGCGTGCTCCGCCGCGACGCCCACCGCTGCGCCTACTGCGGGAAGGCCGCCCACACGATCGACCACGTCCAGCCCAAGTCCCGGGGCGGCGCGGACTCCTGGGAAAACCTCGTCGCGGCCTGCTTGCGCTGCAACAACGCCAAGGGCGACCACACGCCGGGGGAGATGGGCTGGAAACTCGGCTTTGCCCCCGGACCTCCAAAGGGCACCATGTGGCAGATCAAGGAACTCGAAAAGCCGACTCCCGCCTGGGATCCCTTCCTGCTGCCAGAATCGGCCGCCTGAACCAGACACCGCGCTAGGCTGGGCGGGTGGAGTTCGATGCCATTATTCTCGCCGGGGGCAGGTCTTCGCGCCTTGGCGGTGTCCCGAAGGCCAAGCTGACGTACGACGGCGCCACGCTGCTGGAGCGGTCGCTGGGTGCCGCGGACGCGGCCGGCCGCATCGTCGTCGTCGGTCCCGACCCGGGTGACCTTCCCGACGGGATCCTGAACTGCCGGGAAGAGCCGCCCTTCGCCGGGCCGTCCGCCGCCATCGCCGCCGGACTGAGCGCGCTGGCTGCGGACCACGCCGGAAAACCCGGCGCCGGGCGGGCTTCCGCGGCCTTGGGGTCCGCCGGTGTTCCGGCGCCCTTCACCCTGGTCCTTGCCTGTGACATGCCGCGGTCCGCGGCAGCGGTCAGCGCCCTTGCCGCGGCGCTGGCCGCCCGGCCAGACGGAGAGGAGGGCGACGGCGTCATGGCAGTCTCCGCCGACGGCCGGAAGCAGCCGCTGGCCGGTTTTTATGGCACGGCCGCGCTACAACGATCTGCGGCCGACGCCGTACGAGGGGGAGGCCTCGAAAACGCGTCGGTCTTCGCCCTTCTTGCTAGGCTGGAGGTGCGGGAAGTTCGTGTTCCCCCCGGGTCCACGGATGACGTCGACACCTGGGACGACGCGACCGCACTAGGTGTATCCGGCGCGATCTCGGACTTCGGTCCCGGCTCCGTGCCGGGCCCCGCAGCTGACCGGCGACCATGGAGGCAAACGGTGAAAAGCCAGGACGAAACGCTCGAAGACTGGTGCCGTGCACTGCTCCAGGCCCTGGAACTGGAGGACGTCGAGATAGACGTGTCCGAGGTCCTCGCACTGGCAGGCGTGGCCGCCCACGCCGTGGTGCGCCCGGCAGCGCCGCTGACCACATTCATCGCCGGCTTTGCGGCCGGCCTGGCCTCCGGCTCGGGGCAAACTACGGACGAGGTGTCCATGCAGGCCGCCATGGCTGTAGCGCGCCAGCTCGCCAAGGATCACGCAGCCGCCGAAGCTTCCGGGGCATGACACCTGCGCCTCCAGGGGGCAGCGGACCTTTCGCCCCAGGCAACGAATCAGACAACGAAACAGGCGACGAAACAGCCGGCGGCAGCGCCGACGGCAGCCCCGAGATCGGACTGACCGGCCCGGAGGCTCCAGCGGAACAGGAACCGGAGGGCGGCCCCCACCGGCACCTGGCCCACACCTGGGATGAGGCCCGGCAGCTCGCCTTTGACTGTGCCACCCCCATCCCGGCCGCCCCCGTCCCGCTCCGGCAGGCATTGGGCCGCACGCTGGCAGCCGACGTGGTGGCTGAGGGCGACATGCCCCACTACGCCTCCTCTGCCATGGACGGCTGGGCCGTCAACGGCAGCGGCCCCTGGATCCTGGCTGAACCGGGCCAGCGGCTCGCCCCGCATCAGGCGAGTCCGATCGCCACCGGCGGCCTCGTCCCGGCCGGGGCCAAGGCGGTGCTGCGCAGCGAAAGCGGTGTCATCGGCACGGACGAGGACGGGCTGCCCGTCCTCAAGCTGGGCGGCAGCGCCAAGCCCGGGGACCCGAGGAACGGCGACCATATCCGGAAAGCCGGGGAAGAAGCTGCCGACGGGGACATCCTGATCAAACGCGGCACGGTCCTGAATCCTGCCCACCTGGCTCTCGCCGCCCTGGCCGGAAACGACACCCTTCCCGTGCTCGGCAAGGCCTTGGTCCGCCTCGTGTTCACCGGCTCCGAAGTGGTGACATCCGGGACGCCGGCGCCCGGCCAGGTCCGCGACACTTTCGGGCCCCAGCTGGCAGCCGTGGTGGAGATGCTCGGCGGAATCTGCGCCGAGGAAGTGAAAATCGGAGACACCTACGCCGAATGGCTCACTGCCCTCGAAGACAGCGAGCCCGTCCCCGCCAGCACCATCCTGCCTGCCGACGTCGTCATCACCACCGGCGGCACCGGACGCTCCGGGACGGACCACCTCCGGCGTTCGGTTGCCGAGCTGGGCGGTCGGCTGCTGATTGACGGGATCGCGATGCGGCCGGGCCACCCGGCTGTACTGGCCGAACTGCCGGACGGCAGGTACATCCTCGGCCTGCCGGGAAACCCGCTCGCGGCCATGATGGCGCTGTCCACCATCGGGACACCGCTCCTTGCGGCACTGGGCCACGCACCCAACCCCCCGCTCGGCGAGGTGCCGTGCGGCTCGACCATTGACGCCGATCCCGGGCGGACCCGGCTCATGCCCTTCCGGCTGCTCTACGGCATGGCATCCCCGGCGCAGCACACCGGCCCGGGGATGATGCGCGGGCTGGCCGCCGCCGACGGCGTGCTGGTGGTCCCGCCCCACGGTGTCCAGCTGGGGGAACCGGTCCCGGCGTTCGCGCTGCCCTGGAGTGCGCCGCTCCCGGACCTGGCGGCAGCGCCCGCGGCGCCCAAGCCCGCTGCAAAGCGCGCCGCCCGGAAAACCGGGGCCAGCGACGGCCCGGTGGACTGGAGCGCCCTCCTACAATGATGGAAAGAGTCAAAACGCATAGGAGTACCGCATGGGCCGCGTGACGCAGCGCCGCAAAGTGCACAAGATTGTCCTCGACGGTTCCCCGCAGGCCCTCGAATTCCCGGTCCGTCACCGGGAAGACGTCCTCGCCGTGGAGGAACCGTTGGAAATCCGGATCGGAACCATGTCGTTTTCCGTCACCATGCGGACGCCGGGCCACGACTTCGACCTCGTCGCAGGGTTCCTGGTTTCCGAGGGCGTGATCTGGGCTCCCGAGCAGCTCGTGTCGCTCAGGTTCTGCGCCGGCGAGAACGCCGACGGTGTCCAGACGTTCAACGTCGTGGAAGCCCAGCTCAGGCCCGACGTCGTCCTGCCGGAGACCGGGCGTAACGTCTACACCTCCAGTTCCTGCGGCATCTGCGGGACGGACTCGATCGAGGCCGTGCACAAATCCTCGCACTACAGCCCGGCCGAGGACCCGCTGACTGTTCCGGTGGAAACGCTGGCGGCCCTGCCGGAGGCCCTCCGGGCCGCCCAAGACGTCTTTGACGTTACCGGCGGGGTGCACGCCGCCGGGCTCTTTGGGATTTCTGACGACGGCTCGGCAGAGCTTCTGTGCCTGCGCGAAGACGTTGGACGGCACAATGCCGTGGACAAGGTGGTGGGCTGGGCCCTGCGCGAAGGCCTTTTGCCGCTCCGGGGGACCGTGCTGCAGGTGTCCGGCAGGGCCTCGTTCGAGCTTGTGCAGAAGGCCTCCCTCGCCGGAATCCCGGTCCTCGCCGCCGTCAGCGCTCCGTCGAGCCTGGCCGTTGAGCTGGCTGAGGCGAGCGGGCTGACCCTGGCCGGGTTCAGCCGCCGG
The DNA here is from genome assembly GCF_042883665.1 of Arthrobacter sp. NPDC058192. NCBI lineage: Bacteria > Bacillati > Actinomycetota > Actinomycetes > Micrococcales > Micrococcaceae > Arthrobacter > Arthrobacter sp. NPDC058192. Next base: position 102,261 of record NZ_JBHVVJ010000009.1, on the reverse strand, counting down.
ACCAGCCTCAATGTGTACTCCGGCCTCCACCGTGTCGCTGTGCCCGCCCCGGCGGCCGGCTCGCGCTAGAACTTGGTTAACTCGCGCTAGAACTTGGCTAATAGGTTGCCGGCGGCGTAAGTTTTTTCCATCGATTGGAGAACCAGTCGGGTCCGTCAGCGCTGAAGAGGATCACCTTGCACGACGACCGCCGTCTCACGGAAGTCCGGCTGGACCGCTTTCTGCGGGACCGCATCGCGCCCGCCGTCTACCCGCGCAGCCTGCCGCTGACGCTGAGCAGCTGGGATACGCCGGACGAACCCGTGCCGGCCTTGGAGGCCCTGAGGCACGAGTTCACGCCCCAGGAGCACGGCGCTGCCTGGGGCCGGCCGTGGAGCACCAAGTGGCTGCGGCTGCAGGGCGAAGTGCCGCAATCCTGGGGAACGGCGCCCGGCACTTCGGTGGAAATCCTGGTGGACCTCGGCTTCAGCGGGGAGCTCCCGGGCTTCCAGTGCGAAGGCATCGCCTGGCGGTCCGACGGGACCATCATCAAGGCGATCTCGCCACGAAACCAGCACGTCCCGCTCAAGCTTCTGGGCGGCGGCATGGCCGTTGACTTCTACGTCGAAGCCGCGGCCAACCCCGACCTGTCCCAGCACTGGACGTTCGCCGCCACGCCCTACGGCGACAAAGCGACGTCCGGCAACGAACCGATCTACCGCCTCGGCCGGATCGCCATTGCCGAGCTCAACCAGACCGTCTGGGAACTGCAGCAGGACGTCCTCGCACTCGGCGGGCTCATGCACGAGCTCCCCATGGACCAGCCCCGCCGCCATGAGATCCTGCGGGCGCTGGAGCGCATGCTGGACGTCATGGACCCCGACGACGTTGCCGGTACCGCCGGAGCCGGACGTGCCGCGCTCGCCGGCGTGCTGTCCCGGCCGGCTTACGCTTCGGCCCATCAGCTCGTTGCCACTGGGCATGCCCACATCGACTCGGCCTGGTTATGGCCGGTCCGGGAAACCATCCGCAAATGCGCCCGGACGTTTTCCAACGTCATCGCCCTGATGGACGAAGACCCCGGCTTCGTCTTCTCCTGCTCCTCGGCCCAGCAGTTCGCGTGGATGAAGGAGTACTATCCTGAGCTCTTCGGGCGCATCCTGGACAAGGTCCGCGCCGGGCAGTTCGTTCCTGTGGGCGGGATGTGGGTCGAATCAGACTCCAACATGCCGGGCGGGGAGGCCATGGCGCGGCAATTTCTCGAGGGCAAGAGCTTTTTCCTGGCCGAGCTCGGGGTGGACTGCCAGGAGGCCTGGCTGCCGGATACCTTCGGGTACTCCGCGGCGTTGCCGCAGATCATCAAGGCCGCAGGCATCCGCTGGTTCCTGACGCAGAAAATCTCCTGGAACCAGGTCAACCGGATGCCGCACCACACATTCAACTGGGAGGGGATCGACGGCACGCGGGTGTTCACGCATTTCCCGCCGGTGGACAAATACAACTCCGACCTCAGTGCCAGGGACCTGGCCCACGCGGAACGCAACTACCGTGACCATGGACGCGGAACCACCTCCTTGGTGCCGTTCGGCTACGGCGACGGCGGCGGCGGACCAACCCGCGAGATGCTGGCCGCGGCGCAGCGCACCGCGGACCTGGAAGGATCTCCGAACGTGCGGATCGGCTCGGCCGCCAGCTTTTTCCGGCAGGCCGAAGCCGAGTACGAGACCCTGCCCGTCTGGGTGGGGGAGATGTACCTGGAACTGCACCGCGGCACCTACACCAGCCAGGCCAGGACCAAGCTGGGGAACCGGCGCAGCGAGCATCTTCTCCGGGAAGCCGAGCTCTGGAGCGCCACCGCGGCCGTGCGCGCCGGACACCCCTACCCCGCCGCCGAGCTCAAGGGCCTGTGGCGGCTGGTCCTGCTGCAGCAGTTCCACGACATCCTGCCCGGGAGTTCCATCGCGTGGGTCCACCAGGATGCCGAACGGAACTACGCCGCCGTCGAACGGGGCCTGGAGGCGATCATCACGGCGGCCGCCGCCGCGGCCATGGGAGCGGGCGACAGGGAATTCCTGCTCAACGCCGCCCCGCATGAGCGCCAGGGCGTGCCTGCCCTGGCCGCAGCCGAGCCGGTCAGCTCGGCGCAGCCGGTAACCGTCTCCGCGGCCGACGGCGGCTACGTCCTGGACAACGGCGTCATCCGCGCGGTGGTGGATGCCAACGGTCTGCTCGCCTCGCTGATGGACCACGCCACCGGGCGCGAGGCGATCGCTCCCGGGCAGTCTGGCAACGTCCTGGAACTGCACCGGGACACGCCGAACGAATGGGATGCGTGGGACATCGACGCCTTTTACCGCCGGAACGTCGTCCGGCTCCTCGAGGCGCATTCCGTGACGCTCGAGCGCGGCGCGGCCGAAAGCCCCGGCGGGGAAGGAGCAGCCGCCGTCGTGGTGGTGCAGCGGACGGCCGGTTCCTCAGCCGTAACCCAGCGGATTGCGCTGGCGGCCGGGGCCGACTCCCTCGCCATCTCCACACTGGTGGACTGGCAGGAAAGCGAAAAACTTCTCAAGCTCGGCTTCGCCCTGGACGTCAAGGCGGACCGCTCGGCGGCGGAGACGCAGTTCGGCCACGTCTTCCGCCCGACCCACCTCAACACGTCCTGGGAGAGCGCGAAGTTCGAGATCTGCGCCCACCGGTGGATCCACGTGGCCGAACCCGGCTACGGCGTGGCCATCTCGAATGCGTCCAGCTACGGCCACGACGTCACCCGCGACGTGAGGGAGGACGACGGCGGGACCACCACCACCGTTCGGGTCTCGATCCTGCGGGCGCCGAAGTTTCCGGACCCCGCCGCGGACCAGGGCACGCACGAACTGCGCGTCACGATCCGCCCGGGCGCTTCCATCGCGGACGCCGTCGAGGAGGGCTACCGCACCAACCTGGCGCCGCGGCTTGGGAAGGGGGCCCACGCGGTCGAGCCGCTGTTCACCGTCTTGGGCCGGGCCCTGGTCATTGAGGCAGTCAAGCTTGCGGAAGACGGTTCCGGCGACGTGATTGTCCGCTTGTACGAGTCACTGGGCGAGCGGTCCACGGGAAGCGTGACGGCGAATTTTCCGGTCAGCGCAGTGCGCGCCGTGGACCTCCTGGAACGGCGCGTTGAGGCGCCGGGAGGGGCCCCGGGGGTGGCGGCGGGACGGAATTCGGCCGAACTGGGGCTGCGGCCATTCCAGCTGGTCACACTGAGGTTTGTTCGCTGACGGAGGGCGGAGATACGCTCGCAGCCCGGCCTGCGGGGAGGCGGAAGGACGCGTTAAACGGCTGAGTGGTAGCGGTCCACATGGACCGCTACCACTCATCCCCCCAATGGCGTTTGGGCGGCTGCTTCTGCTTCGCACGGCTGACTTCCGTACACAAAGCGATTGCCGCTTTCACACATTCATGATTCTCTCACGCTCTAATGATTTTGTGAATGGCCGGCCCGGTGTTCTTACGGAATGTTGCGTGAGTGTTACCGGCCGCTTTTGTTCGCCAGCCCGGACAACCAGAACAGGCACAGACCCAGGACGTAGCCCACCACCGCCAAATAGTTGACCGATTGCTGCGCGAGGAGCCAGTCGGGCGGGGCAAAGGAAGCCGGGACGCTGATGGCGGTGGCGACAGCCCCCAGGGATGTCAGGAGGGCCGCGGCCCGGATCAGCCGCGGCAAACGGCTGGTGGCGGTGCCCACCAGTGCCGGCAGGAGGACCACTGAAACAAAGCCGGGATAGCTGCGGCCGGCTGCGGCATAGAACGGCGCCACCACGGCATTGTGCCCGCCGTCGTTAGCTATTTCCAACAGGCCGGCCGACGATCCGCGGGTGTCCATGAGGGAGAACGTGGCCACTACCGCGACAGCACTCGCCGCCAGTGCCCAGCGTCCTGGCGGCCCGGCGATGAGGCGGTGGCCGCGTGCGTCCGCTAGCCCGTTGGCCACCCGCAGGCCCACCAGCAGGACCGCCGCAAAGACCAGGAACCGCAGGATCAGGTGGGTGACGTTCCAGCCCCCCAGCGCCACGTCGATCGCCTCGTAGGGCCCGGGCACTGAGAGCAGGCTGCACAGCGTCGCGATGAACAGTATGCCGAAAACCATCCTGTTCCGCCCCCGGACGGCATCCGGTACGCGCAGGAGGAGCACCACTGAACAAATGATCAGCGTGCCCCACTGGAGGATTGCCATCATTCCTGCTTCTTCCGCACCGCTCGGTAACTCAGTGCCCCTACCATCGGGTGGGGACAGCTTGCTTCTTCTGGGTCCGCTGCGCAAGCACCTTTGCCAGCCAGATCAGCGCCAGCCCGAGGACCAGGCACAGCACGGCCGTGTAGTTGATGACGTACCGCAAAATTCCCAGCGGCGGCGGGATGACCGGGGACAGCAGGCTCAAGGAAGTGGCCACCGTGCCCAGCGCCATCAATGCCGCGCTGGACCGTACGAGGCGCGGGAGCTTGCTGCGCAGCGCCCGCAGCATGGCCGGGAGCAGGGCCACGGTGACGTACGCCGGGTAGAGGCGTCCGGCGGCACCGTAGTACTCCACCAAGGCGGCATTGCGGGGGCCCTTGGCGAACACTGCGTTCATCCCCGCGGAGGAGCCCGCGGTGTCCATCATCAGGAAAACCACCACCACGGCGGCAGAGGCCGCCGCCGCCACCCCGATGCCAACGGGGCCGGTGATGAGCCCCAGGGCGTCGTTCGCGCTGAAGCCCCGGGCCATTCGGAGTCCAAGGAAGAAGATGGCCGCGAAAATGACAAAGCGGAGCACCAGGTTGGCGATATTCAGGCCTCCCAGGGCACGGTCCACCGCCAGGTAGGGGCCATCGATGCTGAGCAGGGTCGCCAGGGTTGCCAGCGCAAAGAGGGAGAACAAGGAGCGGTTCTCGCCCCGGAGGGCGCTCGGAAGACGGGCCAGCGTGACGACGGTACATACCGCCAGGGTGGTCCACTGCAGGATCCCGATCATCCGAGGTGCTCCCAAATCTTCTCTGTCTGTGCTTGTTCCTGCTCCTGGCGCCGCAGCGATTTTCCGAGCGCCTGGAGCCGTTCCCCGGCAAGCGCGGTGAGTTCCCCGTTGGAGAGTGCGTCCAACGCTGACTGCTTCGCCCCTGATGGCCAGCCGGCCTCATCCTCAGTGATCAAGCCGGTGGCGACGAGTCCTCCCGTGAGTCCGACGCCCGCGGCGCGGGCCGTTGCGAACGCCAGTACGGGGGGCAGCCTGTTCGCTGTGAGCTGGGCCGAATAATTCTGGGGTGCGACGCCGGTGGCGGACGAAACCCGGTGGCGCAACTCGCCGTCGTCAACTGCGTCCACCCAGTTCCGGACCGAGGTGGCGTGCGGGGCGGGACTCAGCCCGGGCACCAAAGAGCTCCCTTCCGCACCGTCGCCGCCTTGGGCAGGCGAGGACCGGGCAATGACCGTGCGCAACAAGTCCATCGTGGCAACCTGGCTGACGAGCTCGGCGGCGGTCGGCGGTTGCTGCGGGGCGGCCAGCTCCGCGTAGTGCTCGAACGTGGCCAGAGCCGCGATCGGACTCAAACCCAGTGCGCGGCTGATGCTGACAACCGTGGTTTCGGTCACTTTTCCGCGGACCAATTGCTGGGCCAGGGTGGTGCGTTTGATGCCGGAGATCCTGCAGATATCGGCTGTACTCGCTGACGGCGCCACCTGATGAAGCCAGACTTGGAACGCCTTTGCGGATATGGGCATCTAGTGCTTTCTGCGGAGTCGATTGGCAGTGTGGTCTTCGGTCTGCGGCGGGGCTGCGGTGCCGCAGGTCCGTGTCACGGCTCTGGGGTCTGGGATTTTGCGTAGGGTCCTGATTGAACTATGCTAAATGGTCGAACCCGCTGGTCCGTACACCCCCCAAGTCCGGACCAGCGGGTTCTTCTATGCCCGGCCGGATTCTGCCGGGTTTCGTCCCCTGGGAACACCCCTCGTTGAAGCCTGTTCCCGGCCCGGGTGAGAGAATGAACTAATGACTGCAACCCTTGTTGCCAAGGACCTTTCCGGTGGTCACGACCACCGCACGCTCTTCACCAAGCTCTCCCTGACCGTAGCCCCCGGCGACGTCGTCGGCGTCGTGGGCGCCAACGGTGCCGGCAAATCCACCCTCCTGCGGCTCCTGGCCGGCGTCGATGAACCGCAGGAAGGCACGGTGAGCCTTGCTCCCTCCGACGCCTTTGTCGGCTGGCTGCCGCAGGAACACGAACGGGTCGCCGGCGAAACCGTGGCCGGATACATCGCCCGTCGCACGGGCTGCGCCCAGGCGACGGCAGCCATGGAGTCCACCGCCGAAGCCCTGGGCTCGGGCGCGCCGGGCGCCGATGACGCGTACTCCCTGGCCTTCGACCGCTGGATGGCCTCCGGCGCCGCTGACCTGGAGGACCGGATCCCGGCCGTCCTGGCAGACCTGGGCCTTGAGGTGGGACCGGACGCCGGGATGACCGGGCTGTCCGGCGGCCAGGCGGCGCGCGTTGCCCTGGCGGCCCTGCTGCTCAGCCGGTTCGACATTGTGCTGCTCGACGAGCCCACCAACGACCTCGACCTCGGCGGACTGGCCAAACTCGAGGCCTTCGTGCAGGGCCTGCGCGGCGGCGTCGTCCTGGTCTCCCATGACCGCGAGTTCCTCGCGCGCTGCGTGTCCACGGTGGTGGAGCTGGACCTGGCGCAGAACTCGGTTGCCGTGTACGACGGCGGCTACGAGTCCTACCTGGAGGAACGGGCCGTCGCCCGCCGCCATGCCCGCGAACGGTACGAGGAATTTGCCGCCACCAAGGCCGACCTCGTGTCCCGGGCGCGCACGCAGCGCGAGTGGAGCTCCCAGGGCGTCCGCAACGCCATGAAGAAGAACCCGGACAATGACAAGATCCGCCGGGCGGCCAGCACCGAGTCCTCGGAAAAGCAGGGGCAAAAGGTCCGGCAGATGGAATCGCGGATCGCGCGGCTCGAGGAAGTCGAGGAACCCCGCAAGGAATGGCAGCTGCAGTTCAGCATCGGAGCGGCCCCCCGCTCCAGCGCCGTAGTAGCCACCCTGCGCGACGCCGTCGCGCGGCAGGGCGACTTCACCCTGGGCCCGGTGAACCTGCAACTGAACGCGGGGGAGCGGATCGGGATCACGGGCCCGAACGGCGCCGGGAAATCCACCCTGCTCCGGCTCCTGCTGGGCGTTCAGCAGCCCGACGCCGGGAACGCCGCCATGGGCGCGTCGGTGGCGGTCGGCGAGATCGACCAGGCCCGCGGCCTGCTGGCCGGCGAGCTGTTGCTGGCGGACGCCGTCGAGGCCGTCCTGACGGACCAGGCCCCGGCCGAAGTTCGCACCCTGCTGGCAAAGTTCGGCCTCAAGGCCGATCACACCAACCGTCCGGTCGACTCCCTTTCGCCGGGGGAACGGACCCGGGCCGCGCTGGCGCTCCTGCAGGCCCGCGGCGTGAACCTGCTGGTCCTGGACGAACCCACCAACCACCTCGACCTGCCCGCGATTGAACAGCTCGAGGAAGCACTCGACAGCTACGACGGCGCACTGCTGCTCGTCACCCACGACCGGCGGCTGCTGGAAAACGTCCGTCTTGACGCGCGCTGGAACGTCGAGAACGGCGTCGTCACCGAACTGCACGCCGATGCCCCGAAAGGCAGCACCACATGAGCATGGACCGGGTCGCCTGGAGCTCCCTCTACAACATCACCCGCGCCTCCAGCGGGTCCAAGCCGTTCTCGAAGGCGCTCCTGAAGCGGGTCTTCGGCTTTGCCCGCCCGCACCGCGGCAAGCTGGTCGCCTTCGTGCTGCTGTCCATCGTGATGGCCGTCCTGGCTGTGGCCACCCCGGTCCTCGCCGGGCAGGTGGTGGACGAGATCATCGCCCACGCGGATGCCGGAACGGTGATCGGGCTCGCCGTCCTGATCGCCCTTGTGGCGGTGGCGGAGGCCGGGCTGGGGCTGCTGACCCGCTGGCTGTCCTCCACGATCGGCGAAGGCGTGATCCTGGATCTGCGGACCAAAGTCTTCGACCACGTCCAGAAGATGCCGATTGCCTTCTTCACCAGGACCCGCACCGGAGCCCTCGTGAGCCGGCTGAACAATGACGTCATCGGGGCGCAGTCGGCCTTCGCCGGCACGCTCTCCGGCGTGGTCAGCAATGTCGTGGCCCTCGCGCTGACCCTGGTGGTCATGCTCAACAAGTCGTGGCTTGTGACAGTGCTCGCCATGATCCTGCTGCCGATCTTCCTGATCCCGGCCCGCCGGATGGGTTCCAGGCTCGCTGACCTGCGGCGCGAGGCGGCCGAACACAACGCGGCCATGGGCACCCAGATGACCGAGCGCTTCTCCGCGCCCGGCGCCACCCTGGTCAAGCTCTTCGGTCGCCCCGACGAGGAGTCCCACGAGTTCGCGCTCCGTGCCGGCCGGGTCCGGGACATCGGCGTGCGCACCGCCATGCTGCAGTTCACCTTCGTCACGGCGCTGACCCTGGTCTCGGCCCTGGCCCTCGCCCTGGTCTATGGCCTGGGCGGCTGGCTCGCGCTCGCCGGGCAGCTGGCCGCGGGCGACGTCGTGGTGCTCGCGCTGCTGCTCACCCGCCTGTATGCGCCGCTCACGGCGCTCTCAAACGCCCGCGTGGAAATCATGAGCGCCCTGGTCAGCTTCGAGCGCGTCTTTGAAATCCTGGACCTCAAACCGCTGATCCAGCAGAAGCCCGACGCCGTCGCCTCCCCGCCCGGACCGCTCTCGGTGGAGTTCGACGACGTCCGCTTCGCCTACCCCTCGGCGGACAAGGTCTCACTGGCCTCCCTGGAGGACGTGCGGACCCTGGACACCCGCGGCGGTGAAGAAGTGCTGCACGGCATCAGCTTCCGGGTGGAACCGGGGCAGACAGTGGCCCTGGTCGGCTCCTCCGGAGCCGGGAAGTCCACCATCGCGCAGCTGCTTTCGCGCCTGTACGACGTCGACTCGGGTGCCGTCCGCTTCGGCGGCACGACGCCGGGCACGGGCGTGGACGTCCGCGACCTCACCTTCGATTCGATGCGCCAGACCCTGGGCATGGTGACCCAGGACGGCCACCTGTTCCACGAGAGCATCGCCTCCAACCTGCGCCTGGCCCGCCCGGAGGCCAGCGACGAGCAGCTCTGGGACGTGCTGCGCCGCGCCCGGCTCGAGGACATGATCAGGGCCCTGCCCGATGGCCTGGACACCGTGGTGGGGGAGCGCGGCTACCGGCTCTCCGGCGGCGAACGGCAACGACTGACGATTGCCCGCCTGCTCATTGCACAGCCGCGCGTGGTCATCCTCGACGAAGCCACCGCCGCGCTGGACTCAACCAATGAGGCCGCAGTGCAGGGGGCGTTGGGCGCCGCCCTGGAAGGCCGGACCGCCGTGGTGATCGCCCACCGGCTCTCCACGGTCCGCGCGGCGGACGCGATCCTGGTGGTCGAGGGCGGCTCGATCGTGGAACGCGGCACCCACAATGAACTGCTCGCCGCCGAGGGCCGCTACGCGGAGCTGTACCGGACCCAGTTCGCCGAGGCCAGCGCGGTGGCCCGGGAGGCTGTGCCGGAGTACTAAAACCGGAGTACTAAAGCCGGCCTACTAAATCCGGGGTACTACGGCCGGCGTGCTGCCGGGCCGGCCGAGAGCGCCGGCAGCACATGGTCGGTCAGCAGCGGCGCAAGGTCCCCGGGAGGCTCCGCGGCGAGGTCCAGCCAGCGGATCTCGGCGATTTCCCCGGACGGCCGGGCACTCCATACGCCGGGAGCCGTGAAGACGGTGGCCTCGATCATGGTGGCAGCCTCGTTGGCCGCATCCGCCAGCCAGCAGCCCAGCAGGTCGAGGCGGTCGGGGGCCAGCACAATGCCCACCTCTTCCTGGAGCTCGCGCGCCGCGGCCTCCGCCGCGGTTTCGCCGGCCTCGGGTTTGCCGCCGGGGTGCATGAACTTGTCCGTGCCCCTTTTCCGGACGGTCAGGAGGCGCCCGGCGTCATCGAAGACGCAGACGGCGGAGACGACAATCCGGGGATTCACCCTGCCAGCCTAGCGTCCGTCACCGCGGCCCCGGCGGCGTTGACGGGGGCGGCCGCCGGGTCCACGCCCGCGTCCAGCCGGCGCAGGACCGACTCGAGCAGCTGGTCCTTGGCGGGACCGGTGACGTCCCATCGGTAGACGGCCTCGTGCGGTCCGAGCATGGTGTAGGTCACGCGGTAGGTGTCCGGGTCGCACCAGTGCACGTCCTGGTTGCTGTGCCCGGCGAAGCCCATGCGGTGGAACGGACGGCCGTCCGGAAAGGCCATGTCCATAACCTCACCCGTCTCTGCGGGCCGCAACAGGTATTCCCGGCTCGCGGGCCCCGTGAACGGCACGCCATCAAAGGATGTCCAGCTCACGGTGCCCTCTTCGCGCCAGCGCAGGCCGCCGTCGCCGTCATCCGTAAACCGGACGACGCCGGTAAAGGTGCCGCGGGTTCCGGTGCGGCGGTCCAGCAGGGTGCGGTCCACGGACCAGGAGCCGCGCAGGTAGGCGCGGAGGTCAAAGCCCGGACCCGGGTCCGGGAATGCGTCCGGGGCAGGAAGGTTCAAGTGCCCTCGATTGGAATCGAACCAACGACACCGGCTTTAGGAGAGCCGTGCTCTATCCACTGAGCTACGAGGGCGGGCGTCCGGGACCGGCCAAGAGCCGGTCCTGTCGGACACGGATATAAGCATACAAGGTGAGCGGGGGTACTACGCTCTAGGCATGACCGCAGGAACCACCGGGCTGTCCGCTGACGCCATCTATTACCCGGACGTGGCCGCCACACGTTTTTACGTCGGGGCACTGGCGAAGCTGAGTGTGCTGCAGTATTTCGTGGCCGAGGCGGCTGTGATCGGCGTCTGGGCAGGTGCGGAACCATACAGCCGCCGCACCGGCTACATCAGCGACCTGGGCGCCGTGGCTTGCGGGGACTTCGATGGCCGGGAGGTCTGCTCGCCGGCCCACCTGCTGATGAATGCGTCCTTTGTGGTCCAGGGTATTGGCATGGTCATCGGTGCCCTGCTGCTTGGCTCGGTGCTGCTGTACTGTGCCGCGCGGCCCGGTGCACCGGCCGGCGGTCGGGCGGGCTCGCAGCCCGTTTCACCGGCCCGGGGCCGGGCGGGCTGGAGCACGGGGGTGATCACGGCGGCCGCGGCCCGGATGCTGACCGGCATCGCCGGGGCGGGGACGGTGATCGTGGGGCTGGTCCCCGAAGACACGGGATCCGGCTGGCATCTGGCCGGCGCCTTGATGTACTTCGCCGCCGGGTCGCTGGCACTTTTGGTGATCGGCGTGCTGTGGGTCAGACGGACCTCCCTGGGCTGGATCATCCTGGCCTGCGGCGTGGTGTCCCTGACGGCGCTCATCGCAGGCGGCGTCACCGGCATGCACGTGCCGGAACCGGGCACGCTGGAAAGGCTCATGGGGTATCCCATTACGGTCGGCATCGCCGTCGCGGGCCTGGTCATCGCCCAGCGGGTCCGGCACGAGCGCTCGCTGCGCAGGGCCGCCCGGGTGCCTTAGCGCGCCGGAGCCGACGCAGCGGCGGTGGGCGCCGCCGTCGGCGTGGCCATGAGCTTGAGCAGTTCCTCATCGCGCAGCTTGGACCACGGCGACTCCATTGATCCCTGCAGCGCAGCTTCGGGGCTGTCCGTCTGGGTCCACCACTTGGCCTCGAAGACCCGGCCCTCGAAGAGCACCCGGTCGCCCTTGCGGTAGACCTTGGCCGGCTGCCACGCCGGGGCCGTGCCGGCCGGTGCGGTGAGGCGGGGTGTCGGCTTGTCCCCGACCAGTACCGGGCCGATGATGCGCCAGGGGGTCGCGGTGCCCTGGAGTACGGGATCATCCGGGGTGTCGGCGCGGGTCCACCATTTGGCCTCGTACACGTTGGAATGCCACACGATCCGGTCGCCGGAGGTGTAGGCGGTGTTCTCCGACCACACCGGATACGGGCTGGTGGAGGGGTCGTCCCTGACGGCCGGGACCGGCGTCGGCTGGGCCGCAGTTTCCGCCGCGGCGGCGGGGCTCGCCGTCACGCCGGCGCCGAGGATCGTGGCGAAGGTGGAACTTCCCTGATCCACGCCGCTGCAGCCGTCGGAAACCTTCGTGACGTCCGGGAAATTCTGGCTGCAGGTGCGGTCGCGGTTCAGGGACCACATGGAAAGGCGGCCGAGGCCCTGTTTGCTGGCGTAGGCGCTGAGCTCCTCCGCGTCCTTGAGCGAGAAGATTTCGCCGGGGATGTCGTTCTGGCCAATCATCGGGGTCAGTCCGACCTTCCGCCACACCGTTTCGCTGCCGAGTTCGGTGCCGGCGGTCCGGTACAGCTCGGTGAGCTGGCGGTGGGTGGCTTCCGCGGCGGACACGGCGTTCTCGTACATCGACCGGCCGGCCAGTTTGCTCCCGCCGTAATCCATGGTCATCGCGTTCACCCCGGCGAGGTCGACGCCTCCGGCCACCATCCGCCGGACGGCATCGCTGCCTGCCGCCGTGAGGCCGTTGGGATCAGCGGGGAGCGTCAGCCAGACGCTGAGCCCCTTGCCGTCGCGCTGGCGGTCCTTCTGGAGAGCAGAGATGGCCGCTGAACGCCGTTCGAGGGCTGCGGCATCGGAGAGGGCTTCGCCTTCCACGTCCAGATCGACGCTGGTGACGTTGTAGCGGTCGACGACGGTCCGGTAGGCCGACTTGAGCTTGGCGGGATCGGTGCAGGAGACGGCGAGCTCGCGGTTGGCCAGTCCGCCGAAGGAGATGGCCACGGTGCCGCCAAGTTGCTGCAGCCGTGCCACCCGACGGTCCAGGTCCAGCGAGTTCGCTGCGTCGGCCAGGGAGTAGGCGGCGCCCCAGGACGGCGTGCACGGATCCTTGGGATCAGCGACGACGAAGGAAAGCACGACTTTTTGGGCTTCCTTGGACACCGGATCCTCGAAGGCGTACCGCGGCGTGGCGGTGACGTCGACATATCCGGAGAACACGGACGGAATGGCTTCGGCGGCCCGAACGTCTTGGAAATTGCCCCACGCGACGACTCCGCCGGCAGCGGCAGCAATTACGGCGCCGATGAGTATTCCGAGCCGGACCACCGATAGCTTGCGGCCTGGAAATCTTTCGGACACAGGGCCCCCCTTGTGCGTCTTTTTGTTGGGCAGCCGGGCGTGCGCCTGGCCGCCAGTATCAGCTCGTGTAATTCCGGGGTGTTCGATGTCCGGTAAGCCTTTGACCTTGCATTATCATAAGGGCACTCACCGGAACATCCGGTGCGGCGTGCGGGTCTCGTCGTAGGCGCGCGCCAATATGCCGACTTTGCAGTCATATGGGGACTAATGCCAGATCAGCTTGTCTTGCCGCGTGCGGATGCGGAAAGCGCGAATTCCGAAGAAAAAGGTGTGATCCGGCGTCGGCAATGGGGGGCGGAGCGGCGTTCCGAGCCGCTGTCGATTGTTCATCCGAGACCGTCCCGGCGCAAAATCATCCTCGGCCGGCTGGGAATTCTCACCACGCTGGCTGCATGGGTCGCCTACGTCATTTCCACCATCTTGCGGGAACTCGCGAACAACCCGAATGCAGGTTTCAGGTTTCAGCTTGAGACGGTTTCCTATCTTGTGGTCGTAACATTTCTGACATTTTCGGCGCTTATGTATCTGATGGCCCGGCAGGGGGCCCTGTACCGTTTCCGGGACCACGCCAGGGTGCCGCGGGGCGAGCTGGACCGGCACTTCGCCGGGTACACCGAGGGCATCACGGTCCTCGTTCCCTCCTATGCCGAAGAACCCCAGGTGGTGCGCTCCACGCTGTGGTCCGCCGCCTTGCAGGAGTTCCCGGACCTCAAGGTGGTGCTGCTCCTCGACGACCCGCCGTACCCCAAGGACCTGGGCGATCGTGCCCGGCTGGACAAAACCCGTGCGCTGACCGCCGAAATCGCCGCCGAGCTCAGTGTGCCGGCCGCCCGCTTCAACGCGGCCCTGGCCGGATTCCGACGCCGGGACAAGGCGCACGACGGCGGCAGTAACGCGGCCGAGCTTGCAATCCTGATCTCCGAATACGAGGCCGCCGCCGAATGGCTGGAGGCCATGGCCGCCGCCGAAACGGTCGAAGACCACGTTGACGAGTTCTTCGTTGACCTCGTCCTGATGGGCCTGGCCCGGGAGCTGAGGCTGGTGCTCGTGGGACTGAACGCCGCCCTGGCGCAGCTGGCATCGCCGCCGCGTTCCCGGCTCGAGGAGCTGTACCTCCGGCTGACCTGGATCTTCAACGTCTCCACGGAGACGTTCGAACGCAAGAAATACGCGAGCCTCTCACACGAGGCGAACAAGGCCATGAACCTGAACGCCTACATTTCGCTGATGGGCCACACCTGGCACAAGGAAACCACCGCGGACGGCCTGGTGCTGCGCAAGGCGGCCGACGCCGGTTCCGACGTCCCCGGCGAGGTCATGGAGGTCCGGAACACGACCTACCTGTTGACGCTCGACGCCGACTCCCTGCTCCTGCGCGACTACTGCCTCCGGCTGGTCTACTTCCTGGAATCGGCAGGCAATGAGCGCGTCGCGGTGACCCAGACTCCGTACTCCTCCTTCCGCGGAGCCCCCACCCGCATCGAGCGGGTCGCCGGAGCCACCACCGACCTCCAGCACATCCTCCACCAGGGCATGAGCTACTACGGCGCGACCTTCTGGGTGGGCGCCAACGCCGTCATCCGCAAACGCGCCCTGGAGGACATCGTGGAGGTGGAGAGCACCGGCGGCTTCGAGATCCGGACCTACATCCAGGACCGCACCGTCATCGAAGACACCGAATCAAGCATCGACCTAGGCCAGCATGGCTGGACCCTGGTGAACTATCCGGAACGGCTCAGCTACAGCGCGACTCCGCCGGATTTCGGTTCCCTCGTGGTCCAGCGCCGGCGCTGGGCGAATGGCGGCTTGCTGATCCTGCCCAAGCTGTGGGTCCAGCTCCGCCAGCACCGGTCCGAGCGCCGCGCGATCCTGTTCCGGGAGGTGCTGCTGCGGGTCAACTACATGGCCTCCATCGCCTGGGCGAGCTTCGGCCTCGTCTTCCTCCTGGCCTACCCGTACGACAGCCGGCTGCTGAGCCCGGTGGTGTTCCTCGCGGCCCTGCCGTACTTCCTGGCCATGGGCAGCGACCTGCGTGACTGCGGGCACCGCTTCAGCGACATCTTCCGGATCTACGGCTTCAACCTTGTGCTGCTGCCCGTCAACCTGGCCGGCGTGCTGAAATCGCTGCAGCAGGCCCTCACGGGCGACAAGATTCCCTTCGCCCGCACACCCAAGGTCAAGGACCGCACCGCGGCCCCGGCCCTCTACGTCCTGACGCCGTACGCGATCGTGGCCTTTTCGCTCCTGACCGTGTGGCGGGACGCCCAGGCGGGGAACTGGGGCAATGTGGCCTTCGCCTCCCTGAACGCCGCCCTGGCCGCCTTCGCGATCCACGCCTACATCGGTGTCTTCAACTCCGCCGTGGATGTATTCCTCGGGGTGGTTAACTGGCTGTACGTCAGTCCGCGGACCAAGACAGTGAAGGAGAGCCCTGTGATTGCCAAGACAGCCGAGGAAGTCGACTGGGAAACGATCCTCTATCACGGCGACCGCCGGCTCAACCGTGACCTCCGGGGCTCCACGGACCGCCGCCGTCGAATTGCAGCCCGATGACCATCGAGGCCCTGGCCGGGCAGGACGAGCGGCTGCCGGACGAGGCAGCCGGCGGCATCCCGGGCCTCGACCCCGGCGCCATCCAGGGTGACGTGCACGGTGTTGCAGCCACTGACGCGGGCGCGGCCATCGGCGTGCGGATGATCGACGGCGGCATCATCGAAGTCCTGCTGCCCCCCAACCAGGAAATCCAGGGTCCGGAGGCGCGCATCGCCGGTGAGGCTGTCCGTTCCCTCGCCGCCGGACGGCGCGTGCCGGTGATCCTGGTGATCACCGGCGTCGTCGGTGTCAGCGTTGAGGCGAGGCGGGCCTACACAGGATCCATCGCCGCCACAGCGTTCGCCTTGGTGGGCGAGACCCCGGTGGACCGCGTCATTGCCCATTACCTTCTGCGGTCCAGGGGCGAGTCGATCCCGGCGCAGTTCTTCACGTCGGAGTCTGCGGCCATCGAATGGTTGAGGCAGTATGCCCGTGAAGAATGACGCACAGGACCCCAGACTGCACGCCCTCGTGGAAGGGATTGTGCGGATTGCCGGAGGCGATTTGAGCACCAGGATCCCGCACTCCGGGGCCCGGGACGACGTCGCCGCCGTCATTGCCGGCATCAACCTGATGGCCGATGACCTGCAGACCATCTACCAGGAGCTTGAGGAACGGGTCGAAAGCCGCACGGCCATGCTGCGTGAGGCGCAGGTGGAGCTTGAACGCATGGCGCTTACCGACCCCTTGACGCAACTCGCCAACAGGACGGCCCTCAACTCAGTCCTGAGCCATGCGCTGGCCGAGACCTCGCGGGGCGAGATGCCGCCGGCGCTCCTGATTCTCGACCTCGATTCCTTCAAGGGAATCAACGACACCCTGGGGCACAGCGCCGGCGACGACGTGCTGCGGGCAATCGCGCGCCGCCTGCAGGACGCCGTCCGCGAGACGGACACGGTGGCGCGCCTTGGCGGCGACGAATTCGCCGTCATGCTGCCGAAATCCAACCTGGTCCGCGCGCGCCGGGTGGCGAACAGGATCCTTGCCGCACTCAGCGAGAGCCTCGACGTCGGGGACCTGAGAATCACCTGCGGAACCAGCATTGGCCTGCGGATCGCGGACCCCGGCCAGTCCGTGGATGACCTGGTCATGGAGGCCGACACGGCCATGTACGCCGCCAAGGCCCAGCCGCACAGCAGCATCAAAGTGTTCGAGCCGGCCCTGCTGTATGCGCGCCGGCTGCAGAGCGTCATGGTCACGGAAATGCGCGAAGCCATCGAACAGGACCAGCTGACCCTGCACTACCAGCCCGTGGTGGACCTCGCCACAGGCAGGATGGAAGGCGTGGAGGCACTGGTCCGGTGGAACCACCCGGAACGCGGTCTCCTCATGCCGGACCAGTTCATTCCCGTGGCCGAGGAGAGCGGGATCATCGTGGACCTGGGCCACTGGGTGCTGCGCAACGCCGTGCAGCAGCTGCGGCAATGGCAGCAGGACCTGCAGGTGGACAGCACCTTCAACGTGCGCGTCAACATCTCCACCACCGAACTGCAAAACCTCGAACTGATCGAACACGTGCGGGACATCCTCAGGGAGACCGGGGTGGATGCCTCCAACCTGATCATTGAGCTGACGGAATCCATGGCGGTCAACGGCGGCGATATCGACCAGTATTCGCTCAACGGCCTGCGGCGACTTGGTGTGCAGCTTGAAATCGATGACTTTGGCACCGGCTATTCCTCCATCAGCTACCTGCGAAAGCTGCCCGTGAACGTGGTCAAGATCGACCGGAGCCTGATCAGCGGCCTTGGCGCCGACGAACAGCAACGGGATTTCGTGTCCGCGGTGCTGCATCTTATTCACGCCTGCGGCCTGAAAGCGCTGGCCGAGGGCATCGAGACCGCGGAACAGGCGGAAGTCCTGCGGGAGATGGGCTGCAGCAGCGGCCAGGGCTACTATTTTGGTCGACCCGCGCCGGCTTCGGCATTTGCATCCGTCCTCGGCGGCTCGGGGGCCCGCCAGGAATAGCATTTATGGCGCCTTCATGTGCGCCGGGATCGTTGCATTGAAACCAAAGAGGCGGGCGTCGGATGTGATCCGATGCCCGCCTCGGTGCTCTTGCTTTAGTTAGTTCTTCGGGGTGGAGTTCGGCCACCAGTTAACGGCCTCCACGGATCCCTGGCCGGCGTTATCGCCGGAAGCCGAGATCGCGGAGGTCGCGGAAAGGCCTGCGACTGCCAGCGCACCGGCAATGAGGAGTGTTGCAAGGGACTTCTTCATGAATGGCTCCAGATACGGTAGGGGCTGATGGGACTCATGTGATGCGAGTTCAGTATAGGGCCAGAAGACACGCCGTGTTGCAAGGAATCTCGCCGGTGCCCCAAAATCTGTGTTATTTGCGCGCCCGCGGACCAAATCCTGCGCGAAAACTGCGTGCAGCTTGCTTGTGCCTGCTGTGCAAATGCGGTCCTGTGGCAACGGATAATGTAGTCATGACCTTGCACTCCGCTTCGCCTTCGTACGCCGCCGCTGAATTGCGGGCGTACGAGCACCGGACCAACCATGCCTTCATCCAGGCAGCCGGCAGCGCCGACGATGCCGCGCAGATAGCTCGTAATGAGGGTGATATGGATGCCTGGTGGAACATGACGTTTCTCAAGGCCGAGAATCTTCTGGACGCCGAGGAGTTCGAGACCTGCGCCGCGCTTGCGTCGGAACTGGCTGATGGCCCTTATGCGACCACCGATCGCCACGCCAAAGCGGGAGCGTACATCCTGGTGGCAAAGGCCAGGCAAGGTGCTGGATTGCTGGAACAGGCCGTTGACGCGGCCAGGGCTGCCGTGCAACTCGTGTCAGATGACGATGCCGGGGTGGATGTCGAAATCGACGTCGAAATCGATGTCAAGGCTCGCCAGGCACTCATCGCCTCATTGGCGGACAGCGGGAGGCTGGAAGAGGCCTGGACTGAATGCCTTGCCCTGGCCGAGGCAGTTTCCGCCGAAGTCGACGACCAACTAATCGGCAAGGTCTACTGGGTGATCGGGAACGTTGCCTTCCTCTGCAGCAGGGTGCCGGAAGGTCTTCGGTACCACGAGCTCGCGGCCGCGACGTTCTCACCGGCAAGGAACCTCGACGTCTGGGCAAAGTTCAATAAGGCTTCGGCGGCCATGCGGCTCGCGGCCGACATCGCCGACGCCGACACTTTGCGCTGTATCGAAAGGGCGGAACTGGCCACGGACGTCATCGGCGGGAGCGCGAACGACTACCTGCTCATGAGGCTGAACCGCGCGCACTGGAATTTTCTGGCTGGTGAATCCAACGCCGCCATCGAACTGCTCGAACAGATCCGTGCCGATCTGGAAACGCCTTCGCCTCAGATCCTGGGCGAGGCGTGCTTGCTGCTGGGTCGGTCCCACGCCGCCTTAGGGAACGCGGACGAAGCCCGAAAGTACCTTCAGGAAGCTGCAGAGCACTTTGACAAGGCCGGAGCCCCGCAGCGTGCAGAGCAGGCCGTTGAGTTCCTGAGCGACGCGCCCTGATATTCCGTTGAGCCTGGCTTAGCCCGGATTGGCGTGCCCGGGCCTTGCGGAGGCTGGACATGTCCCTTTGATGCGTGCCCTGGACCACAATGGAGTGCACATGTCCCTTGGTTTCGGCGAGGGCTGGACATAAGGGCGTGATGTCCAGCGGCTGCCCCCAGCGATGGACATGTCCCTCGGCTGGAGCTGTTTGCCAGCAACTTGTCCAGCGACCGCGCCCACGGATGGACATGTCCCGTGGCCCGTGTCGCGTACGACGGACATGCATTGCGCTCGTGCTCAAGGGTGGACATGTCCCTTGGCCGGAGTTGGCTTCGGGGGACTTGTCCAGCGGCAGGGATCAGGGCTGGACATGTCCCGCGGGAGGGGAAGCGGCGGCGCCCTTTCGCCCGAGGAACAGGGCTAGCCCGCCGGCCAGGATGCTCAGCGCCAGGAGTACCCAGCCGGCCACCGTGAGTCCGGAGGCGAGGGCGACCTGACCGGCGTCGGCGGTTCCGGCGGAAAGCATCGCGTCAATGGCCGTGTTGCCCCACAGCCGGACCGCCGCAAAGAGCAGCGGGAGCGCCCACAGCGCCCAGCGCAGGGATTTTCGGGCCACGTTCGTTCCGATCAGCAGCAGCCACGTGAAGCCGAAGATCAGCGGGAAGAGGGTCCCGGCGGTTTTGTGGACGTAGCTGAGCTGGCCCCGGGCGGCGTCGTCCATGGCCGCCTGCAGCTGCTCCACGAACCCCTGATCGAAGCCGCCGAGCATGGAGTCCGGCATGGCCAGGCCGTTGGAGAGCTGCGTGAGCTGGTTGAGGGTGAGGAGGTGGAGGTACCAGAAGAGGAACAGGCTGGCCACGACGCCGGCAATCACAATCAGGTTGCTGTTGCCCTGTGCCTTCTGCGGTGTCCGGTCGGCGGTCGGATTGATCACCGGGGGAAGTTGGTGCTGGGGGACCGCCGCGTTGGCGCCGTGCTTCTTAATCCGCTGCGCGGGTGTCTTGGCCATGGCTCCATTATCGCCCGTCCGGCACGGCCGGCCGCGCCGGCTGTTCTCTGCCGGCAGGCGCCGATAGTCTGGACGGCGTGACGGAACTAGGAAAACACCGGCTGGGCCGGCACAGCACCGCAGATCTTGACCCGTCGCTGGATGACTACCAGCTGGCCGAGTCCCTGGTCCGCGAGGCCGGGACGCTGGCGCTGCTGATGCGGCAGGCCGGGCTCGAGGGCAAGCAGAAAACCTCGGTCTCGGACGTGGTCACGGCCGCCGACCATGCCGCCGAGGCCTACGTGCTGGAGCAGCTCCGGCGCTGCCGGCCGGACGACGCCGTCCTGGGTGAAGAGGGCGCCTCCGTGGCGGGCAGCAGCGGCCGGACCTGGGTCATTGATCCCGTCGACGGGACCTACAATTTCCTGCACGGATCCACCTACTGGTGCTCGGCCATCGCCCTGAAGGATTCATCCGGCGCCGGGCTCGGCGCGATTTTCCAGCCGGAAGAGGACAAGCTCTGGCTCGGCGGGACATCCCGGGCCGCAACGCTCAACGGCGAAAAGCTTGTCACCTTCCTCCCCGACGCGTCCGGAGGCAAAGGACGAGCGGACACGCCCGTCGCCGAACTCGGCGCCGCAACGTACATCCACCCGACCTGGCTGGCCGATCCGATGTGCGCCATGCCCTGGCATGCGGCGGCGACATCGGCGGCTGCCCTGCGCATGTTCGGGTCCGGCTCCTGCGACCTCAGCCGCGTGGCCGACGGCGAGCTCGGCTGCTGGTTCCAGCACAGCTGCCCCGAATGGGACTGGCTGCCCGGCAAAGCCATCGTCGAGGCCGCCGGGGGCGCGACCGACGTCGTGCGCGTCAATGGCCTCGACTGGTTCATCGCCGGAGGTACGACGGCGGTGCGGCAGTTGCGTGCCGCGCTCAGTTCGGCAGCGGTGGGCTAGCCTTCCCGCGCAGGTACGTGCCGGAGGACATGCTCATTTTCCGGACCCGTGCACGGGACATGCCCATTTTTCAGTGCGCGGTCCGAGGGACATGCTCATTTTTTGTTGTTAGGACTGGGCATACGGGGACTATGTCCACTGGGTGCGGGCAACGGAGGGCATGCTCCTTTCCGGACCCGCTCCAAGGGACATGCTCATTTTTCAGTGCGGGGTCGGGGGGACATGCCCATCCTTCGTTGCTAAGCCCGGGCATAAGGGGAGTATGTCCACTGGGTGCGGGCAGGGGAGGGCATGTGCAAGGGGGCGGACGCGGGTGTCAGTGCCACCGCCTAGACTTAGATACACCATGGATATGTTGTTTGACCCTTATGCCGACGGACCCTTCCAAGCTGCCTCCAAGTCGGTGGCAGCGACAAAGTCCCGGGCAGAATCCGGTCTGGCCGGGCAAGATCCAGGCGCGGGATTCGGCGGCCGCGGATTCGGTCCTGGCGGTCCCGGCGGCGGATTCGGCCCTGACGGGCACGGCAACGGCGGCGGGTTCGGCCCCGGCGGCCCCGGCCCTGATGGCAACAGCGGCCATGCCACTGACGGCGGCTGGGACCGTCCGCACCTGCCGAACGCCAGCGAACTCCTCGAGGGCCTGAACCCGCAGCAGGAGGAAGCGGTCAAGCACACCGGCAGCGCCCTGCTGATTGTGGCCGGCGCCGGATCGGGGAAGACCCGGGTGCTCAGTAACCGGATCGCCTACCTGATCGCCACGCGGCGGGCCCATCACGGCGAGATCCTGGCCATCACCTTCACCAACAAGGCCGCCGCCGAAATGCGCGAGCGGATCGAGGCGCTGGTCGGCGGCCGGGCCAAGACGATGTGGATCTCCACCTTCCACTCCTCCTGCGTCCGGATCCTGCGCCGCGAAGCGAAGAACGTCGGGCTCAACTCCAACTTCTCGATCTACGATTCCGCGGATTCGCTGCGCCTGATCACGCTCGTGGCCAAGAACCTGGACCTGGATCCCAAGCGCTTCCCGCCCAAGGCCATCCAGCACAAGATTTCCGCGCTCAAGAACGAGCTCATCGACGATGACTCTTACGCCTCCAGCGCCAACTACAACGATCCTTTCGAGCAGGCCGTCGCCGAGGTCTTCAAGGGCTACACCCAGCGCCTGCGCCAGGCCAATGCCATGGACTTCGATGACCTGATCGCCCAGACCGTGTACATGTTCCGGGCGTTCCCTGCGCTCGCCGAGTCCTACCGGCGCCGCTTCCGCCACGTCCTCGTGGACGAATACCAGGACACCAACCACGCCCAGTACGCCCTGGTGCGCGAAATCGTCGGCGAGGGCCCGGATGCTTCCGAACTGACGGTCGTGGGCGACTCGGACCAGTCCATCTACGCCTTCCGCGGCGCGGACATCCGCAACATCGTGGAGTTCGAGAAGGACTACCCGGACGCCCGGACCATCAAGCTCGAGCAGAACTACCGCTCCACCCAGACCATCCTTAGCGCCGCCAATTCCGTGATCTCCCGCAACCCCAACCGGCCGGAGAAGCGGCTCTGGACGGCCGAGGGCGACGGCGAGAAGATCGTCGGCTACGTCGGTGAGAATGAGCACGACGAGGCCCAGTTCATCGCCAAGGAAATCGACCGGCTGCAGGATGAGGGCAACCTGCGCCCCGGCGACGTCGCCATTTTCTACCGCACCAACGCGCAGTCCCGCTCGATCGAAGACGTCCTCGTGCGCGTGGGGCTCCCCTACAAGGTGGTCGGCGGCACCCGTTTCTACGAGCGCAAGGAAATCAAGGACGCCCTGGCGTACCTGCGGGTCCTGGTCAACCCGGACGACGACGTCAACCTCCGCCGGATCCTCAACGAACCCAAGCGCGGCATCGGTGACCGTGCCGAGGGTGCCGTCGCTGCCCTCGCCGAGCGCGAACGCACGTCCTTCATGGCGGCGGCCCGGCGCGCTGATGAGGCCCCCGGTATGGCCACCCGCTCCGTCAACGCGGTCCTGGGCTTCGTCAAACTCCTGGATGACCTCGCCGAGGTCGCCTCGGGCTCCGGCGCGTCCGCCGCACTGGAGGCCGTGCTCGAGCAGACCGGATACCTTGCGGCGCTGCGTTCCAGTACCGATCCCCAGGACGAGTCGCGGGTGGAGAACCTCGCGGAACTTGTCGCCGTCGTGCGCGAATACGAACGCGACAACCCGGAAGGTTCCCTGGGTGCGTTCCTGGAGCAGGTCTCCCTCGTGGCCGACGCCGACCAGATCCCCGATGCTCCCGGCGGCGACGCCGACGACCTCGCCGCCGCAGTCGCGGAGGCCAAGCGCCTGGGCGTCGTCACCCTCATGACCCTGCACACGGCCAAGGGACTCGAATTCCCGGTGGTCTTCCTCACCGGCATGGAGCACGGGCTGTTCCCGCACCAGCGCTCCGCCACCGATCCGAAGGAACTGGCCGAGGAACGCCGGCTGGCCTACGTCGGGCTGACCCGCGCGCGGAAGCGCCTCTACCTGACCCGCTCGGAGGTCCGGAGCATGTGGGGCCAAAGCCAGTACAACCCCGCGAGCCAGTTCATCGAGGAGATCCCGGCCGATCTCGTCGAATGGAAGCGCGAAGGTGCCAGCCGGCAGTCCGGCGGCTGGGGCGGCGGCGCCATCGGTTCCAGCCGCTACGGAGGATCATTCTGGGGCGCCGGAACCGCCCGCGGCACCGGGGCCGGCCCTTCCGCGGGCTTCAACGCCGATGTTCCCGCCGCAGTGGCCAAGAACAGGGTCCAGCCGCAGAAGGAAATCGTCGCCGTGAGCGTGGGGGACAAGGTCAACCACACCAGCTTCGGCAACGGCACCGTCCTGGCGGTGGAGGGCGCCGGGGACAAGACGGTCGCCAAGGTGAAGTTCGACGTCGGCGAGAAACGCCTGCTGCTGCGCTACGCACCGCTGACCAAACTGGACGCCTAGGTCGGACCGTCGCCGGGTCCGGTGCCGGATCGGGCCGCCGGTTCCGCGATCATTACGGCCGCAGTTCCGGCGTCGCCGGGCGGCCCGCGCTGACGCCGTCGAAGGCCCCAAAAACCGCGTAATCTAGCGGTTTTTCTACGCTCCATAGAATAGTGTCCTTACTCACATAACAGGTAGTCTGGGACGGGCTGGTCCGATCGAAGGACTAGAGTTCCCAGAGGAGCATTGCGCCGTGTGGCTCGTTTCCAACTTGTCGCAGGGTGCGTTTATTCCGCAGCCCGGTAACCGCGAGTGCGCGGGGTCCGGCTGTACAGAAACTACTTCGACGTAGAAGGACACTAAACCGTGGACCTGTTTGAATATCAGGCGCGCGATATGTTCGAGGCGCACGGTGTACCCGTGCTTGCCGGCATCGTGGCGCACACCCCTGAAGAAGCAAAGGCAGCTGCCGAGAAGATCGGCGGCGTAACTGTCGTCAAGGCACAGGTTAAGGTCGGTGGCCGCGGTAAGGCCGGCGGCGTTAAGGTCGCAAAGACCGCTGATGAAGCGCTGGAACACTCCACCAACATCCTCGGGATGGACATCAAGGGCCACACCGTCAACAAGGTGATGATTGCCCAGGGTGCGGACATCGCCGAAGAGTACTACTTCTCCGTCCTGCTGGACCGCGCCAACCGCAACTACCTGGCCATGTGCTCGGTCGAGGGCGGCATGGAAATCGAGCAGCTCGCCGTCGAGCGGCCCGATGCCCTGGCGAAGATCGCCATCGATCCGGCTGTCGGCATCGACCAGGCCAAGGCCGACGAAATCGTCGCCGCTGCCGGTTTTGCTGAGGAGCTGCGCGGCAAGGTCGCCGCCGTCATCCTCAAGCTCTGGGACGTCTTCAAGAAGGAAGACGCCACCCTCGTGGAGGTCAACCCGCTGGTCAAGACCGGCGCCGGCGAGATCGTTGCCCTCGACGGCAAGGTTTCCCTGGACGAGAACGCGGACTTCCGCCACCCCAAGCACGTTGCCCTTGAAGACAAGGAAGCTGCTGACCCGCTCGAGGCCAAGGCCAAGGAGCAGGACCTGAACTACGTCAAGCTCGACGGCGAGGTCGGAATCATCGGTAACGGCGCCGGACTGGTCATGTCCACCCTGGACGTCGTTGCCTACGCCGGCGAAAACCACGGCAACGTCAAGCCTGCCAACTTCCTGGACATCGGCGGTGGAGCGTCCGCCGAGGTCATGGCGGCAGGTCTCGACGTCATCCTGGGCGACGAGCAGGTCAAGTCCGTGTTCGTCAACGTCTTCGGCGGCATCACCGCGTGCGACGCCGTGGCCAAGGGCATCGTGGGCGCGCTGGCCGAGCTGGGCCACTCCGCGAACAAGCCGCTGGTCGTCCGCCTCGACGGCAACAACGTTGAGGAAGGCCGCCGCATCCTGGCCGAGGCCAACCACCCGCTGGTTACCCTGGCCGCCACCATGGACGAGGGCGCCGACAAGGCCGCCGAGCTCGCCAACGCAGCTAAGTAAAGGGACCGCACCATGTCTATCTATCTGAACAAGGACTCCAAGGTCATCGTCCAGGGCATCACCGGCGGCGAAGGCACCAAGCACACCGCCCTCATGCTCAAGGCCGGCACCAACATTGTCGGCGGCGTCAACGCCCGCAAGGCCGGCACCACGGTCCTGCACGGCGACAACGAAATCACCGTCTTTGGCACCGTCAAGGAAGCCATGGCCGAGACCGGCGCCGACGTCTCCATCGTCTTCGTCCCGCCGGCCTTCACCAAGGACGCCGTCGTTGAAGCCATCGAGGCCGGCATCGGCCTCGTCGTCGTCATCACCGAAGGCGTGCCGGTTCAGGACTCCGCCGAGTTCTGGGCACTGGCCCAGTCCAAGGTCGACGCCGACGGCAAGCAGGTCACCCGCATCATCGGACCGAACTGCCCCGGCATCATCACCCCGGGTGAGGCCCTGGTCGGCATCACCCCGGCCAACATCACGGGCAAGGGCCCCATCGGCCTGGTCTCCAAGTCCGGCACCCTGACCTACCAGATGATGTACGAACTGCGCGACCTGGGCTTCTCCACCGCGATCGGCATCGGCGGTGACCCGGTCATCGGCACCACTCACATCGACGCGCTCGAGGCGTTCGAAGCCGACCCCGAGACCAAGGCGATCGTCATGATCGGCGAAATCGGCGGCGACGCCGAAGAACGTGCAGCCGACTTCATCAAGGCCAACGTCACCAAGCCGGTCGTCGGCTACGTGGCCGGCTTCACCGCCCCGGAAGGCAAGACCATGGGCCACGCCGGCGCCATCGTCTCCGGTTCCGCGGGCACCGCCCAGGCCAAGAAGGAAGCCCTCGAGGCTGCCGGCGTCAAGGTCGGCAAGACGCCGTCCGAGACCGCCAAGCTCCTGCGCGAGGTTTTCGCAGCCCTCTAGGTCGCAGCCAGCACCAGCAACGCGGGGTCGCTTGCGGACCGTTCCACCCGGTGGAACGGACGCGAGGCGGCCCCGCGTTGCTTTTATTTAAGGACGACGACGGCGGCCCCGCCTTCCGGTGAGGGCGGCGCCGTCGTCGTTCTTTGCGTCTTTAGACCTTTGCGCCGGCGAGGACTTCTTCGAGGCGCTCGTAGGCCTCGGACAGGCCGCCTTCCATGCCCGACTGGGCCATGCCGTCGCGCGCTTCCAGGGTTGGGTAGACCGCGTGTCCGATGAAACGGCAGCGGCCGCCCCCGAGGTCCTTGAAAGTCAAAAACTCGATGCTCACCACGTCCGGGTAGCCGTCGAACTCGAAGGTCTGGATCGCGAAGTCGTTCTCACGGACGGTGTGGAAGACGCCGCTGAACACATAGGCACTGCCGTCCGGAGCAGTGTGGGTGTAGCGGTAGCTGCCGCCGGTCCTGAAGTCGTAGTGGTCAATGGTCATGCCCATCCGCCGCGGCCCGAGCCACTGGGCGACGAGGTCCGGGTCCTTGTGGGCCCGGAAGACCTCCGCGAGAGGAAAATCGAAGTCGCGCTCGAAATCGATGAAAGGCAGGCCTTCGGGAACTGTCAAGGTCAGTGCGTTGCTCATGATGCATCCTTTGCCTGGGCGCCGGACTGGGCGGCGCGGGTTTCAAGCACGGCGTCAAGGCTGCGGAACTGCCCCTCGCGGACCAGGCGATACTGGTCGATCCATGCGGTGAGCTCCTCAAGCCGTGCGGGGTTCAGGTGGACGGGCCTGCGCTGCGCGTCACGGGTACGCGTGACCAGCTGCGCCTGCTCGAGCACCTGGATGTGCTTCGAGACCGCCTGCTTGGTGATCGCGAAGGGTTCCGCCAGTTCGTTCACTGTGGCCGGACCCCGGCTCAGCCGGGCAATGATGCGGCGGCGGACCGGATCGGCGAGGGCCAGGAAGGCCGCGTCCAGCTCGCCGTCGTCGCGCCCGTCCACCCGATGCCTCACCTCCCCGTCTTGGAATGGGCGGTTAATCGCCGCCCATCCGCCTTGTCAAATGATTGGTCAAATGATTGGTTGATCAACCCGGACGTTGTTAACGGTACTCCCGGCCCCCGCCCTCCGCAATGGGTCAGTCACAGCCCAATGCCGGGGGTCTATCGGCGGTCCGGGTTGCTGGATACGGCCGCAAAACCGTGCGGTTTGCGAGCTTGTCGGTATGTCAGGACAAGCCGTAGCAGGGGCGCTGGTACCTCTCGTGCGAATTGACGTCAACCGCGGCCCGGCAGGGGCCGATGCTGCGGGCAAGCTTGGCGCCTTCGGCCCGCCCCGGACCGCGTCCGGCGGCCGTTCCGGGGAGGCGGCCGAGGCGGTCGTGTCATCTTGTAAATATGTCAGTACAAACCTTTGACAGTACATAGATATTGAGGCAAAGTAGTGGATGTGGCCGGGCTCACGCCGGCCCCCAGGCTCCGCAGCTCAGGCTGCGCCAAGGTCCCGAGTTCACACCAGAAAGGTCCACGATCACCGTGACCCACGAACTGCTCACGATCGGGCGCATCAGCGTTGATATCTACCCGAACGACATCGGGGTAGGCCTGGAGGATGTCACGTCCTTCGGCAAGTACCTCGGCGGCTCACCGTCCAACGTTGCTGTCGCCGCGGCCCGCCACGGTCGCCGGACCGGAGTCATTACCCGGACAGGCGATGACGCCTTCGGCAAGTACCTGCACCGCGAACTGGAAAAGTTCGGGGTGGACGACTCCTTCGTCAGCCCGGTCCCGGGGCTGCAGACCCCGGCCACGTTCTGCGCGATCCGGCCGCCGCACGATTTCCCGCTGTACTTCTACGGCCGCTTCCCCACGGCGCCGGACCTGCAGATCAAGGCCGGGGAACTGGACCTGGACG
Source organism: Arthrobacter sp. NPDC058192 (assembly GCF_042883665.1). Lineage (NCBI taxonomy): Bacteria > Bacillati > Actinomycetota > Actinomycetes > Micrococcales > Micrococcaceae > Arthrobacter > Arthrobacter sp. NPDC058192. The sequence continues at coordinate 73,861 of NZ_JBHVVJ010000009.1, read as the reverse complement.
CCATCCGCGACGCCGGGATCTTCTGGTCCACGGTCACCGGCCTCTGCCAGGAGCCCAGCCGTGAGGCGCACATCAAGGCCCACCAGGCGCGGCCCCGCACCGGGCTGAAGCCGGGCCAGTACACGGTCCTGGACCTCGACTACCGGCCGATGTTCTGGGCATCCGAGGAGGAGGCCCGGGAGCAGGTCGCCAAGATCCTCCCGCACGTCACCGTGGCGATCGGCAACGACACGGAATGCGCCGTCGCCGTCGGTGAGGGCACCCCGGACGAGCAGGCGGACCGGCTGCTCGCGGCGGGCGTCGAAATCGCCGTCGTGAAGCTTGGCCCCGAAGGGGTCATGGCCAAGACCCGCACCCAGCGCGTTGTCTCCGCCCCGGTCCCGGTGGAAACCGTCAACGGACTCGGCGCCGGCGACTCCTTCGGCGGGGCGTTCTGCCACGGGCTGCTCGCCGGCTGGCCCCTGGCCCAGGTGCTCGACTTCGCCAACGCCGCCGGCGCCCTCGTTGCCTCCCGCCTGTCCTGCGCCGATGCGATGCCGACGCCGGAGGAAGTCACAGGCCTGCTGGCCGAACGCGGCCGCCTGGTGCCGGGCACCTACGCCACCGAAGGAGCAGCACTGTGAGTGTCAAAACGGCCTCGACCACCCTCGCGGTGGACGACGATCCCCACCGCTACGAGCACCTGAGCGTTATCCGGCTCGAAGACCCGGACGCGATCGCCCGTGCCGCCAAGGCCCGGCGCCGCCATCCCGGCGTCAAGGCCGGCATGCAGAACTTCATCGTGGCCGCCGACCACCCCGCCCGCGGTGCCCTCGCCGTGGGCAGTGACCCCGTGGCCATGGCTGACCGGCGCCAGCTCCTGGACCGGCTGCGGATTGCCCTGTCCAACCCCGACGTGGACGGTGTCCTCGCCTCGCCGGACGTCATGGATGACCTGCTGCTGCTCGGCGCGCTCGAGGGCAAGCTGATGTTCGGTTCGATGAACCGCGGCGGGCTCGCCGGCCTGGTGAACGAATTCGACGACCGCTTTACCGGCCACACCGCCGCCGCGCTTGAGGCCCTCGGCGCAGACGGCGGCAAGATGCTCACCCGCATCTGCCTCGGCGACCCGGACACGGTGGCCACCCTTGAGGCGACCGCGCGGGCCATCAACTCCCTCGCCGAGCGCAAGCTGATCGCCATGGTGGAACCGTTCCTGTCCGTCCGCGAGAACGGAAAGGTCCGCAACGACCTCTCCACCAACGCCGTCATCAAATCGGTCGCCATCGCCGAAGGCCTCGGCTCGAGCAGCGCCTACACGTGGATGAAGCTGCCCGTCGTTGCCGGGATGGAACGCGTCATGGCATCGACCACCATGCCCACCGTGCTCCTCGGCGGCGACCCGGAAGGCAGCCAGGAGGATGTGTTCTCCAGCTGGCAGGCCGCGCTCGCCCTGCCGGGCGTCCAGGGCCTCACCGTCGGCCGGACCCTGCTCTACCCGCACGACGGCGACGTCGCCGGCGCCGTCGCGACCGCTGCCTCGCTGCTGCATCACACTCCCCGCACCGCATCCACCCGCACCGCAGAAGTATCGGAGTAACGTCCCATGGGAACGAGAACTGCCTCAGGAACACGCAGAATGACGGTCGCCCAGGCTGTCGTGGAATACCTGTCCAAGCAGTACACCGTCGATTCGGCCGGCGGCCAGGACTTCCGCGAACGCCTGATTCCGGGCACCTTCGGCATCTTCGGCCACGGCAACGTTGCCGGTGTGGGCCAGGCCCTCAAGCAGTACCAGCAGCTCGATCCGGCGATTATGCCGTACTACCAGGGCCGCAACGAACAAGCCCAGTCCCACCAGGCCGTCGGCTTCGCCCGCCACACCCGCCGCCGCCAGACCTTTGCCATCAGCACCTCGATCGGGCCCGGTTCCTCCAACCTGCTCACCGGCGCGGCGTTGGCCACCACCAACCGCCTGCCGGTGCTGCTGCTGCCCAGCGACACCTTCGCCACCCGCGCCGCGGACCCGGTGCTGCAGCAGCTCGAACAGCCGCATGCCTACGACCTCACCGTCAACGACGCCTTCCGGCCGCTGTCCAAATACTTCGACCGCATCTCCCGGCCAGAGCAGCTGTTCTCCGCGTTCTCCCACGGCCTGCGGGTCCTCACCGATCCGGCCGAGACCGGTGCTGTCACGATCTCGCTGCCGCAGGACGTCCAGGCCGAAGCCATCGACGTGCCCGAGGAGTTCCTGGCCGAGCGCGAGTGGCGGATCCGCCGCCCGGAGGCCGAGGACGAGGACATCCGCCGGGCCGCCGAGGCCATCCGGGCAGCGAAGCGGCCCCTGGTCATCGCCGGCGGCGGCGTCCTCTACGCCTTCGCCAACGAGGAGCTGGCGAGGTTCGTCGAGCTGACCGGCATCCCGGTGGGTAACACCCAGGCGGGCGTCGGCGTGCTGCCGTGGGACCACCGGCTCTCGCTCGGGGCCGTCGGCTCCACCGGCACGACGGCGGCCAACGCCATTGCCGCCGAGGCCGACCTCATCATCGGCATCGGCACCCGCTACGAGGACTTCACCACCGCCTCCCGCACCGCGTTCCAGAACCCGGACGTGAAGTTCATCAACATCAACGTCGCCGCCATCGACGCCTACAAGCACGGCACGCACCTGCCGATCGTCGCGGACGCCCGCAAGGCCCTGGTCAAGCTGAACCAGGCCCTCGGCGGCTACCGGGTGGGCGCGGACCTCGAGCAGCAGATCGCCAACGAGAAGACCCGCTGGAACGCCACCGTGGACGAGGCCTTCGACACCCGCTTCACGCCGCTGCCGGCGCAGAACGAGATCATTGGCGCCACCAACCGCGCCATGGACGCCCAGGACGTCGTCGTCTGCGCCGCCGGTTCCCTGCCGGGGGACCTGCACAAGATGTGGCGCGTCCGGGACCCGCTCGGCTACCACGTCGAATACGCCTACTCCTGCATGGGATACGAAATCCCGGGCGGCCTCGGCGTCAAGCGGGCAGCCCTCGCCGAAGCCGCGAAGGGCGGCACGCAGCGCGACGTCGTTGTAATGGTCGGGGACGGCTCCTACCTGATGATGCACACCGAACTCGTCACCGCCGTCGCCGAGCGGATCAAGCTGATCGTGGTCCTGGTCCAGAACCACGGGTACGCCTCAATCGGCTCGCTCTCGGAGTCCCTGGGCTCGCAGCGCTTCGGCACCCGGTACCGGGCACTGGACGAGGAGCACCACAGCTTCGACGACGGCGAGCGGCTGCCGGTGGACCTGGCCCTCAACGCCGAAAGCCTCGGCGTGAAAGTCATTCGGGTCGAACCGGGTGAGAAGGTCATCGCCGAGCTCGAACAGGCCATCCGCGATGCCAAGGCCGCGCCCGAAAACGGCGGCCCGATTGTCATCCACGTTGAATCCGACCCGCTGCTGGATGCCCCCAGTTCCGAATCGTGGTGGGACGTTCCGGTTTCCCAGGTCTCCGAGCTCGACTCCACCAGGCAGGCCTTCCAGACCTACACCGGCCACAAGTCCCGCCAGCGCAAACTGCTCGGCTGAGTCCCTTCGAACGTCAACCACCCAAGGAAGTCCCACATGTCGACGACGACCACCAGCAGAACCATCAGCCACTTCATCAACGGTGCCGAAACCGCCGGCGAGGGGGAACGCACCCAGCCGGTCTACAACCCCGCCACCGGCGCCGTCTCGGGCGAGCTGCGCCTGGCCAGCCGGGCAGACCTGGACACCACCGTCGCCGCCGCCCGCAAGGCTGCGGATTCCTGGGGCGACATCTCCCTGGCCAAGCGCACCGCCGTGCTGTTCAAGTTCCGTGAGCTCGTCGCTTCCCACGTGGACGAGCTCGCCGAGCTGGTCACCGCCGAGCACGGCAAGGTCCTCTCCGACGCCAAGGGTGAAATCGGCCGCGGCCTGGAGGTCATCGAATTCGCCTGCGGTATCCCGTCCCTGCTCAAGGGCGACTACTCGGACCAGGTCTCCACCGGCATCGACGTCTTCTCCTTCCGCGAACCCCTCGGTGTCGTCGCCGGCATCACGCCGTTCAACTTCCCGGTCATGGTGCCGCTGTGGATGGCCCCGATGGCGATCGCCGCCGGCAATGCCTTCATCCTCAAGCCCTCCGAGCGCGACCCCTCCGCTTCCATGCTGCTCGCCAAGCTCTGGAAGGACGCCGGCCTGCCGGACGGCGTGTTCCAGGTCCTGCACGGCGACAAGGAAACCGTCGACGGCCTGCTGACCCACCCGGACGTGGACGGCATCTCCTTCGTCGGCTCCACCCCGATCGCGAAGTACGTCCACGAGACCGCCACCGCGCACGGCAAGCGCGTCCAGGCCCTGGGCGGGGCGAAGAACCACGCGATCGTCCTGCCCGACGCCGACCTCGACAACGCCGCCGACCACCTCGCCGCCGCCGCGTTCGGCTCCGCCGGCGAACGCTGCATGGCCATCTCCGTCGCCGTCGCCGTCGGCGATGCCGCGGACCTGCTGGTCAAGAAGGTCGAAGAACGCGCCCTCGCCGTCAAGGTCAACAACGGCACCGCACCCGGCGCCGAAATGGGCCCCGTCATCACCCCGGCCTCCAAGGAACGCATCGTCAAGATCGTCACCGAAGCCGAAACCGAGGGAGCTGCCATGGTGGTGGACGGACGCGACCTCGTCGTCCCCGGCCACGAAGACGGGTTCTGGGTCGGGCCCACCGTGCTGGACCACGTCAAAACCGAAATGACCGCCTACACCGAGGAAATCTTCGGCCCCGTCCTCGTCGTCGTCCGCGTGGAGGACCTCGACGCCGGCATCGCCCTGATCAACGCCAACCCCTACGGCAACGGCACCGCCATCTTCACCTCCTCCGGCGCCCACGCCCGCAAGTTCCAGCGCTCCGTCACCGTGGGCATGATCGGCATCAACGTGCCGCTGCCCGTGCCGGTGGCCTACCACTCCTTCGGCGGCTGGAAGGCCTCGCTGTTCGGCGACAAGCACATGTACGGCCCCGAAGGCGTCTCCTTCTACACCCGGGGCAAGGTGGTCACCTCCCGGTGGCCCGAACCGACCCACGCCTCCGGCGCCTCCTACAACTTCCCGTCCAACTGACCCCCACCAACCACCAGACGCAAGGATTGAGCAATGACTGAGAACAAGCTGATCATCGGCACCGCTCCGGACTCCTGGGGCGTCTGGTTTCCGGACGACCCCAAGCAGACCCCGTGGGAACGCTTCCTCGACGAGGTGGCCGAATCCGGCTACAAGTGGATCGAGCTCGGCCCGTACGGCTACCTCCCCGCCGACCCGTCCCGGCTGGCCGAAGCACTGAAGGCCCGCGATCTGCAGATCAGTGCCGGGACCGTCTTCACCGCCTTCCACCGCGGCGTGGACCAGTGGGAGACCGCGTGGGAACCGGCCCGGAAGGTTGCCGAACTTACCGCCGCGATGGGCGGGGAACACATCGTGGTCATCCCGGCGATGTGGCGCGACGACGTCACCGGCGAGGCCGTGGAGAGCGGCACGCTCAGCGAAAAAGCCTGGGACGACCTCTTCACCGGCCACAACCGCCTGGGCAAGACCCTGCTGGAGGACTTCGGCCTGCAGCAGCAGTTCCACTCGCACGCCGACTCCCATGTCGGCGCGCAGGAGGACATCGAAACCCTGCTCGCCGCCACGGACGCGAAGTACCTCAGCCTCTGCCTGGACACCGGACATGCCGAATACTGCGGGGCCTCCAGCCTGGACCTGATCAAGAACTACCCGGACCGGATCGGCTACCTGCACCTCAAGCAGATCAACCCGGACGTCCTCAAAAAGGTCAACGAGGAAAACATGACCTGGGCCGCCGCCAACCTTGCCGGTGTCATGACCGAACCGCCTAACGGGCTGCCTGACCTGCGCGCTGTCATCGAAGCCGTTGAAGCGCTCAACCGGCCGATCTTTGGCATCGTGGAACAGGACATGTACCCGGTGGCGTTCGACGTCCCGATGCCGATCGCCAAGCGCACGCGCACCTACCTGCTCTCCTGCGGCTCCCGCACCGCCGTCAACTAGAACTCGAAGGAATCCACCATGACCAAGATCCTCCGCGTCGCCGTGATCGGCGCCGGCCGCATGGGCGCAGACCACATCCAGCGGCTCAACAGCCGCATCCACGGCGCTGAAGTCGCCGCCGTCGTCGACGTCGACCTCGCCCGGGCGCGGGCCGCCATCGAAGGCATCCCCGGCGCCGTCGCCCTGGCCGACGCCGACGAAGCCCTGGGCAACGGCGACGTCAACGCTGTGCTGATCGCCACGCCCGGCTTCCTGCATGAGGAGATCCTGCTCAAGGCGATTGCCAAGGACATCCCGATCCTTTGCGAGAAGCCGCTCACCCCGGATGCAGAATCCGCCTGGAAAATTGTCGAGGCCGAGGAAAAACTGGGCCACAAGCGCATCCAGGTCGGCTTCATGCGCCGCTTCGACGCCGACTACGCCGCCCTGGGCAAAACCATCCGGAACGCCGAACTCGGCGAGCTGCTCATGCTGCACCACCAGCACCGGAACCCCTCCACCCCGGCGGGCTTCACCAACGAGATGCTGATCAACGACTCCGTGGTCCACGAATTCGACGCCATCCGCTTTTTCACCGGCGAGGAAATCACCTCGGTGCAGGTCCGCCTCGGCAAGGCCACGCGGAACGCCCCGGCCGGGCAGCATGACCCGCAGCATGTGCTGATCGAGACGGAATCGGGCGTCCTGGCCGATGTCGAGATCTACGTCAACGCGAAGTTCGGCTACGAGGTGGCCACCCAGGCCTCCTTCGAAGACGGTATCGTCAGCATCGGCGGGGACAAGGGGCCGTACACGCGCAGCAACGGCCGCTGGGGCGGTGCCGTCACCCCCGGTTTCGAGGAGCGTTTCGGGGCGGCGTACGACGTCGAAATCCAGTCGTGGGTGGACGCCGCCCGCCGGGATGAGATCGGTGGCCCCACCGCCTGGGACGGCTACGCCACCGCCGCCTGCTGCGAGGCCGGTGTCGAGGCGCAGAAAAACGGCGAAAAGGTCGCCGTGAAGCTCAACGCCAAGCCTGCCCTGTACAGCTAGGAAGTTCCGGAAGGGCGGATCCTTCCGCCCCTTCCGCTTGTTCCGGTACCCGAAGCCTCACTGATCCACAATGGAGTGTCTACGTGAAAATCGCCCTTGATCCCACGCCCTTCCACCACTCGCACAGCCTGCTGGAATTCCCCAAGGTGGTGGCCGATCTGGGCTACAAGTACATGCAGATGACCCCGCACGCTGATTTCATCCCCTTCTTCAACCACCCGAAGGCCGACGACGAGCTGGTGCGCGAGCTGGCCAAGGCCTGCAAGGACGCGGGAATCGAAATCGCCTCGGTGCTGCCCGTGCTGCGCTGGTCCGGCCCGGACGAGGACGCCCGGGAGGCCGCCGTGCGCTACTGGAAGCGCGCCATCCAGATCACTGTGGACCTCGGCGTGGGCACCATGAACACCGAATTCTCCGGCCGGCCGGAGAAGGCCGAGGAATCCGAGCGCGCCTTCTACCGCTCCATGGAGGAACTGCTGCCCATCATCGAACGGGAGGGGATTGACCTGCTGATCGATCCGCACCCGGACGACTTTGTCGAGGAGGGCCTGGCGGCGATCCGCGTGATCCGCGGGCTGAACTCGAAGAACGTGGGCCTGGTCTACGTGGCCTCGCACAGCTTCCACATGCAGGACGCGCCGCTGGACATCATGCACGCAGCGGGGGACAAGCTGCGGCTGGTCCACGTCGCCGACACCATGGACCACCACGCCTCCCACGGGCTGCGCTACATCACCAACCCGCCCGGGAACCCGGTGCGCGTGCACCAGCACCTGAAAATCGGCGACGGCGACGTCAACTGGGACGAGTTTTTCGGCGGCCTGCACGGCATCGGCTTCCTGGACCGCGAGGACACGGTCATGGTCTCCAGTGTCTTTGCCGAGAACGAGAACGCTGAAGAGGTGTCCCGCTACCAGCTGGAGACCATGACGCAGCGGATCGAGAAGGCCAGGCTGTGACGGCCGGAAGACCCGTGCGCCGGCGGCCGGTCAACCATTAGAGGGCGCTCAGACGCCGGCGTGCAGCCGGGGGAGGGCGTCGACCAGGGGCGCCAGCTCCGGCACGTCCTGGGCCTCGGCCAGCGCCCGCTCCAGCGTGGCGTCATGCACCGGCCTGCTCTGCTCAAGCAGCGTGATGCCGCTCGGCGTGAGCTCGGTGTAGATTCCGCGGCGGTCATCCGCGCACAGGATCCGGGTCAGCAGTCCGCGGTCCTCGAGTCTGTTGACCAGGCGCGTGGTGGCGCTGGCGCTCAATGCCGTGGCGCGGGATAGTTGCTGCATCCGCATGTGCCACCCGTCCTGCCGGCTCAGCGCGTCCAGCACGGTGTACTCCACGACGGAGAGCTGCGCCTCGGCTTGCAGGGAACGCTCCAGCTCGGCTTCGATCAGCCCATGCAAGGCCGCCAGGGTCCGCCAGCCTTGCGCCCGGACCTCGACGGCGTCGTCCTTGATGCCCATCTGCTGATTCCCTTCAGCTCACGTGCCCGGCGGGGTGGCGCCGGACACCTCAAATAATAGTTGCTTGCGCGCTGTATCTGCCCGTGCAACAATAAGTTGCACCGCAATAAACAGCGCGTATGCAACTACTAGCTTACGCGCGGTACCCCGTCCCGTACAGCTTCCCCTGTAGGGCTTATCCCAAAGACCTTTGTCTCAAACACCTTTGTAAGGAGCGCTTCCATGCCTGTTGGCCTGATCGCCTTAGCCCTCGGCGGGTTCGGCATCGGACTCACCGAGTTCGTCATCATGGGTCTGCTGCCGCAAGTGGCCGCCGACTTCTCCGTCAGCGAGGCCACCGCGGGGTGGCTCATCTCCGGCTACGCGCTCGCCGTCGTGGTCGGGGCGCTCGGCCTCACCGCGGCCGTGACGCGGTTCGAACGCAAGCCCGTGCTGGCCGTGCTGATGGTGCTCTTCATCGCCGGCAACCTCGTCTCCGCGGTCGCGCCCGGCTACGGCCTGATGATGGCCGGCCGGATCATTGCCGCGCTGTCGCACGGCGCGTTCTTTGGCATCGGCGCCGTAGTGGCCGCCAGCATGGTGGCGCCGACCAAGAAGGCCGGCGCGATTGCCATCATGTTCACCGGCCTCACGGCGGCCAACGTTCTGGGCGTCCCGTTCGGCACCATGCTGGGCCAGGCCGCGGGCTGGCGCTCCACCTTTTGGGCGATCACCGCCATTGGCGTCCTTGCTTTGGCCGGCATTCTGGCCCTCGTGCCCAACACCGGCGCCGGCACGGCGGCCGGCTCCGCCGAAACGGCCGCCGGCTCTGCAGCCGGTACTGCCTCTGGCGGACTGCGCGGCGAACTCCGTGCGTTCCGGTCCGGCCAGGTCTGGCTCTCCATCCTCGTCACCATCCTCGGCTACGGCGGCATGTTCGGTGCCTTCACCTACATCGCGTTCACGCTCACCGACGTCACCGGCTTCTCCGCCGCTGTGGTTCCGTGGTTGCTGATCCTCTTCGGCGTCGGGCTGTTCATTGGCAACACCGTTGGCGGCAAGGCGGCTGACAAGAACGTGGACCGCACCCTGCTGGTGGCGCTCGCCGTGCTGGTGGTGGTGCTTGTGGCCTTCGCCCTGACCGCGGAAAACCAGCCGATGACCATCGCCTCCATGGTGCTGCTGGGCGGCTTCGGCTTCGCCACGGTGCCTGGCCTGCAGATGCGCGTGATGAAGTACGCGGCCAGCGCCCCCACCCTGGCCTCCGGCGCGAACATTGGCGCCTTCAACGTCGGCAACGCCCTGGGGGCCTGGCTGGGCGGCGTCACCATCACCGCGGGTCTTGGCTACACCTCGCCGATCTGGGCCGGCGCCGCGATCACCCTGCTGGGCCTGGCAGTGATGGCGTTCGCTGCGGCCGGGGCGAAGGGATCCCGGGCGAAGAAGCACGACGCCGGCCGGCCGGCCGACGTCGACAGCGTCGAAGCGGGTGCCGGGACCGAGCTGCAGCGCGCCTAGCGGCCGAAGGGCAGGCGCGGATCCAGGTCCTGGTTCGCCCAGGTCTGGCGGATCCAGCCGTGGTGCGGGTCGTCGCTGATGAGCCAGTCCCGGACCGGGCCCGGGCCGGCCATGACGTTGAGGTAGTACAGGTCGTAGCCCGGGGCGGCCATGGCGGGCCCGTGCCAGCCGTAGGGCACCAGGACGACGTCACCGGTCCGCACCTCTGCCGACACATCGATGGGACGTTCGTCCGAGGCGTAAACGCGCTGGTAGCCGATGGCGTCGTCGGGCCCCAGGCGCTGCGGCGCTGCGGGCGTCACCCGGGTCTCGAAGTAATAGATCTCCTCGAGGCTGGTCTCGCCGTCCTTTTCCTCATCGTGCTTGTGCGGGGGATAGGAAGACCAGTTGCCGGCCGGGGTGAGGACCTCGCAGACAATGAACCGGTCGGCCTCCAGCGCGGCCGGCGTCCCGAAGTTGTGGACCTGCCGGGAGCAGTTGCCCGCGCCGCGCAGTTCCACCGGCGTCTCGGCGGCCGTGATGAGCCGGGTCGGATAAGCGGACTTGGCCGGCGCGGTTGCCACGGCCACCCGGCCGCCGTCGGCCGAGCTGATGCTGACGGCCTTGCCGGTGCCCGTGTAGAGCACATCGCTGGGGCCGCTGAAGACACTCTCCCGCCCGGCCAGTGGATAGTCCTGCCCGTCCACGGCCACCACGAAAGAGCCACCCAGCGGCACCACGATGCGTTCCTCCGCCGCGGCGTCCAGTTCGACGGCGCCGCCGGACGCCAGAGTGGCGACCTTCAACCCGGTGTGGGCCCAGCCGTCAACCTCCAGTTCTGAGTCAGACGTCCCGATGGAGACATCCCACTTGCCGTGGGTGGCGGTGCCGAGCGGATAGACCCAGTTGGCCATGGAAGCTGCCCTTTCGTTGTCGCGCCGGAGGGACGCGCGGGTGGTTGCAGGGTTGGCGAAGGTGGCGAGCGTTGGCCGCCCGCTCCGAACGTCCCGGGACGCCTCGCCCGGGCCTACTACCTTTGAACCAGTGTCATTTCAAAGCTGTAGGAATCTGCCCGGTAGACGTGGTGGCCGGTTTCCACCATCCGCCCGGTGTCGTCCACGGCGGTGCGCTCCATGGTCACCAGGGCGGAGCCGGCGGTGGTTTCAAGCAGCGGTGCCTGGTAATCGTTGGCGATCATGGCGCCGATCCGCTGCGAGGCCAGCCGGAAGTTCACGCCGCCGTTGCGCAAAATGCCATAGAGGCCCTGTGACGCCAGCGCCGGTTCGTCAATGGCGGTGATGTCGTCGCGCACCCAGTTTTCCATGAGGGCCAGCGGCTTGCCGCCCACTTTCCGGAGCCGGGTGAAGTGGTAGACCTTGGCGCCGGCGGGGAGCTGCAAGGCCTTCCGGATCGAGGCGTCCGCCTCTTCATGGGAAAAGCTGAGCACCTCGGTCGTGGGCTTGCTGCCGTTGTTGCTGAGGTCGTCATAGAGGCTGGAGAGTTCCAGCGGCCGGCGGACCTGGCTGGACACCACCTGGGTGCCCACGCCGCGCTTGCGGACCAGCAGCCCGGAGCGGACCAGCTCATCCATCGCTTTGCGCATCGTGGGCCGTGAAAGGTTGAGCTGGGCGGCCAGGTCGATCTCGTTCTCCAGCCGGCTGCCGGGCTCCAGCAGTCCGGTGTGTATCGCGGCCTCGATGCCCTGCACCACTTGGTGGTACAGCGGCACCGGGGAAGAGCGGTCTATCCGCAGGTTTAGTTGATTCGCCACTGGGCGTGCTCCCTCGTGTCCCGCAGCGACCGGAACCCCGGCCTGCGCGCGTATGTCAGGCTCATGTTCGTTTGATAGGACATACTGCCTTTTTCTGATAGTAGCAGGGCCCTTCCGGGGGAGCCAAGGGGTGCCGCCGGCCGCCTCGGCAGTAGGGGGAAGCCGACCGTTTGGGTGCCGGAAAATGCGCGGAAACCGGGCACCCCGCCCTCCATCGTTTCGTCACAACATCCTAATGTCAGGACAAACTATTGACATCTGTGATGCGAGTCACCATTATCGGTGGTAGATGGCCCACAGGCCGGCGCGATGAGGCGGCCGGCGTGGCCCGGAATCAAAGGAGATTATCGTGACGAAGTTCTCGTGGCGGAAGGCGGCGCTGGTGGCCGCCGTCGTTCCAATGATGGCCCTCAGCGCCTGCTCCAGCACGGGCGGCAAGCCCGCGGAAACGGGCAACGCCGCTGGTGCGGGACAGGCAGCCAGCACCCCGCGCATCAAGGTCGCCCTCATCACCCACGCCGCCGCGGGGGACACCTTCTGGGACATCGTGCGCAAGGGGGCCGAGGAGGCATCGGCGAAGGACAACGTTGAGCTCCTCTACACCTCCGATCCCGAAGCCGGCCGCCAGGCCCAGCTCGTCCAGCAGGCTATTGACCAGAAGGTCGACGGCATTGCTGTCACCCTCGCCAAGCCGGATGCCCTCAAGGACGTCCTGAAGAAGGCCACCGACGCCGGAATCCCGGTTGTGAGCCTCAACGCCGGCGAGGATGTCTCGGCGCAGATGGGGGCGTTTACCCACTTCGGCTCAAACGAGAAGCTCGCCGGCGAGGCCGTCGGCGCCAAGCTTGCCGAGGGCGGGTACAAGCACCCGATCTGCGTGATTCAGGAGCAGGGCCACGTCGGACTTGAAGCACGTTGCGCCGGCGTCAAGGCGAAGGTGCCTGGAACCGAAATCCTCTACGTCGACGGCAAGGACATGACTTCCGTCCAGTCCACCGCGACGGCCAAGCTCCAGGCTTCCAAGGACGCCGACGTCATCGTCGGCCTCGGCGCGCCCTTCACCCTGACTCTCCTGAAGTCAGTCACGGACGCCGGCAGCTCCGCCAAGGTTGCAAGTTTCGACCTGAACGCGGATCTCGCCCAGAAGATCGTGGATGGTGCAGTTCTGTTCACCGTGGACCAGCAGCCGTGGCTGCAGGGCTACGGTGCCGTCGATGCCCTCTGGCAGAACAAGCGCGGCGGCTTCAAGATCGGCGGCGGCCAGTCGGTCCTCACCGGCCCGAGCATCGTCGACAAGTCAAATGCCGCCGATGTCCTGACCTTCGCCCAGCAGGGTATCCGCTAACAGTCCGCTGGCCGGGCCGGCCCGCGCCGGCCCGGCAGCAAGGAGAATCATCATGACCATCACCCAGACAAAGACAACTTCCGCGGCGGCTGATGAGCGTGTGGCCAAACGCAGTCCATTCCAGAAGCTGCTGGGCCGGCCCGAGATTGGTGCCCTGGTGGGCGCGATCGTCCTGTTCGTCTTCTTTGCGTTGGTTTCCCCGACCTTTACCCAGCCGAACGCCTTCGCGACCGTGCTCTACGGTTCCTCCACGATCGGGATCATGGCCGTGGGGGTGTCCCTGCTGATGATCGGCGGGGAGTTCGACCTGTCGGCCGGTGTCGCCGTGATCACGTCGGCCCTGACGGCGTCGCTGTTCAGCTGGTACTTCACCACGAACGTCTGGGTCGGCGTCGGCCTGGCGCTGGTGGTGTCGCTGAGCATCGGCTTCATGAACGGCTGGATCCTGATGAAGACCAAACTGCCGAGCTTCATCGTCACCCTGGCAACGTTCCTGATGCTGACGGGCCTGAACCTGGGCCTGACCCGGCTCATTGGCGGCGGGGTATCGTCGCCGTCGATTTCGAACATGGACGGCTTCAAGTCCGCGCAGGCGGTGTTCGCCTCCTCGGTGAACATCGCCGGCGTCGAGGTCAAGATCACGATCTTCATCTGGTTCGTACTCGTCGCCGTGGCCACCTGGGTACTGATGAGGACCCGGGTGGGGAACTGGATCTTCGCCGTCGGCGGCGACGCCAACGCGGCCCGCGCCGTGGGTGTGCCGGTCAAAGCCACCAAGATCGGCCTGTTCATGGGCGTCGGTTTCTGCGCGTGGATCCTGGGCATGCACAACCTCTTCGCCTTCGACGCCGTGCAGTCCGGTGAGGGCGTGGGCAACGAGTTCCTCTACATCATCGCCGCGGTGATCGGCGGCTGCCTGCTGACCGGCGGGTACGGCTCGGCGATCGGCGGCGCGATCGGCGCGTTCATCTTCGGCATGGCCAACAAGGGCATCGTCTACGCGCAGTGGAACCCGGACTGGTTCAAATTCTTCCTGGGCCTGATGCTGCTGCTGGCCACCATCGTCAACCTCATCGTCAAGCGCCGCGCGGAACTCAAGTAAAGGGCCGAAAGAGTTATGAATGCCAACGAGATCAACCAGCAAACGCTGCTCCAGAACGAACCAGACCCCCTGACCCACACCCCGGTGCACCTGCTCGCCCTGGAGGGCGTGGGCAAGCACTACGGCAACATCATCGCCCTCTCCGATGTCACCATGGCCGTGGACAACGGCCGCGTCACCTGCGTGCTCGGCGACAACGGGGCGGGCAAGTCCACCCTGATCAAGATCATCGCCGGGCTGCACCAGCACGACGCCGGGACACTGAAGGTGATGGGGGAGGAACGGAAATTCAGCTCACCCCGTGACGCCCTGGACGTGGGCATCGCCACCGTCTACCAGGACCTCGCGGTGGTGCCGCTGATGCCGATCTGGCGGAACTTCTTCCTCGGCTCCGAACTGACGTCCGGCTTCGGGCCGTTCAAGAGCCTGGATGTCGAGAAGATGAAGGACATCACGCTCAAGGAGCTCGCCGCGATGGGCATCGACCTGCGCGACGTCGAGCAGCCCATCGGCCAGCTCTCCGGGGGTGAACGCCAGTGCGTCGCCATCGCCAGGGCCGTGTACTTCGGCGCGAAGGTCCTGATCCTGGATGAGCCCACCGCGGCCCTCGGCGTGAAGCAGTCCGGCGTCGTGCTCCGCTACATCCTGCAGGCCCGCGACCGCGGCCTCGGGGTCATCTTCATCACCCACAACCCGCACCACGCCTTCCCGGTCGGGGACCGGTTCCTGCTGCTCAAGCGCGGCAAGTCGATCGGCTACTACGACAAGAAGGACATCACCCTCGATGACCTCACCGCCCAAATGGCCGGCGGCGCGGAACTGGCCGAACTCGCCCACGAACTCGAACAACTCGGCGGCCACAGCGACGTCGTCAAGGCAGTCCAGAGCGAAGTCGCCGACGTGGCCCAGACGACCGGCGCGAGCTACGAATAAGACCGACGGGTAACCACCGCCCCAGTTCTCGAAAGGACAACCCTTTGGCTTACCTCAACCGCAACCCCGCTGACCCCTCCGTGCCGGCGCGCGTGCCGGTCCGGATGGGACTGATCGGCTCGGGCTGGATGGGCGCCTTCCACGCCGAAAGCATCGCCCGCCGGGTCCCCGGCGCCGTCCTGGCCGCCATCGCTGATCCGAACCTGGAATCCGCCGAAGCGCTGGCCGGCACACTCGGCACCGCGAAGGTCACCGCCGACGCTGCCGACATCCTCGCCGACCCGGAGATCGACGCCGTCGTCATCGCCAGTCCCGCGCGCTTCCACTCCGCGCTGATCGGCCAGGCCGCAGCCGCCGGGAAGCACGTCTTCTGCGAAAAGCCCGCCGGACTCGCACTCGAGGAACTCGACGCCGCCCTTGCCACCGTCGACGCCGCCGGAGTCCACTTCCAGATCGGCTTCAACCGCCGGTATGCTGCGGATTTCCAGGCAGCCAAGAAGGACCTCGCCGCCGGAATCGCGGGGGTACCGCAACTCCTGCGTTCACTGACCCGGGACCCGGGCACCGGGAGCATCGGCCACGCCGCGAGGATTCCGGCCTGGACCATTTTCCTCGAGACCCTGATCCACGACTTCGACACCCTCAACTGGTTCAACGAAGGCGCCGAGCCCGTGGAGGTCTACGCCGCTGCCGACGCGCTCGTGGAGCCGGGACTGCGGGACCAAGGCTTCCTGGACACGGCCGTGGTGACCATTCGCTACAGCAACGGCGCGATCGCCGTCGCCGAGGCCAACTTCAGCGCCCTCTACGGCTACGACGTCCGCGGGGAAGTCTTCGGCTCCCGCGGCATGGTCCAGGCCGGCCGTTCCACCGAAACCGCCGCCCGGAGGTTTACCGCCGAAGGGACGTCCGCGGACACTCCACGGCTGAACGTCGAACTCTTCCGCCAGGCCTACACGGATGAGCTTGTGGACTTCGCCGATGAGGTCCGGGCGCGGCGCGAGCCCACCTCGCCGCCGGCGAAGTCCTTCCCCCTGACGCCGGGCGCCGATGACGCCCGCCGTGCGCTGGCCATTGCCCTGGCCTGCATAGAATCCGTCAAGCAGGGCACGCCAGTGGCCGTCACCGCTGTGGCGGTCCGCTGATGCGGCTCGCCGTCTGCGCGGAGATGGTCTTCGCTGACCTGCCTTTTACGGAACGGGTGCGCAGGATCCATGAGGCGGGTTTCGACGTCGAACTCTGGGACTCCCGGACCAAGGACATCGGTGCCCTCAAAGCCACCGGGGCGGTGTTTTCGTCCATGACGGGATACACCTCCGGCAGCCTGGTGGACCCGGACACGGCCGACGACGTCGTACGGAGCGCCGAGTCGCTGATCCCAACCGCCCTGGAACTGGGCGTCAGCCGGATGGTGGTCCACCCGGCTGAGCTCATCGAGGGCCACGCGGCCCGTCCGGTCTACCGGCCCACCGGCCAGATGTGGGCCACCGGTGCCCGGACACTGGAACGGCTTGGCAGGCTCGGCGAGAAATACGGGGTGACATTCTGCCTCGAGAACCTCAACACCATCCTCGACCATCCGGGCATCCCCCTCGCCCGCGCCAAGGACACCCTGGCGCTCGTGCAGGCCGCCGGGCACCCAAACGCCAGGCTCATGCTGGATCTCTACCACGCCCAAATGGGGGAGGGGAACCTGATCGAGCTGGTCCGCAGCGCACTGCCTTACCTCGGCGAGATCCAGGTGGCCGACGTTCCCGGCCGCTGTGAACCCGGAACCGGGGAAATCAACTACGCCGCCGTCGCCAGTGCGCTCGCGGAGGCCGGCTACGAAGGGACCGTGGGCATGGAAGCCTATGCCAGTGGTGGCAGCTCCAGCGCTGACGGCGACGCGGCGCTGGAGGCATTCCGGGCGGCCTTCACCGTCGCAGCCAAGGCCGTCGCATGAAGGACGTCGTCCTCGGGCTGGTCGGCGTTGGCCGGATCGGGGTCATGCACGCCACCAACATCACCGCACTCAACGAGGTCCTGGATCCGCAGGGGATCCGGGTCCGCCTGCGGCTCACGGACGTGGCCGAGGAACATGCCCGGACGGTGGCATCCGGTGTCGGCGCCGAGTTCCTGCCGTCCGTCGAGGCTCTGCTCGCCTCCGGTGTGGACGGCCTGGTGGTCGCCACCGGAACCGGAACGCACCCCGAGCTCATCACGGCCGGGGTGGACGCCGGAATCCCGGTCTTTTGCGAAAAACCCGTGGCCCTGAACGTGGCTGACGCCCTGCCGGTGCTGGACTACATCCGGGACCGGCGCGGCGTGGTGCAGATCGGGCACCAGCGCCGGTTCGACGCCGGCTACCTTGAGGCCCGCCGCGCCTACCAGGCCGGCGAGCTGGGGTGGATCCATTCGCTCCGTGCCGTCACGTGCGACATGACGCCGCCGCCGGTCGAGTTCCTGGCCGGCTCCGGCGGGCTCTTCCGGGACTGCTCGGTCCACGATTTCGATATCCTGCGCTGGCTCACCGGCCGGGAAATCGTCGAGGTCTACGCCAAGGGCTCCAACAACGGGGACCCGGCCATTGGCGAAGCCGGCGATGTGGACACGGCCCTGGCGCTGGTGACGTTCGACGACGGCACCATGGGAACCGTCTCCGCCAGCCGCTACAACGGGGCGGGCCACGACGTGCGGCTGGAGATCCAAGGTTCCCGCGGTTCGCTGCTGGTGGGCCTGGACGACAGGACGGCGCTGGCCTCCGCCGAGGCCGGGGTCACGTTCCCCGCCGGGCAGCCGCACCGGACGTTTGCCGAGCGGTTCGAGACGGCGTACCGCTCCGAGATGGCGGCCTTCGTCGAACTCATCATTGGCGCCCGGGAGAACCCCTGCACCCCTGAAGACGCCGTAGCAGCGTCCCGGGTGGCGGATGCGGCGCAGGAATCACTGGCCACCGGCGCCCCGGTTAGTGTGACGGTAAGCGTGGCCAGCTGAGGGCAAGTATCGGGCGCGCGCCGCCCGTGCCCGGCATGCAGGTGTCCGGTTCCGGCCTTAGGGCCGGTTCCGGCACACCTCGACGAAGGCCCGGAAGGGTGCGAGCCGCTCGCTGGCCGGAAGTTCCACGGCTTCGGGATGCCACTGCACTGACGCCACCCAGCGTTCCGGATCCTCCAGGGCCTCGACCGTCCCGTCCTCGGCCACGGCGCTCACCTGCAGGCCCCCGGCGACCCGGGCCACGGCCTGGTGGTGGCCGGAGGCAATCTTCACGGTCACTGCGCCGGCTTCGCTGCCGTAAAGGGCTGCCACCTTGGAGCCGGCCTGTACCGCCACCTCGTGCCAGGCCCACGAACCCGTGCCGTCCGAAAGTGCCGGCCTGCGGTGCGCCACTGTCCCCGGTGCCATGTCCTGGACGAGGGTGCCACCGTAGAGCACGTTGAGCAGCTGGTGCCCGCGGCAGATCCCGAGTACGGGCAGCCCGGCGTCGATCGCGAACGTCGCCACCGCCGTATCCAACTCGTCCTGGGCATCGTTGACGTCGTAGCAGACGACGCTTGGCTGCTCGCCGTAGCGGACGGGGTCGACGTCGCCGCCCCCGGGAAGCACGACGCCGTCGAGAGACTCCAGCGCCGCCGTCAGGCCGGCGTCGTGCGGCCCCGCAGCCGTGAGCGGCACCGGTTCGCCGCCGCCCTCACGCAACAACTCCACTATGTGCTCGAACAACCCGTTGGCTTTTGCGACGCGCGGGTCGGGATTAGAAGAGCTGGTGAGCCGGACCGGAACGCCGATGCGCGGCGGCCGGTCGCCGACGGAACTGCGGGAAGTCTGGCTGCGGGATGTCTGCATGCCCCATTCTGCAACACAATCGGTCCTCCCGTTGCCCAAACACTCTTGGCGTTTAAACCCCCGGAATGACCACCAAAAGTGACAGCGCAACGGGGGACCCCGGTGGAAACATGGCTGCGGCGGGGGACTTGGGTAATGTGGATGCCAGCACGAGCCGCGACTGAAGGTAGGAACTGGGATGGGCCGCAGGTCACTGGTCGACGATCTGGTTGACGGCCTGCTGACGGAGATCCTCGACGGAAAGCTGCAGCCCCACAGCGCGCTTCCGCCGGAAGCGGAGATCGCCGCGGCGTACGGCGTCAGCCGGCTGACCGTGCGTGAAGCCCTCAAGGCGCTCCGGGCGCAGAACATTCTCTACGTGAAGGCCGGCAGGGGAACCTTCGTCAATCCCACGGACAACTGGACCGGCCTGGACGCGATCTTCAAGGCGGCCTCGCACGGCAACGGCGCCGAGCAGGTTTCGGTGGGACTGATCGAGATCCGCCGCATGGTGGAGACCGGGGCGGCCGCGCTGGCCGCCACACGCTATACCCCGGAGCACGCCGAGCGGATGCACCAGTGCATCGCTGACATGAAGCGTTTCCACGAGTCCGGCGACCTGGACCGGTTCGTGGAAGCGGACATTGGATTCCACGACGCCGTTTTGAAGGCCTCAGGCAACCCCTTTGTCCGGGCCCTGTTCGCCCAGCTCGGCCAGCTGCTGTACATGACCCGCCGCGAGACGTCCGCCGTGAACGTCATCCAGGAACACGCCATCGACTACCACCAGCGGGTTCTCGACGGCATCCTCAGCGGCGATGCCGAGCGCTCGCGGCGGGCGATGGATGCGCACATGGACCAGACCAACGCGGATTACGAGCGCTACGTCCGGGGCGCCAAGACCTGACCCGGCCCGAGCCGCCTTGACGTAATGCGGATCACGTTCTAGGCTCGTGGCTAGTTCTTGAGTCAGATGTCTGACATCTGACTCAACAGGTCGACCTGTTCCGTGCTCACCGCGGGCAGGGCGCCCCCACACCCGCTGAATTCCATCCCGGCACGGCTGCCGGACGGAACAACACCCAAGAAGGTCGATGATGACTCTGATAACCCCCAAGCCCGCAGGGCTCGGCGAACTGGGCGAGCGCACGCTGCGCAAGGTCCGCCGCCGCATCATGCCGCTGATTGTCCTGCTCTACTTCGTCGCCTACCTGGACCGCAACAACGTCGGCTTCGCCAAGCTCGGCATGCAGGGCGACATCGGCCTGACCGAGGCGGCCTACGGCCTCGGCGCCGGCATCTTCTTCCTCGGCTACGCCCTGTTGGAGATTCCGAGCAACGGAGGCATGTACAAGTTCGGCGCCCGCAAATGGATCGCCCGGATCCTCATCACCTGGGGCATCTTCGCCACGGCGATGTTCCTCGTGAACGGCGAGACCACCTTCTACATCATCCGGTTCCTGCTCGGCGCCGCAGAAGCCGGCTTCTTCCCGGCCGTCCTGTTCTACCTCACCCTCTGGTTCCCCGCCGCGCAGCGCGTCACCGTGCTTGGCATCTTCATCCTGGCGCAGCCGATCTCCAACGCCCTCGGCGCTCCCGTGTCGGGCCTGCTGCTCAACCTCGAAGGCGTCGCCGGCCTCCACGGCTGGCAGTGGCTCTACATCCTCGAGGGCATCCCGGCCATCATCCTGGGCCTCATCACTCCGTTCGTCATGACCGACCGTCCGGCCCAGGCCAAGTGGCTGGCCCCGGACGAGCGCGAATGGCTCAGCACCACCATGGACAAGGAACTCGCGGACAAGCAGAAGGCCGGCAACCACAACTTCCTGGCCGGCCTCAAGGACCCCCGCACCATCGCCTACTCGGCCCTGTATTTCGGCCTGGTCTGCGGCATCTACGGCCTGGGCCTGTGGCTGCCGACCATCGTCAAGGCGCTCGGCAAGTTCAACACCACCGAAGTCGGCTTCATCGTCTTCATCCCGTACGCCATCGCCGCCGTCTTCGTCTACTTCTGGAGCAAGCGCTCCGACCGAACGGGCAACCGCGTCTGGCACGCCAGCGCCAGCATGATCCTCGCCGCCGTCGGGCTCCTGGGCGCCGGGTTCCTGCTTCCGGTCAACGCCGTCCTTGCCATGGTCTTCCTGACCCTCGCGGCCATGGGCATCTACTCGGCCATCGCACCCTTCCTGGCCATGCCGTCTGCCGCCCTGACCGGCGCGGCGGCCGCAGCAGGCCTGGCGATGGTCAACTCGCTCGGTAACCTCGGCGGCTTCGTGGCCCCGTACATCGTCGGCCTCCTGAAGGACACCACGGGCAACAGCCAGAGCGGCCTCGTCTTCCTCGCCGCCTGCCTGGCGATCACCGGCGTAGCCACCTACCTCTATGCCCGCAAGCGTCCGGAAGGCGTCTCTGCCCCGGCAACCGCCGTTTCGGCAACTGAGTCCCGCGCCACCGAATCCCGCGCAACTGAATCCCTCTAGCAGAAAGCACCCCCATGACTGAAGTAACCCCCTTCCCCACCGAACGCACCGTGGTGCTGACCGGCGCCGCATCGGCCCGCGGCATTGGCCGCGCCGCTGCCGACCGCCTTGCCAGCGAAGGCTGGTCCATCGCCATCCTGGATATCAACGCCGAGGACGCCAAGGCCGCTGCCGCCGAGATCGGCTCCAACCGTGCGGTCAAGGCCCTGGGTGTGGGCGCCGATGTGTCTGACGCGGCGTCCGTTGACCGGGCCATCACCGAAATCGAGGACGCCCTGCCCCCGATCGTCGCACTGGCCAACCTGGCCGGCATCAGTTCCCCGACGACGTTCATGGAAACAACCGTGGAGGAATGGGACAAGGTGTTCGCGATCAACATGCGCGGAACATTCATCGTCTCCCAGCGGGTCCTCAAAGGCATGATCGAACGCAAGCTGGGCCGGATCGTGAGCATCTCGTCCATCTCGGCCCAGCGCGGCGGCGGCACCTACTCGAAGGTCGCCTACAGCGCCTCCAAGGCCGGAATCATCGGCTTCACCCGTGCACTGGCCCGCGAGGTGGGCGAATTCGGGGTCACCGTCAACGCCATTGCCCCCGGCCCGATCGACACCGACATCATGGGCGGCACGCTGAGTGAGGAACGCAAGGCGCAGATGTCCGAAGGCATCATGATGGGACGCGTCGGCACCCGCGAGGAAGTGGCAGCCCTGATCGCCTTCCTGCTCGGCCAGGACTCGGGCTACATCACCGCGGCCACGTACGACATCAACGGCGGCCTCCAGGTCTCCTGACCCGCCCGCACCTCCTCCGTTGCGCTATCACTGTTGGGCCATAAAAGCCCGGCAGCCAAAAAGTGAGAGCGCAACGGGGGAGAGGAGCGTCAGAGGTCCTTGCGGCACTGGGCGCGGCCGAGCTCATAGAGTCCGTTCAGGTCGCCGTCGTTAAACCCCTCGGGCGTTTCAATCTCCGGATACATCAGCTGGGTGGGGTCATCGACGTGCTCCAGGCCCATTACATGGCCCAGCTCGTGCAGGATCACGGCCGTGGCGTAGCCCGCGCCCTCGGGACGGCCCAGGTCCTCAGCGATTTGCGGGGCGTCCAGTTCCAGGCTGCCGGTGACGAAGCTCTTGGGACCGTCACCAAAACTGAAGTGGGTGCTGCCGCCGGTGCCAATCACCGGGCCCTTGAGCTGCGGGGCCTGTTCGGGCGTGGTCCAGGCGATCAGCAATGGTGCCCACCGGTCCCCGTAGGCGTCCTTCTGGTACGGGGCGCGGGTGGGTGAGGGGGTCTCGCTGGTGGGGCCGTCATAGATGAAAGTGATCCCGGTGTCCTCCGAGGTGGTCCGGATGGAGTCTTCCACGAGCCGTTCGGCGCCCTCCGGAGCAAGGGCCGCGTTGACGACGTAGTGCAGCGGCCGGCAGGGCGAGTAACCCACCGGACTGCCGTCGGGGTTGGTTGCCAGGAACTTGTAGGAAGAACTGGCTACCTCCGGCTTCCGCGGGTGGCCGAGGGGATGGTCCTGTTCCTCGTGCCCGGGCGGGGGAGTGTCCCGGGCATCCGCCGCCACAGCGGGCTGACCCGACTCCCGGCCGGTCCGCGGTTCCGCCTGCGGACCGGCGGGCCGGCTCTGGGCTGTCTGGCCGGCGGTGTCGCCCGCTCCGTGGCCGGCTTGGAAGAAGCCCGTAAATCGCGGATCGCCATACAGGAGCCCGGCCGCCAGGAAGGCCACCACAGCAATCACGGCAGCTGCGCCAAGGTTCCGGGCGACCCGCAGGGCCGTAGCGGGCCGGCTATACCGCCGCCCGCGGTCCCGGAACGGGGGACCTTCCACTAGCCGACCACGGCCCCAAAGACCATGCCCAGCAGGTACGTGACGGCTGCCGCCCCCATGCCGATGGCCAGCTGGCGCAGGCCCCGGGTGGCGGGGGAGGTGCCGGAGAGCAGACCCACAACACTCCCGGTAAGCAGCAGCGCCAATCCGACCAGCGCGCCGGACACCACCAGCGCCGCAAGCCCCGTCATGCCCAGCAGGAACGGGATGATCGGCACGATCGCGCCCGACGCGAAGAAGCAGAAGCTCGACGCCGCCGCGCCCCACGCCGTGCCGACGGCCTCATGCTGGTCAGCGGATTCCGGCAGTTCCGGCTGCAGGGACAGGCTCGGGTCGCAGTCGCAGTCCAGCAGGCCCATCCGCTCGGCCACGCGGTGCTCGGCCGCCTCACGGGACATGCCGCGGGCCAGATACACCAGCAGCAGTTCGTTGTGTTCAATGTCCAGCAAGGGCGCCGCCGCCAATGTGATCTGGGTGGGCCGGGTCGCGGCGAGGAGCTCGCGCTGGGAACGGACGGAAATGAACTCGCCGGCTCCCATGGACAGCGCACCGGCCAGCAGACCGGCGACACCGCTCAGGAGCACCACCTGGCTTCCAACGCCGGAGGCAGCCATGCCCATGACGAGGGAAAGGTTGCTCACCAGCCCGTCGTTTGCGCCAAAGACGGCGGCCCGGAACGTTCCCGCCAGCCGGTTGCGGCCCCGGGTGGCCAGCCCGCGGACCACTTCTTCATGGATCTGCTCGTCGGCGACCATGGCGGGCGTGGCGGACGGTTCGGTGGCGTACGGGGAGCGGCTCTCCGCCCGCTGCGCCAGGGCCAGGACGAAGACCGAGCCGAAGTGGCGGGCCAGGAACCCTAGGAACCGGCTCCGGAAGGACGCATGCCGGTCCTTGCCCGCGTGCTCGCCCAGCAGTTTGAGCCAGTGCGCCTCATGGCGGCCCTCCGCCTCGGCCAGGGCGAGCAGGATGGCGCGTTCTTCGCCGCTGCGGTTTTGCGCCAGGTCGCGGTAGACGGCCGCCTCGGCCCGTTCATCTGCCAGATACTGGCGCCAGCGCTTGATGTCCGTGGCGCTGGGTACTGCTAAGGCTGGTGCCGGAGAGTGCTGCTGAGAGCCGTTGTGATTGGATTCGGTGTGCTGAGACACGAAAAAACTCCTGGGTTTGGTCGGGCGTGGTCCGGCCCCATTGCCACTCCAGACTACCCCGTAATTCCGCGGATTTTCGGCCGGTCTTCCTCAGCCGGGAGTTTAGGGAGCCCGTAACCGGCAGGCCGCAGCGCACCGTCCGCGGCGGCGGTCGGCGCCGGTGGGGAACCCTTGACCGGCCGGGCTCACGGTGTTCGAATGAAACCCAGGGCGGGCTCCCGGAGCCCTTGCCGCCACCGCTGCCAGACGGAGGTTGCATCATGAACAGCACTGGATCAGGTCCCCAGCCGTCGCGGGATTCGCTCGAGTCCGATCCCGCGTACGACTACGCAGAGGACGCGCCCGTGAGTGATGTCCCCGAAACCGAGGAGGACGAGATTCTGGAGGAGGCCGATCGGCTGGTTCCCCTGGACCGGACGGACTTCCTGGACGACGAGAAGCCGGTTGTGCCTGTGGAAGGGGAAGAGTTCCTCGAGCCCGAGGAAAACGAGTGACGTCGAACAGGAGTCAGTCGAACCGGTGTTAAAGGTCGACGGCGGCACCCCGGAAGGGGAGCGCCGCCGTCGAGCTTTAACTTTTGTTGACTTTCGTTCAGGCCCGCGGTGTCCCTGGCGGGCCCGGCCCCTAGTGAGTCAGCGCGGTGGCCTGCTCGCCCTCTGTGGCACCGCCGGCAACACGGCGCTGCCAGTTCTGCATGACCGCGGGATCTGTCGGGGGAGTCAGCAGCGACACTGCGGCGTAGACGACCGCCGAGGCGATGAGGCCGTAGTAGATCGGCTCGTTGGCGTAAATGCCGTCCAGCGGCACTTCGGCGTTGACTTCCAGGATGATCATGGTGCCGAGGGTGACGACGGAGCCGACTGCCATGGACGCTGCGGCCGCGACGCCGGTGCCGCGCTTCCACACCAGGCCGCCGAGGATGGCCACAAGCAGGCCGCCGACGAGGATGTCGTAGGCAATCGTCAGGGCGGCGACGACGTCCTTGGTGATGATGGCGATCAGGATCGCCACGACGCCGAGGCCGAGGACCCACATCCGGTTCGCCTTGACGTCGTGTTCGGGGTTGTCGGTGTCGCCGGTGTTGACGGTCTTGCCGAACCAGCCGGCGACGAACGGGAGCACGTCGGCGCGGGCCACCGTGGCGGCTGCGATGAGGGCGCCGGAGGCGGTGGACATCATGGCCGCGACGGCCGCGGCGAGCACGAGGCCGCCGATGCCGATGGGCAGCAGATGGGTGGCGACCTCAGCATAGACGACGTCCTTGCCGAGGGCCTTGACATCGATCTGCGGCAGGGCGACGCGGGCGCCGAGGCCGATCAGGGCACCGGCGGCACCGTAGAGGATGCAGTAGATGCCGGCCGTGGAGCCGCCCCAGCGCGCCACCTCGGGGGTCTTGGCGGTGAACACGCGCTGCCAGATGTCCTGGCCGATCAGCAGGCCGAGCGTGTAGACCACAAAGTAGGTGATGATCGTCTGGGCGCCGATGCCGTCGATCTGGAAGAAGCTGGCGTCCACCCGGCTGCGGATCCCGTCCAGGCCGCCGGCGGCGTTGAGCGTGAACGGCAGCATCAGCACGAAGATGCCGACCGTCTTGATCACAAACTGGACCTGGTCGGCCAGCGTGATGGACCACATGCCGCCGATTGTTGAGTAGATGAGCACGATTGCCCCGCCGATGGCGATGGCGAGGGCGCGGTCCCAGCCGAAGAGCACCACGAAGATGGTGGCGTAGGCGCCTGTGGAGGTGGCGCAGAGCATCAGCGTGTAGGCCAGCATGACGATGCCGGAGGTCTGCGTGGCCTTGCTGCCGTAGCGCAGGGTCAGCATCTGGGAGACGGTGTAGATCTTCAGTTTTTGGATGGTGCCGGCGAAGAGCAGGCTCAGCAGCAGCACGCCGGCGCCGATGGCCACCACGAGCCACATGCCGGAGATGCCGAACTTGTAGCCCAGGCCCACGCCGCCGACGGTGGAGGCGCCGCCAAGCACGACGGCGGCCATGGTGCCGGTGTAGAGGAACGGTCCGAGCCGGCGGCCGGCGACGAGGAAGTCGCTGTTGTTCTTGGTGCGGGATTTGCCCCACCAGCCGAAGGCCAGCATGGCGACCAGATACACCACCACGATGGCGATGTTGATGAAGCTTGCGTCCATTGAGGGCTCCTTGGAGCTGTTTGGCAGCGGGTATGGGCATTGCCGGGCGACGACGGTGTGACCGGCAAGCAGGCAGCTGCGGAACGTGGTTGGCGGCTGGTGCCTGTAGGAACCGGCCGGGTATTGCCTCATAGGCAACGTATGTTGCCAAACAGTATGCTGTGATGTCGGTAACAGTCAAGGCGCAGGGTGCGCCGCCGCCGCATCCGCGTCACGAAGGGCCGCTCCCGCTAGGATTGCTCCAATGATGGGGCCAAGCGGCCGGCCGTGAAAGGTTCCTATATGAAGGCTCTACCGGTAGAACCGAGCAACGTTCCTGTGGCCATCGGTTCTAGGATCCGCGCCGCCCGGCAGTCGCAGCGGCTCACCATTGAACAGGTTGCCGACGCCACCGGGCTCACCAAGGGATTCCTCAGCCGGGTCGAGCGGGACCTGACCTCGCCGTCGGTCGCATCCCTGGTGACGTTGTGCCAGGTCCTGTCCATCTCGATCGGCGACCTCTTCGCCGCACCGGAAACCCACCTAACCAAACAGAACGAGGGTCCGCGGATCTCCCTTGGCGGCGAAGGGATCGTCGAGCGGCTCCTGACTGCACGCTCCGAGCGCCGCGTCCAGATCATTCAGGCTGTCATCGAGCCGCGCGGGCGCGGGGAGTCCGAACTCTACGCCGT
Organism: Arthrobacter sp. NPDC058192; assembly: GCF_042883665.1. Lineage (NCBI taxonomy): Bacteria > Bacillati > Actinomycetota > Actinomycetes > Micrococcales > Micrococcaceae > Arthrobacter > Arthrobacter sp. NPDC058192. Next base: position 46,626 of record NZ_JBHVVJ010000009.1, on the reverse strand, counting down.
GGACTGCGACGTCGACGTCCTGCACGTGGTCAAAGGCAGCATCCGGCTGATCCTTACCAACGAAGAATTCGAACTCAGTACCGGAGACACGGTCACGTTCCCGGGGCGGGAACCGCACACCTGGGTCAACCCCACGGACGACGCCGTCGAGGTGCTGTGGGTGCTGGTGCCGGCGGCCAGCCGCTAGGGGCCGGCGGGGTGCCTGCCTGCCGTTGCGCTCCTTCCCGCTTGCTGAGCCGGCGAAGGTAGCGGGCGGCCGCGAAGTCCCGGCATGTAGCGGGCGGTCCGGGGTGGTGCCCGGAGGCAACCGGGCAGGAACGTCACGGAACGCTGCGCGGGGTCCGGCCCAGCACCGCCCGAATTTCGGCGATGACACGCTCCGGCTCAAACCAGATGTGTTCCGGCATGTACCTCAGCACGGCAAACCCGTTGACCGTGGAGGCGTTGTTGCGTCCCAGGTCCCGGCGCATAGCGTCGCGGTTGGAGTGGTATGCGTACCCGTCCACTTCCACGATGAGGAATCCCTCAACAAGGAAGTCGACCCGGCCGATTCCCGGGAGCTTGACTTGGGCGTCGAAGCCGATTCCGTTTGCCTTGAAGAGATGCTGGGCATCCACCTCCACAATTGACTCGGCGCGTAAATCCAGCTGCCGCAGGGCCTGGAGTACCGGCCCCGACCGGTCGCCGATGAGCTGGGCCTTCAGCAATTCGAGGGGAATGCCGTGCAAGCGCATGGCTGATGTCGCCAGGGCTGTTGATGCGGGCGGCCCCAAACACGACAGCGCATGCAGCGCCACGTCCTCGACCGCGGCCACTGGCAGCTGGGGAGGGCCATCGAATCTGATGGTCCGATGCCTGATGAAGCCGGTTCCGTGTCCGTGGTTGCAGGCCAAATGGTGCTGGGCCGGGACCTCCCTAAGCCAGAGGCCGTAGTGCGCGGCGGCACTGGCGCAGGTGACGCGGGCATTGTGCCGAATGGCCGCAGCGAGCTCCGGCTGGCACCCGGGGAGCATGAACACTCCTCGCCTGGGTTGGCGCGCCCCCGCCCTCGTCAGCCCGGCGATGTCCGTCCGGGAGTAGCCCGCGACCAAAAACTGGCCGGTCCGGGCGACTCCGCCGAGTTGGGCAAGGTAGCTGATGGCGTCCATGCCGCCAGTCCATAGGGTCGGCCTCTGGCGCGGAAGGCGGCAATGGGGCTATGTGGACACTGAATTCTGCTGGCAATTCAGCTGTTTGGACGCCGATCGGCGGGCGCCGGCTGCGTTCCTTCCCGGTTGCACGACGCGGGGGCGGCTCCGCGGCCGGCAAAGACGCTGAATCCCGGGGCGGGCCTGGAGTGGGCGTGGAAGTAACCGGGAAGGAACGTCGGCCGGCCGCGACGGGCCTTGGTGAGATGTATGTCACATCCCGGAAACGTGCCGGAAATGGCAATTTAATCCCCGGGGCCGTCCCGTAACGTGCCCGCAAGATAAGGAGCGCCTTCCCGAAACACTCCGTGGGTAGCGTTCCGTGCGGGGGGACTTGCAGCAGTCCCACATCACATGGTCTCGCCGATCCGGCACCCTCGCAGCGCCGGCCCTCGAGGAAGGCTCCCGCAATGAAGTTCTCTGTGCTTGCAGTAGGAATGGCCGTCGATCCCCAGGCTCTTGACCCCGGATCGACGGCATGGATGCTCACGGCGTCCGCCCTGGTCCTCCTGATGACCCCCGGCCTGGCGTTCTTCTACGGCGGCCTGGTCAGAATGAAATCGGTCCTCAACATCATGATGATGAGTTTCGGCGCCATGGGCGTGGTGGCCGTCGTCTGGGCCCTCTGGGGCTACGGCCTGGCCTTCGGACCGGATACGTGGGGCGGCTTCGTCGGGGATCCCTTCACCAACTTCGGCCTCAGCGGGCTGACCAGCAGCATCGGCTCCAAAGCCGCCGGCCTGCCGGACATGATCTTCATCGGCTTCCAGGCCACCTTCGCCATCATCACCGTCGCCCTCATAAGCGGGGCGGTCGCCGAACGGGTCAGGTTCGGACCCTGGCTCCTCTTCGCCGCCCTCTGGGTCACGCTTGTCTATGCTCCGATTGCGCACTGGGTCTGGGGTGGCGGCATCTTCGGGCCCACCGGGATCATCGGCAGCAAGATCGCCGCCCTCGACTTCGCCGGCGGCACGGTGGTCCACATGAACGCCGGCATTGCCGGGCTGATGCTGGCGGTGGTGCTCGGCAAACGGCTCGGCTTCATGAAGGACCCGAACATCCGGCCGCACAACCTGCCGTTCGTCATGCTCGGCGCGGGGCTCCTCTGGTTCGGCTGGTTCGGTTTCAACGCCGGCTCGGAACTCGCCGCCGATGCCACGGCCGCCCTGGCGTGGACCAACACGCTGCTGGCCACCAGCGCCGCCCTGCTGGGCTGGCTGTTCGTGGAACGGCTGCGCGACGGGCATGCCACCTCGCTTGGCGCCGCCTCCGGCGCCGTCGCCGGACTGGTGGCCGTCACCCCGGCCTGCGGGTTCATCGACCCCGTCGGGGCAATCCTGATCGGCACGGTCGCGGGTGCCGTCTGCGCCCTCGCCGTCGGGCTGAAGTTCAAGATCGGGCTGGATGACTCGCTCGACGTCGTAGCGGTGCACTTCGTGGGCGGCCTATGGGGGACGCTGTCCCTGGGGTTCTTCGCCCTTCCTTCCGCGAAAACAGGCGGCGGACTGTTCTACGGCGGCGGTCTGGCGCAGTTCTGGCCGCAGATCCTCACCGCGCTGATCGTCACGGCCTGGAGCGCGGTGATGACCACCCTGATCGGCTTCGCGATCCACAAGACCATCGGCATGCGTGTGTCCGAGGCCGACGAACTCTCCGGCATCGACGTCACCGAGCATGCCGAAACGGCGTACGAACTCCTCATGGTCGGCGGCAGCTTCCACCCCGGCGATCCGCATGCCGCGTCCCCTGCCGCGCATTCGCAGACCGAGGCCAGCGCCGAAGCTCACCATGAGACTCCGGCCGAAGCCGAGGCCCGCGCCGAGGCCCGCGCCGAGGGCGACAACGCTGCCGTCCGCGGCACGATGTTGAGATGACGGCGTTGAGATAACGGCGTCGAAATGAAGGTGTCGAGATGAAGCTCGTGACGGCGATCGTGCGGCCGGAGCGGGTCGGCGCGGTCAGCGCCGCCCTGGAACGTGCCGGCATCAACGGCCTGACCGTGAGCCAGGCCAGCGGCTTCGGCCGGCAGCGGGGCCACACCGAGGTGTACCGGGGCGCCGAATACAGCTCCGACCTGCTGCCCAAGGCGCGGGTGGAAGTGCTGGTCAACGACGACGGCCTGGCCGGCGTTCTGGCCGCCGTGGAAGCGGGCGGCCGCACCGGCCAGTTCGGGGACGGCAAGATCTGGATCATTGAGGTCACGGACGCCGTCCGCGTCCGGACGGGGGAGCGGGGCGCGGAAGCCATTGCATGATTGGTAAACAATTGATGCGCGGTACGAAACTTCGAGTGTATGATGACTGTCACAACCGTCGGTCAATCCTCGAAGGAGAGGCTTCTTTTGGAAGAGCTGCGCATCGAGGCCAATGGCAACCTTGGCCCCATCGATTCATCCCGCATCCCGCGCTACGCCGGGGCTGCCACCTACGCCCGCCTGCCTCGGCTGGACCAGGTGGCCAAGGCCGACGTCACGGTGGTCGGCGTGCCTTTCGACTCGGGCGTCTCCTACCGTCCCGGCGCCCGTTTCGGGGCCAACCACGTCCGCGAGGCGAGCCGGCTCCTGCGGCCGTACAACCCGGCCTGGGACGTCAGCCCCTTCGAGAACATCCAGGTAGCCGACGCCGGGGACATGGCCGTCAACCCGTTCAACATCAACGAGGCCATTGAAACCATCCAGCAGAACGCCCTGGACCTCACGGCCTCCGGCAGCAAGCTGCTGACTCTCGGCGGGGACCACACCATCGCCCTGCCACTGCTGCGCGCCGCGGCCGAGCGGGCCGGGGAACCCGTTGCGATGCTGCACTTCGACGCGCACCTGGACACCTGGGACACCTATTTCGGTGCCGAATACACGCACGGAACGCCGTTCCGCCGCGCCGTCGAGGAAGGCATCCTGGACACCGAGGCCATCAGCCACATTGGCACCCGCGGCCCGCTCTACGGCAAAAAGGACCTCGACGACGACCACCGCTTCGGCTTCGGCATCGTCACCTCCGCGGACGTGTATTACCAGGGCGTCCTGGAGACGGTGGCCAAGGTCCGGGACCGGATCGGCAACCGCCCGCTCTACATTTCAGTCGACATCGACGTCCTCGACCCGGCCCACGCCCCCGGCACCGGCACACCGGAAGCCGGCGGCATCACAAGCCGCGAGCTGCTGGAAATCATCCGCGGCTTCCGCGGCATGAACCTGGTGGGGGCCGACGTCGTCGAGGTCGCCCCCGCGTATGACCACGCCGAGATCACCGGGGTGGCGGCAAGCCATGTCGCCTACGAACTCGTGACCCTCATGGCGGACCGCGCCGTGGAAGGCGACCGCTTTGGCGCCGCCAACGGCTACGCCGCCCAGGCCCTCGGCCAGGAACCCCGCCGCCCGGCCGGTTTCGGCTCCACTGTGGCTACCCCGGCCGTTTCGCTGTGAGCGGGGTACGCAACGGCGGGGACCTCGTCGTCGAGACACTCGAGGCGCTGGGCGCGAAGACTGTCTTCGGCATCCCGGGCCAGCACGCCCTGGGCTTGTTTGACGCGATGGGCCGCGGGAATCTGCATTTTGTCTCGTCCCGGGTGGAGAACAACTCGGCCTTCGCGGCGGACGGGTACTCCCGCGCCACGGGCGAGGTGGGGGTGCTGTTCCTCTCGACCGGTCCGGGCGCGCTGACGTCGCTGGCCGGTCTGCAGGAGGCCTACGCCACCGGCGTGCCCATGGTGGTGGTGGCGAGCCAGATCCCGCTGGAGGGACTGGGCGCCCGGCGCAAGGGCATGCTGCACCAGCTCGATGACCAGAAGGCCTCGGCCGCGAACGTCACGAAGTCCCAGCGGCTGATCCAGCACGCCTCCGGTATCCCGTCGGCGATCCAGGATGCCTGGACCGAGGCGATTTCCTCGCCGCAGGGTCCGGTGTGGCTGGAGATCCCGCAGAACGTGCTGCTTGACCCGATCGTGGTGCCTCCGGTGGAGGATGCCCTGGCCGAAGCCGCGGACAACCCGCCCCGCGTGGAGCTGGTCCGCGAGGCCGTGAAGTGGCTCTCGGCGTCGGAGCGTCCCGCGATCATCGCCGGCGGCGGCACGCGCCGCGGCGGGGCCGAGAAATCGCTGCTCTCGCTTGCGGAGAAGCTGCGCGCCCCGGTGATCTGCACCCCCGGGGGCAACGGCGCATTTCCCTGGAACCATGAGCTCTCGCTCCAGGCCTGGATCGAGGACCGGTACATGACCGAGCTCCTCGAGGACGCCGACGTCCTGATCGTGGTCGGCTCCTCGCTGGGCGAGGTGACCTCGAACTACTTCACCTTCGAACCGCGCGGCCGGATCATCCAGATCGATGCCGAGCCCCGGGTCCTGGAGTCCAACCGTCCCGGCCTGGGCATCCGTGCGGACGCGGGCCAGGCTCTTGCGGCCCTGGACGAGGCGCTGACCGAACCGCACGGCGAACGCGCCGACTGGCGCGGAACCCCTCCCGAAACCCTGGTCAAGGACACGCTGGCCAAGGTCCGGACCCGCCTCGAAGTCCAGGACCTCGGCAAGGAACTGAAGTTCATGGCCGACATCCGCGAAGCCGTTCCCGCGGGCATGCAGACATTCTGGGACATGACCATCTCCGCCTACTGGGCTTGGAGCTGCTGGGACGCCCGCGACGGCCAGTTCCACTCCGCCCAGGGCGCCGGCGGCCTGGGCTTCGGCTTCCCCGCCGCGATCGGCGGCGCCGTCGGGCTCGAAACCACCGGCGGCTCCGGCGGCGCATCTGCCGGAAACGCCAGGGTGCTGGCCGTCTCCGGCGACGGCTCGGCCATGTACTCCATTTCCGAACTGGCCACCGCCCGGCAGCACAACATCCCGGTCACCTGGCTGATCGTGGACGACGGCGGCTACGGCATCCTGCGCGAATACATGGTCGGCGCCTTCGGCAAGGCCACTGCCACCGAGCTCGCCCGGCCCGACTTCGTCAAGCTGGCGGAGGCCTTCGGGGTCCCCGCTGTCCGGGTCGCCCCCGGGGACGTCAGGGACGCGCTGAAGGCGGGCTTCGCCGCGGACGGTCCCAACGTCGTCGTCGTCGAAACCCTGCTCAAGATGTTCGCCCCCACCCACCTGGCCACCTAGGCCGGGGCGCCACGCTCCGAACAAGAAAACTGAAGTAGCACCACTGCGGTAGCGGCACCAATACAGCGCGGACCGGCCGGGTCCGCCCTCACCATGAGGGCAGACCTGGCCGGTCCGCTTTTGCCGTTTAAGCCCTTCCCTCGGCCGCGGTAAGCCGCCTCACAGAGAGTTAGTTTCCCAAAGTAACCAATTTGGGTATATAGTTGCCTTGGGCAAACAAAAGAGGGGTGTCCTGAATGTCAGTTGAAACCACCGCGGCAGCCAAGCTCGTCTACCAGATCTTCGACCTCCAGCGTGCCGTGCGCTGCGTTGCCACCGCCAACGTGCGCGGGCAGGAGACCGGCGTCGCGCTGCAGGGCGTTCTCCGCTTCGTCGGGGAGGGCGAATCGCGGGCCACGCATCTGGCGGAGCGCCTCGGCGTCAGCGCTCCGGTCCTCAGCCGGCACATCGCCGAACTCGAGGAACACGGCTACGTGGTCCGCCGGCCGGACCCCGAGGACGGCCGGGCGCAACTGATCGCGCTGTCCGCCTCCGGCGCCCAAAAGCTGCGCGTCATCGAAGACCAGCGCACGGCCACCATCCAGGGCCTGCTGCAGGACTGGAGCGAGGACGACGTTGAACTGACGGCGCGAACCTTGAAAAAACTTGCTGAGTCCCTTCGGGCCTCAGCCCGGGCAACGACGGCCGGACCCACGAATACGACCGAAATTGTTGAGGAGTAGATCTATGGCTAGCCACGCTGCCGCCACGGGGCCGTCCCCGGCCCCGTCGGACCTGCCGGAGGCGCCCCGCGCATCCCGGCCCGCCGCAGAGCCTGCGGCAATGACCCACCGCCAGATCATGGAAGCGCTCACCGGGCTGCTGGCGGCGTTCTTTACCGCCATCCTGAGCAGCACGATTGTTGCCAACGCCCTGCCCACCATCATGTCCGAGCTCAAGGGCACCCAGACGGACTTTGCCTGGGTGATCACTGCGGCGCTTCTGGCCAACGCTGCCACCACTCCGATCTGGGGCAAGCTGGCGGACCTCTTCGACAAGAAGATCCTCGTCCAGCTCAGCATCGTGATCTTCGTGGCGGGCTCCGTCATGGCGGGCCTGTCCGCGACCATCCCGCTGCTGCTGACAGCCCGTGTCATCCAGGGCATCGCCATGGGCGGGCTCACCGCCCTGGCCCAGGCCATCATCGGCTCGATGATCCCGCCGCGTGACCGCGGAAAGTACTCCGGCTACATGGGCGGCGTCATGGCTGTCGGCACGGCCGGCGGCCCGCTGCTGGGCGGCTTCATCGTCGACAGCCCGCTGGGCTGGCGCTGGACCTTCTTCGTCTGCGTCCCTCTCGCCGTCGTCGCCCTCATCCTGCTGCAGATCACCCTGAAGATTCCGCACGTCAAGCGCCCCGCCAAGATCGACTGGCTCGGCTCCATCCTGTTGACCTCAGGGGTCAGCCTGCTGCTCATCTGGGTGTCCTTCGCCGGCAACCCTGACTACTACGACTGGTGGTCGTGGCAGTCGGTGGTCATGGTGGGCGGCGGCGTCGTGCTCCTGGGCCTGCTGGTGCTCGTCGAATCCAAGGTGGCCCAGCCCATCATCCCGCTCAAGATCATCTCGGAGCGGACCACTGCCCTGGCGATCCTGGCCTCGGTGGCCGTCGGCGTGGGCATGTTCGGTTCATCGACGTTCCTTGGCCAGTACTTCCAGGTAGCACGCGGCGCCACGCCCACCGAGGCCGGCCTGCTGACGCTGCCCATGATCGCGGGCAACCTGATCGGTTCGGTCGTCTCGGGCATGCTCATCAGCCGCACCGGCAAGTGGAAGCGGTACTTGATTGCCGGTGCCGTCCTGCTGATCGGCGGCCTCGGCCTGGCCGGCAGCATGGACCACACCACCGACCTGTGGCTGACCGGCATCTACACGGCCATCCTCGGCATCGGGCTTGGCTTGCTGATGCAGAACCTCGTCCTCGCCGTGCAGAATACGGTCCAGGCCAAGGACATCGGCACGGCCAGCGCCTCGGTCGCCTTCTTCCGGTCCGTCGGCGGAGCCATCGGCGTCTCGGTTCTTGGCGCTGTACTGAGTAACCGGGTCAAGGAACTCGTCGTCGAGGGGCTCGCTGCCGCCGGAATCCACGTCCCGGCAGGATCATCAGGGGCCAGCATGGACCTCAAAGACATGCCGGCACCGATCCGCGACATCATGCGGGCCGCGTACGGTGACGCAATTGCGGAGGTCTTCCTGATCTCGGCGATCATCGGCCTCGTGGCACTAGTGGCCATCCTGTTCATCAAGGAGCGCCCGCTGCGCCGCACTGTGGACATCCGGCCGGAGGCCGCGGGCGGCGCCGCCGCCGATGCCGCCGTGGCAGCAGCCGGAGGTGCCGCCCCGACGGCGCTGGGCAATGCCGGGAACGACGCCGCCAGCGCAGCCCCGTCCGGAGACGGGACTGGTACCGACGACGTGGACCTGGACCGGGAGTTCATCGAGGTGCTCAGCCGGGAACGTGCCCAGTCCCGCTTCCCCGACGCCGCCCGCCAGGAAGCCGACCGGACTTCTGATCGGGCGTCCCGTCCGGGGGCGTCCGGCGCGGACCGCACCGAGAGGGAAGGCGCCCGTCAGCGGGTACGGACGTTGGTGGCCGATGATCGCCCCGAGCCCGCCGACCTCGTGCCCGTGCTGCTGCAGACCCAGCAGTTGCTGGCCGAGCAGCAACTCCAGCTCGCGGAGGCGCTGCGCGCCGTAACCGAACAGGCCGCAGAGCAGCGTGCAATCGCCGCAGAGCAGGCCCGTGTTGCCGAGGAGCTCACGGTTCTGCGCCGGCAGCTGGCCAAGCAGCGCAAGATGCAGCGGGCGGCTGCCGACTACATCGCCACGCACGGCCGGCACAGGGGCGAGTAGGGCGCCGGGCCGGGGTCCGGGCAACCGGCCCCGGCTTGTTCGCTCCGGTCCCGGTCCCTGAAAGGTCCCGCTGCCACCCGCGAGGGCGGCAGCGGGACCTTCTTCATGTCGCTGGCCCCAACTGGCCCCGCTGCCACCCGCGAGGGCGGCAGCGGGACCTTCTTCATGTCGCTGGCCCCGCTGGCCCCGCTGGCCCCGCTGGGGGAGCGGACGGAGCGGGCGGGCGCCATGTACACCGTTTGGATGATATTCATCGTCCCGTGTTCCACCCGGGCGGGCGATTTCGTACAGTTGGATGGCTAAAGCTGTCGGCCCCACGGGCTAGTCTTCAATCAGCTCTTCCAAGCACTGTTTTCCAATGCACTCTGTCCGGTCTTCCTGTCCGGCCTTCCAAAGGACTCGTGGGCATGCTCGTCACCCTCATGCGGCGCTATTCCAAGCCGTATCTGCCATACATCGCGGCTGTGGTCGTCTTCCAGCTGGCATCCACCATCGCCGCTCTCTACCTCCCCAGCCTCAATGCCCAGATCATCGACGAGGGCGTCTCCCGCGGCGATACGGACTACATCTGGCGCACGGGCGGCATCATGCTCGGCGTCGCCCTGGTCCAGGTGGCCACCGCGATCGCCGGCGTCTACTTCGGCTCGAAGGCGTCGATGGCGTTCGGCCGCGACCTCCGCCGCGGCGTCTTCCGCAAGGTCAGCAGCTTCTCCGCGCGGGACGTCAACCTCTTCGGCGCCCCCACCCTGATCACCCGCGGCACCAACGACGTGCAGCAGGTCCAGATGCTCATGCTTATGACGCTGAACTTCATGGTGGCTACGCCCATCATGTGCATCGGCGGAATCTTCATGGCCCTGCGCGAGGACCTCAACCTGTCCTGGCTCGTCTGGGTCTCGGTGCCGCTGTTGGTGGTCGTGGTGGGGTATCTGGTGGTCCGCCTCATGCCGCTCTTCCGTTCCATGCAGGAGAAAATCGACCGGCTCAACGGCGTCCTCCGCGAACAGATCATCGGCATCCGCGTGGTCCGGGCCTTTGTGCGCGAACCGCACGAGGCCGAGCGCTTCGGCGCAGCCAACAAGGACCTCACCGACGTCTCGCTGAAGATCGGCTCCTTGTTCGTGCTGATGTTCCCCGCCATCGGGATGATCCTGCACATCTCCACTGCCGCCGTGCTCTGGTTCGGCGGCCAGCGCGTCGACGCCGGCGAAATGCAGGTGGGTTCCCTGACGGCCTTCCTGCAGTATCTGCTGCAGATCCTCATGGCCGTCATGATGGGCACCTTCATGGCCATGATGATTCCCCGTGCCTCGGTCTGCGCCGACCGCATCGGTGAAGTGCTCGACGTCGAACCCTCCCTCCACGAACCGCTCACCCCCGTGACGCCGGCCGCGAAGGCCGGCCGCGTTGAATTCCGGAACGTGACCTTCGCCTACCCCGGCGCCGAGGCTCCCGTGCTGAGCAATATCAGCTTCACCGCCGAGCCCGGCCAGACCGTCGCGATCATCGGCTCCACGGGCGCCGGCAAGTCGAGCCTGCTGGCCCTGCTGCCGCGGCTCTACGACGCCGAAGCGGGCGAGGTCCTGCTCGACGGCGTCCCCGTCACGGCGCTGGACCGGGCCGAGATCACCGAGCGGGTGGCCATGGTGCCGCAACGGCCCTACCTGTTCTCCGGAACCATCGAGCACAACCTGCGCTTCGGCAAGCCCGAGGCCACGGACGAGGACCTGTGGGAGGCCCTGACCGTCGCCCAGGCAGCCGACTTCGTGCGCGAGAAAAAGGGCGGCCTCGCTTCGCGGATCGCCCAGGGCGGCACCAACGTTTCCGGCGGGCAGCGGCAGCGGCTGTGCATTGCCCGGGCCCTCGTCACCAAGCCCAAGGTCTTCCTGTTCGACGACTCGTTCTCCGCCCTGGACGTCGCCACGGACGCCAGGCTCCGCCGGGCGCTCAAGGCCAAGACGGCCGACGCCACGGTGATCATCGTCGGACAGCGCGTGTCCACCATCGCCGACGCCGACCAGATCCTCGTGCTGGACAACGGCAGGATCGTGGACCGCGGCACCCATGAGGAACTGCTGGAAAGCTCCAGCACGTACCAGGAAATCGTCGAATCCCAGCTGAGCGCGGAGGCAGTGGCATGAGCACCAACGAGAAAGTCTCCACTGCACCCGAGAAGGCAACCGGGCCGGAACCGCACAGCGCCGCAGCCGGAACTGCCGCGGCCGTCGTGACCGACGAGGACTTCGTCGAGGAGGAGTACACGCCCGGCGAAGCCGACGGCGGCATGTTCGGCGCGGTGCCGGCCAAGAAGGCACAGCACTTCTGGCCCTCGGCCAAACGGCTCATGGGCCTGCTGAAACCCGAACGCGCCGGCATCGTCGCGGTCCTCGCGATGGTGACCGTTGCGGTGGTCCTCAACGTCATCGCGCCGCGCATCCTCGGCCAGGCGATGGACGTGATTTTCGCCGGAGTGGTCGGCAAGCAGCTTCCGGCCGGTGCCACGAAGGAACAGTTCATCGAGGGCCTGCGTTCGCAGGGCCAGGACAACTTCGCGGACATGCTGGCGAAGATGGACGTGGTGCCCGGCGCCGGCATCGACTTCCAGAAACTCGCATTCCTGATCAGCGTGGTGCTGGTCATGTACTTCGTCGCCAACATCTTCCTGTGGCTCCAGGGCTATGTCCTGAATGTGCTGGTCATGCGCGTGGTCCGGAACCTGCGCGATGACACCGAGAAGAAACTCAACAAGCTCCCGCTGAACTACTTCGACACCCGCCAGCGCGGCGACATCCTCTCCCGCGTCACCAACGACGTCGACAACATCCAGCAGGCGCTCCAGCAGGCCTTCGCACAGCTCGTGAACTCGGCCCTGACAGTGCTCGGCATCGTGATCATGATGTTCATCGTGTCCTGGCAGCTGGCCCTGATCGCGCTCATCGCGCTGCCGCTCTCCGGCGTGGCCGCCGGCATCATCGGTGCCCGCAGCCAAAGGCTCTTCGCCGCCCAGTGGAAGAACACCGGTGAGCTCAACGGCCAGATCGAGGAATCCTTCTCCGGCCACGACCTCGTCCGCGTCTTCGGCCGCGACGCCGACATGCTGGCCCGCTTCGACGAGCGCAACGAGGAACTCTACAGGGCCAGCTTCGGCGCCCAGTTCGTCTCGGGCATGATCATGCCGGTCATGCAGTTCGTCTCCTACCTCAGCTACGTGGGCATCGCCGTCGTCGGTGGACTCCGGGTGGCGTCGGGCGCGATGAGCCTGGGCGACGCAACAGCGTTCATCCAGTACTCGCGGGAGTTCACCCAGCCGCTTGGGCAGATGGCCGGCATGGCCAACATGCTGCAGTCCGGGGTCGCCTCCGCCGAGCGGGTCTTTGAATTCCTCGACGCCGACGAACAGGACCCCGAGACCGCCACCGAGCACCTCCCGGCAAAGACGGACGGCCACGTCGAGTTCAAGCACGTCACGTTCAGCTACTCGCCGGACAAACCGCTGATCGAGGACCTGTCCTTCACCGCCGAGCCGGGGCACACCGTGGCGATCGTGGGACCGACCGGAGCGGGCAAGACCACCCTGGTCAACCTGGTGATGCGCTTCTACGAGCTCAATGCCGGCAGCATCACCCTGGACGGCGTGGACATCACCCGGCTGAGCCGGTCCGAGCTGCGCGCCAAGGTCGGCATGGTGCTGCAGGACGCGTGGCTGTTCGGCGGCACCATCTACGAGAACATCCGCTACGGCAAGCTGGACGCCACGGAGGACCAGATCATGGCTGCGGCCAAGGCCACGTTCGTGGACCGCTTCGTCCGCGCCCTGCCGGACGGCTACAACACGGTCATCGACGAGGAAGGCAACAACGTCAGTGCCGGCGAAAAGCAGCTGATCACCATCGCCCGGGCCTTCGTGGCGGACCCGTCGCTGCTGATCCTGGACGAGGCCACAAGCTCCGTGGACACCCGCACCGAGGCGCTGGTCCAGAAGGCCATGGCCGCGCTGCGCACTGAGCGCACCAGCTTCGTGATCGCCCACCGGCTTTCCACCATCCGGGACGCGGACACCATCCTTGTCATGGAGGCCGGCCGGATCGTGGAGCAGGGGCGGCACGCCCAGCTGCTGGCCCTGCAGGGCGCCTACTACCGGCTGTACATGTCCCAGTTCGCCGGGGAGGACGCGGACGCGGCCTCGGCGGATGCGGCGGAGGACGCGACGGCGGTGCACAGCTGAGCGCCGGCGGCCCGGCCGGGGAGGCGACAGGCGCGGACACCCCACGCCATGACATGCCCGAGTTGCTCGAGGTGGAAGTGCCGATGCGCTGGGGCGACATGGACGCGTACGGGCACATCAACAACGTCCAGATTGTCCGCATCCTTGAGGAGGCGCGCATCGCGGCGTTCGGACCGCCCCGCGGCGCCGGACTGCCCGGGACCGAGCCCCCGGTGGCGCTGTTCAACGCGGTTCCGGAGGGGACGCTGGCACTCGTGGTGGAGCACAAGATCAGGTACGTCCGGACGCTTGAGTACCGGAACGTACCCGCCGTCGTCCAGCTCTGGATCGGCGCCGTCAAGGGGGCCAGCTTCGACATCCACTACACGGTGCTGGACCCCGTCACCCGGGAGGACTGCGTCCGCGCCACGAGCCATCTGGCATTCGTGGACGAGGCGACCGGACGGGTGCTGCGCCTGACGCCCGAGCAGAAAGAGCGGCTGGCCCCATACACCCGACGTGCCCACCCGGTTCCATAGCCTCTACCTCCGTTCCGGCGTCGCTCCTACAATGAACAATCCGAACCTTGTAGGAGCACGCTAAAGGAGCAGTGGTACCTGTGAACGTAGGGAAAGATATGCACCAGAGCAAGGGCCCACATACGCGTAGGGAAGTGCACGGGCGGCACCCCCGGAAGAAGTCGTGGAAAGAACTGTCACCGATGGCACGGTTTGGAACGGTCACGGCGGGGACGGTACAACTGGCGCTGCTCACCGCTGCCCAGCTTGATATCTCGCGCCGGCCGGCTCAGGAAATCCGCGGCAGCAAGGGGCTGTGGCGGCTCGCCACCCTGGTGAACTTCATCGGGCCGGCCAGCTACTTCACGTTCGGCGTGAAGCGCAGTCTCGCCACGAGATAGGCCCCGCCCGCCCGGCCGCCGGCCCGGAATCTACCGAACGGTAGCTTCGTGGCGGCGTTAAATGCGTACGTTCAGTTTTAGCCTGTAAATTGAACGTATGACCCCAGCCAAAAAGCCTGCCCTGCACCGTGCCCTCGGTATCTCCAAGGAGATTGAAGACGCGGCGTGGTTCGTGCTGGGCCCGGGGTTGCTCGGCAAGGCATCCGCCCTGGACGGCCGGACCAAGACATGGTCCGTGCAGGCTTCCGCGGAGTTGCTGGAACGTCTTGAGCGGGGCGTCGGCGACCCTAAAGCGCCGATGATGACCAACCTGCGCCAGAACCTGGAAGGTGCCACGCGCGGGGCCAAGCAGTTGGCGGTGGAACTGCTCTTCCTGCAATCACTGCCGCTGGCCCACGAGGTCAAGTCGCTCAAGGTCAAGCGGGCACGTGTCGCCGAGGCGGCGTCCTGGCTGGAGCCGCCGCTGGAGCTCCCCGACGAGCTCTATGCGGGCATGACCGATCACGGCGTGATCCGGGACCGCACCGCAGAATTCAACTGGACCATCTGGGACCACCTGAAATGGCTCTGCCGCTTGGTGAAGCACGTCGCGCAGCGCCCCGCCGGCGTCGTCCAGGCAGCAGTCAAAGACCCGCTGGCCTTCCACCGGCTCGTCGCCGGGACCCCGGATGACCAGCCGGCCATCCGCCGGAGCATCGAGTTCCTGGTCTGGCCGAGCTACTTCGAACCCGTCGTGGCCGACGTCGAACGGCAGGAGATCCGCGACGCCTTCGCCTCCCTGGTCGGCGGCGCGAAGGGCGACAGCGACGAGGAAATTTCCGCGGACATCCACCGGATCCGCCTGCACCTGGACCAGCAGGCCGGGCAGCGGATCGACTGGTACTCCCGCCAGCTGGTGAGCCAGTGGCGCAAGGTCGGCGACCCGGGCCGCCGCGCCTGGCTGTTGCGCACCCACGACAACGCCGAGCTGCTGGCGGAGTGGCGGGACGAGGAAGCTGTGACGCTCGACGTCGAGCACCTCCGCCTGCTGGACCCCGGGGTCACCGCCGGGCTCGTCCAGCATGCGGTTGACGAGGACTACAAGCACCTCGGCTACGTGGAGCGCGAGGACACCAAGACCGCCGTGTTCGCCTTCCTGACAGTGATGAAGCCGGGCGACCTGGCGCTTTACCAGAGCTCGGGCAAGGTCCGGATCGGTGTGGTCCTGGGCGAACCCGAGCATGGCATGGACAACCGTCGGCTCCGCCGCAAGGTGCGCTGGTTCGATGAGGAACACGACGCCACCGGGCTGCCCCGGCACGTGCAGCGGCAGCTGACCGCCTCGGGCAACATCGTGGACATCACCCGCGTGATCCAGGCGCTTGAGGCGCTCCTGCCCGCCGAAGCGGAAGAAGCGGAAGAAGGCGCCGAGCCGGACGCCGCCGTCGAGCCCGTCGAAGAGGGGTTCCGCCCGCTGACGCCGGAGTTCGCCGCATCGCTGCACATGGACCTGGAACCGCTGCAGGAAATCGCCGAGCTCCTCGAGGAGAACCGGCAGCTGGTGCTCTACGGCCCGCCGGGGACCGGCAAGACGTATCTGGCCAAGCACCTTGCCGCCGAACTCGCCGGGGACACCACGGACGAGCGGGTCAAGCTCGTCCAGTTCCATCCGTCCTACGCCTACGAGGACTTTTTCGAAGGCTTCCGCCCCGACAAGACGGACGAGGGCCAGGTGTCGTTCAAACTCGTCGCCGGTCCCCTGCGCCGGCTGGCCGAGGAGGCCGCGAAGCCGGGCAACGAGAGCAAGCCGTACTTCCTGATCATCGACGAGATGAACCGGGCGAACCTTGCCAAGGTGTTTGGCGAGCTGTACTTCCTGCTCGAATACCGCGATGACCGGATCTACCTCCAGTACAGCCCGAACGAACCCTTCACGCTGCCGGACAACCTCTACATCATTGGCACCATGAACACCGCGGACCGCTCGATCGCGATGATGGACGCGGCCATCCGGCGGCGCTTCTCTTTCATCGAGCTCCATCCGAAGACGGAACCAGTGAAGGGTTCGCTGCTGCGGTTCCTGCAGGCCCGCGACCTGGACACAACGCCGGCGCTGCTGCTGGACGCGCTGAACGACGCGATCGACGAATGGGACCGGGACCTCATGATCGGGCCCTCCTATTTCATGAAGAGATCCGCCCAGACGCCCAAGGGACTCCGCCGGATCTGGAAGTACGAACTCATGCCGCTGCTGGAGGAGCACTATCACGGCCAGCTCAACCGCGCCCAGCTCGAGGAGCGGTTCGGACTGGAACAACTCCTCGGCCGTCTTGCGCACGCCTAGCCTGCTGCCGGCCGGGAACGCCGCAGCCCTGGACAGGGGCCGCGGCGGATCCGCGGCGGCAGCCTGCCGGCACATCGTGCTCGACGAGCTCTCCGGCGGCCTCGTGGAGCGGCTGGATCCGGCCACTGCTGCGTACGTCAACGCCAGCGGCCTGGCGAAGGCCTCGCCGATGGGCATGGGCCTGTACCGGATCGAACCGGTGGGGACCGTGGGGTCCGTGCGCACCCCCACGGTGCAGCTGGAGGTGCGGCCCAAGGGCAGGCTCGGGCTGAGCCGGCTCCTGTTTCTGCTCAGCTATGCGGGCGACCCTGGGTTCCGGGACGATGCGGTGGCCGCGGTGGAGCACACCGACCTGTGGAGCGCCCTGGCCGAATCCCTGGCGCAGCTGGCAGACCGGGCGCTGAGCCGCGGCGTGCTGCAGGGCTACCTGATGGTGGAGGAATCACTCCGGACCGTCAAAGGCCGCATCCGGATCTCGGACCAGATCTCCCGCCGGCCCGGAATGCTGGTTCCGCTGGAGGTCTCCTATGACGAATTCACCGAGGACATCGCGGAGAACCGGATTTTGCGCGCCGCGCTGGAACGGATGGCCCAGGTGCCGCGCGTGCGGCCGGACGTGCTCAGCCGGCTTCGGCAGCTGAAGGGAAAGCTCGACGCCGTGACGCGCCTTCAGTCCGGCGCTCCACTGCCGCAGTGGCGGCCCAGCCGGATGAACGCCCGTTATCAGTCCGTTCTCCGGCTCGCCGAACTGATCCTGCGCAACGCCTCGGCGGAGGCCGGCGACGGCAAGCAGCAGTCGGCGTCGTTCGTGGTGGATATGGCCAAGGTGTTTGAGGACTTCGTCGGGACGGCACTGCGCGAGGCTATGTCCGTCTTCCCCGGGGAGATGCGGCTGCGCTACAACGCGCTGCTCAACGAGGCCGTCCGCGACTCGGACCGGATCGTGGTCCAGCCCGGTGCCGTCCATTTGCTCGGCGGCCGGCCCGTGATGGTGTACGACGCCAAGTACAAGGCCGCGGCCGACGCCGGGGCGTCACTGTCCGCCGACCACTACCGGATGCTGGCCTACTGCACATCCTTGCGCGTGCCGACGGCCTGGATCGTCTACCCGGGCGCAGGGGAAATCAAACTGCGCCGGATCCTCAATACCGACATCGACATTGTCGAGTTCCCGCTGGACCTGTCCTCGCCGCCGTCGGAAATTCTGGCCTCCGTGGCAGACCTCGCCCAGCAGTCCTGGGGCGAAGTGCTCCGGCAGGCCAGCATCGACAGGTCAGCCGGTTAGATTGCTCAGCGGTTAGATTGCTCAGCGGTTAGATTGCTCAGCCGGTTAGGCCGATTCGTCCTGCCGGACGCCCACTGTCATCAAGTGCTCCAGGAGGGCCTTTTCCGGTTGGCCCGGGTTGTTGGCGACGTGCCACTGAAGCTTTTCCCGCACCTCGGCCTCGTCCGGGTCGGTGCCGGCGAGAACCTCGTCAATGATTGAGGTCGACTGCCGGCGCAGCGGCTCCAGACCCGGGTCCTGACCGGCGCCGCGGACATGGCGGGGCCGGACGGCACGGTGGGCCGTGTGGCTGAGGCGACGAAACTGCAGAACTGTCGGACTGGACTCGCCGGGGGCGGCAGCCGTCTCAGGCTCGTCGTTGGACATCAGCAAGTGCGGCATCGCGCGTTTCTCCCCTTATTTGCAGTACGCATGGTACCGGTCGAATTGTGTGTGGGTCCCCGGAGTCGAATACTAGCTGAGACAGGTCAGCCGGACTGAAAGCAGGGCAGCGCGACACGCAGGGTTTTTTGCTGCATGTCGGACGTCCTCGGGGGCGTGCGTTCACGCCGAAGGTGGTCCTTGAAGGAATGTCTCGAGTCGGAGCTCCAGTCCGGACGGGTCCTTTAGCTCGCACTCCCACACAGTGAGTACGTCCCAGCCAGCGCCTTCGAGCTGGAGCCGCTGGGCGGCGTCACGGGTCCGGGTTCGAGTGCGCTTGGTTTCCCAGAACTCCGCATTGGCCTGCGGTGCGTGTTGCCCTACCCGGCAGTCGTGGAAATGCCAGAAGCAGCCGTTGACGAAGATGACCTTGTGGCGGCCGGCGAAGACGAGGTCGGGATTGCCCGGGAGCTTGCCCCCACCCGCGCTGCCGTGCAGCCGATACCGGTATCCCTTCGCGTGCAACAAACGGCGGACCAGTAGCTCGGGTTTGGTGTTCTTGCCCCGGATGCGGGACATGTTCCAGCTGCGCCTCTCCGGGGTCAGCTTGTCCGCCATTGCTTAAGTTTAGGCGGCTGAGCCGCTGCGGGTGCCGGGTTGGATGGTTGCTGTGCGGGTGACCGCAGCAGCCGGGGCAATCGAAGGACCGCGATTCGCCGTCGAGCGCTATATGTCCCGTTCCGGGTGTTCGCCGAACTGGAAGTGGCGACCGCTGACCGACGTCGGCGTAATTTCTACGTAAAAGTCTTTCAATGTTGGAACCCACGGTTTCAGGCCGAGGGCCTCGGCCGCGGCTATGTCGGCAGATTGGTCAAGAACGCGCGCAGTGCCGCGCAGGACCACTGACCATGCTTCGTCGGACAGGATGCCATCGGTTTCGAAGAGCACCTTGGAGTTGATGGTGAGTTCGGCCAATTTGTTTCCCGGGGCGGTGCGGAGGAACAATTTCCGGCCATCGACCGCGTAGTTCACAGGGAAAATATCGGGTTCTCCGGCCACGGTCACCACGAGCCGGCCGTGTTTTGTGCCCTCAATAAGTTTCCACGATTGCTCGTCGTCCAGCTTGAGAATGGGATCGCCGTCTTCGTGTTCGAACATCATGGGTTCATTGTTCAGAACCCGGCCGGCGCTTGCTAGGGGCTAAAGGACCGAAGCCGTGCGGACTGCCGCTCCGTCAAACCGGGAGCGCGGGCAACGCTACCAGGGCGGGCGGGGCGTCCTGGCTAGAGGGCAACGTCGTCCGGTGCCTGCGAGGCAGGTGACTTCAGATGCTGCTGCGGGAGCGGCCAACGATGCGTCTAGATGCCTGTGGATAACTCCTTCGCTGAAAATGTGACGTCGGTTACTCTTAACCATCGCTTGGACTCGCGCGTCTTGATTTCTATCGGGGGAGTAGCTGACCATGACATTTCGCACTTCGCTTGAAGGATCTTTGCGGGCCCGCGCCTCTGCCGTCGTTGTCATTTCCCTGATGTCGGTCACAGCTTGTAGCGGGGGTGGAACACCGCCGGCCGGTTCTCCACCTTCCGATGCGCAAAGTCCTTCCGCGCCGTCCACTCCCACTTCGACGGCGACCCCCGCGGCCAGCGCCATCTACAAACCCGCCGATGCGTCCGGCAAGGCCCAAAACGTCCCGGTTCCGGTCCTACCGGAGGCAGCCAAGGCCGAGTCGAAGGAAGGGCTCGAGGCGTTTGCCCGGTACTGGTACTTGACGCTCTCGTACGCATACGAGACCGGAGATATCGAACCGCTCGAATCGGTGTCGAGTCCGACATGCGCCTCCTGTGAACGAGTGAAGGAAGTTGTCCAAGGCTGGCATTCCGAGGGCAGGTGGCTGGCTGGCGGAAAGATGGTTGTGGAAGGTGTGCAGACCAATTTCAAGGAGACGGGACCGGCTGAGTATCAAGTTCTGATTCAGGTGTATCAAGACTCTCTGTCCTATTATCGGGGGGACAAGACGCTGGATGAAAAGACAGAACGCGGTCCGGCAGCTGGCGATATCATGATCGCGTCGTATGGAGACGGTGCTTGGAGAGCCGTTACTGTTGAGCACTTGGCCAAGAGCGGGTGATTTCCATCGCCAGCAGAGTTGTTCCACTCCTTGCGACACTCATTCTTCTTTCCGGGCCATCGGTCTCTGAAGCGAGAGCCGATTCTTCGGGCTCTCCCGTGAAAGGTGGCTGGGACCAGACCGGTGTCGCAGTGTCTTCATGGCACCTAGACCCTGCTTCTGGTGTGTGGGTGGATGCGCCGAGGGCCGTGGCCGAAAATCCCAACATCTACAGGTTCGAATATCTCTGTTTAGATTCGGCGGGTAGCAACTTCAATGTCCCTTGCCTGACTGGAGCGGTGCGGTGTGATCAGGGGCGGGACGGGCGCCCCGTGCGTTGGTACACGTCAATCCGCGTATTTGACCCACCCGTATGGTCAGTTGTTCCTCCGGATCGCTGTGTTTATCTCGAGAAGCCAGTGGACGTGCTGGGTCAGATTGCTGCCCAGATCCAGACCAAGTTCCGGCAGTTGCCGGTGACTCCTGGGAAGACGGTCATGCAACCGAGTCCGCATACGCTCAGAGGTGCAGAGACCAATTTCTATGCGGAAGCGTCGGAACAAACGTTCAATGTGGACATGCTGGGTCAAGATGTCTTCATCACCGCCAAACCGGTGCAGTACACGTGGAGCTACGGTGACGGTACGTCCCTCGGCCCTCAAACCGTGGCGGGCGGCTCGCTTCCGCAGGATCGCTGGGGGGAGAAGACCTTGACGAGCCACGTCTATGCTCAGACGGGTGACTTCTCGGTGATCCTGACAACGCATTTTCAAGGCACGTACTCAGTGAATGGCGGACCGCAGTTGCCCATTCCCGGCCAGGGCCAATTCAGCTCCCCGCAGCAGAGCGTCAGCGTCTGGCGGTCGATCACAAGGAACTACGCCGACACGTGTTTGGAGAACCCCCAAGGCCAAGGCTGCCCGGGCGTGGCCCCCGCGTCACCGTGACCACAGTCCTGACCGGTGCCCCGCCAGCATGCGACCGCCGGCGGCTGCCCGCCCGCTGACGCGACCGCGGGCGGCGGTCCACCCGCTGGCGCGACCACCGGCGGCTGCCCACCAGCTGACGCGACCGGCGTCGTCATTAGTACGCGGCGGTGACTGTGCGTGATTCGAGTCTCAGTGGGAATGGTTGCAGACGCTATGCAGTTGTCACCACTGAACCCATTCACCGTGAAAGGAACCGCGCATGCTGTTTTCCCCGCTGACCCTTGGCGAGCTGGAACTGCCCAACCGACTCGTGATGGCGCCGCTGACCCGCCTCCGCTCCGGCCAATCGGGAGTCCCGGGGCCGTTGGTTGTCGAGCACTACCGCCAGCGCGCGTCGCTCGGCCTCATTGTCAGTGAAGGCACCTACCCGAGCCACGCCGGACAGGGCTTCCCGGGACAGCCCGGCCTGGTGACGCCCGAGCAGCTCAAGGGCTGGGCGGACGTCACGGCCGCTGTCCACGCTGAAGGCGGCCGCATCTTCGCCCAGGTAATGCACGCCGGCCGCGTCACGCACGAGGACACCACGGGCGGTCATGAAGTTGTCGCACCTAGCGCCATCGCGATCGACGGCGAAACCCGAACCTACGCGGGCAAGAAGCCGTTCCCTGTCCCGCGCGCCCTCACCACTGAGGAACTGCCGGGCATTGTCGAGGAATTTGTCACCGCCTCGCGCAAGGCCATCGAGGCCGGATTCGACGGCGTGGAGTTGCACTCCGCCAACGGCTACCTCCTCCACGAATTCCTGACCCCCGCGGCCAACCAGCGCGACGATATTTACGGCGGGTCGCCCGAGAACCGTGCCCGCTTTGTCATCGAAGTAGCGGAGGCCGTGGTCGCAGCCGTCGGCTCGGACCGCGTTGGCATCCGCATTTCACCCGAGCACAACGTCCAGGGCGCTCTCGAACTGGATGCGGCCGATGTCCGGGAGACCTACGGCCGGCTGGTTGACGGCCTGGCACCCCTGAACCTGGCGTACCTCAGCATCCTGCACAAGGAGCCCACGGGTGCGCTGGTGCAGGATCTTCGTGCACGTTTCGGCGGGACCTTCCTGGTCAACACCGGATTCGGCGAGGTCACGACCCGCGACGAGGCCGTGGCCCTCGTGGCGGACGGCCACGCTGACGCCGTCGTCGTCGGACGTCCGGCCATCGCGAACCCGGACCTCGCCCGCCGTTGGCGCGAGAGCCTGCCCGTCAACGAGCCCGATCCCTCCACGTTCTACGCCGACGGCGCGACCGGCTACACGGACTACCCGGCGTACCAGAACTAGAACTGGTCGCGGGGGACTGGTCGCAGCAATGGCACCCCGCGGCTGGGACATGCGCCGCGGCGGGGACATGTGCCGCGGTTGCCACGAACAGTGGGCAGAATACTCTTCTGCCCACTGTTCGTTTTTAAGAATGAGCATGTCCATCCGCCATTGAACACCCGGAGCGACATGTCCCGCCTTGGACCTGACCAGTGGACATACTCCCTTCTGCATGGTTGGGCCACGGAGCATGTCCCTCGCCTAGGGCGGCGACTGGACATGTCCGTTCATGGGGCATGCCAGACCACGGTACCGAGGGGCATGTCCCGCTGGCAGGGCCGCGACTGGACATGTCCGTTCATGGGACATGCCGGACCACGGTACCGAGGGGCATGTCCCTTCCTGCATTACCGCACCGATGGACATGTCCCGCGGGCAGGGTTGGGACGGGACACGTCCCGGAAGAGAGCCTCGCCGCAGCAAGTCCTATAGGATTTGAACATGCAACTAGCTTCAGCCGGCGGCAGTCCCGCGGGGAGCCCCTCAGGCCGTCCTGTCAGCCGGCAGGTCCTCGCCGACCACGTCTACGAAGAACTCCTGGCGTCGTTGATGGATGGCCGGCTGGAACCCGGTGCCGCGGTGAGTATCGATGGGACCGCGCGGGAGCTCGATGTTTCCCCCACGCCGGTGCGGGAAGCACTTGCGCGGCTGGAGCACACCGGAATGGTGCGCCGGGTAGCGCTCAAGGGCTACCGCGTCGCGCCCGTATTCACCCAGGAAGACTTTGCCGAGCTCATGGAAGCCCGGCTCGCGATTGAACCTGTCAATGCCCGCTTGGCCTGTGCCCGGCTGACGCCCGTCCGCCTGGCCGAACTGACGCAGGCGGTCACCGACCTCAAGGATGCTCCGCGGGGGCCGTCCTTCGCCGAATTCCGTGACTACCTGGAGGCCGACGAGCGGTTCCACCGGCTGATCGCGGAGCAGACGGGCAACCAATTCATGGTGGCAGCCTATGCCGCCCTGGGCGGGCAGATCCAGCGCTTCCGGCTGTTCGGCGGCGTGGGCATCACCGACGCCGACCACGCCATAGCCGAGCATCAGCGCGTGCTCGATGCCTTGTCGTCGGGGGACCCGGAGAAGGCTGCAGCCGCCATGGCCGAGCACGTGCGGATGGTGCGTGGCCGCGCTATCGCTGACGCCCCGGCCGACTAGAGCGGCGCTGCATCACGCCCGGCTAGCCGGCGTCGCCGCAGGTCAGCGGCGAGAAAACTCACCTTGTGACCCTCTTCACAGCGAATAAAAGACCCTATAGGATCGCTGATTGTGACGGCAGGGGCCGTCGCGGCAATCACAAGGGAGTGAAGAGTGCACACAGAGACTTTGGCCGCAGGGCGCAAGGAGTCAGCAACGCGCCGGACCATCAAGAATCTGCGCTGGTGGATCCTCGGCTGGGCGCTGGCCGCCGGCATCATCAACTACATGGACCGCAGCGCGATCTCCGTCGCCGCGCCGCAACTCATCAAAGACTTCGGGCTGACCCGGACGGACATCGGGCTCCTCGGCACAGTGTTCTCCTGGACCTATGCATTTGCCCAGCTTCCCGTCGGCTGGCTCGTCGACAAGCTCGGCGCCCGCCGGATGTACTTCCTCGCGATCGCCGGCTGGAGCATCGCCACCGCGCTGATGGCGATCGGCGGCAAGATGTGGCAGTTCATCACCTTCCGCTTCCTGCTCGGCATCACCGAAGCCCCCAACGCACCGGCCTCGGCCAAGCTGACCGCCGACTGGTTCCCCCGCGCCGAGCGCGGCCAGGCCACCGCCATCTGGGACAGCGGCTCCAAATGGGGGCCCGCCATCGCCCCGCCCGTCCTGACCGCCATCATGCTGGCCTTCGGCTGGCAGGCCATTTTCGTCTTCCTCGGCGTCGCCGGCCTGGTGCTGGCGCTGGCGTTCTACCTGTACTACCGCGCTCCCGAGGAGCACAAGCGCATCAGCACGCAGGAACTGGACTACATCGAAAGCCAGCGCGCCACCCAGCTGCTGACCGCCAAGAAAGTCTCGTGGGTCGGACTCTTCAAGCACCGCCAAATCTGGGGCATGATGGCGGGCTTCTTCTGCGTCATCTGGATCTGGAACATCTTCATCGTCTTCCTGCCGCTCTACCTGCAGGAAGAGCGCGGTGCCAGCATCGCAAGCTCGGGCTGGCTGGCGGCAGTGCCGTACCTGGGCGCAGCGGTTCTCGGGATCACCGGCGGCTGGGTCATGACGCGCTACTCGAAGAAGGCAGGCCGCGATCCGCTGCTGGCCAAGCGGCATGTCATGTCCATCGCCGCGATTGTGGCCGGCATCCTGATCTGCCTCATCCCGTTCGTGGATTCCCTCCCGATCGCCATCGCCGTCATGACCGTGGCCCTCGGCTTCGTCGCCACCATGCAGGCGGCGGCCTGGGCCATGCCCGGTGACATTGTGGACCACTCCCAGGTGGCATCCGTCGGCGCCATCCAGAACTTCGGCGGCTACTTCGGCGGCGCCTTTGCCCCGCTGCTGACCGGCGTGATCGCCGACGCCACCGGGTCCTACGCGCCGTCGTTCGTCATCGGCGGCATCATCGCGGCGCTCGCCGCAGTGGCGTACACCGTGCTGGTCCGCGGACCCATCAGCGGCAAGACTGACGAAACAGAAGCAGAAACGGAAATTGGCATCGACGCATGAGCACGGCAATAAATGAAACGACGACGGCGGCCGCCACCCAGGCGGCCGCCGGAGCAGACGAAACGACGACGGCGGGGACCTCACGGTCTGCCTTCACCGTCGCCGTCACGGCGGACGCCGCCCGGCCCGACGGAACCTCAATCCACGGAGACCTCGGGCTGCGGCGACTCAGCGAGAACGGCATCAGCTGGCGGGTTCTGCCCAGCTACACGGATCCGGTCCCGCTGGCGGACCTCGCCGGGGTCCAGGCCGTCCTGTCCCTGGGGCACATCGCCTTCGATGCCCGCACCGTGGACCACGCGCCGGACCTGAGGCTGATCGCCCGGTTCGGCGCAGGCTACGAAACCATCGACCTGGATGCCTGCACCCGCGCAGGAGTCGTCGTCACCAATACGCCGGACGCCATTCGGCGGCCGCTGGCGGTGGCGGGGCTGACCCTGCTCCTGGCGCTCTCGCACAAGCTCCTCGCCAAGGACCGGTTGACGCGGACCTCGGACTGGGCGCAGCGGGAGCACTTTCGAGGTGCGCCGCTCGTGGGGCAGACGGTCGGCATCGTGGGCTTCGGCAGCGTGGGCGCCGAGCTCGCGAGGCTGCTGGCCCCGGTCGGTCTGAAGGTGGTGGGCAACAACCGCAGCGGCCGCCACCCCGAGGCCGCCGCACTCGGCGTCGAACTGCTGGGCCTGAACGAACTCCTGGAACGCTCGGACTATGTGGTGCTCTGCGCGGCGCTCACGCCGGCGACCGAAAAACTGATCGACGCCGCCGCTCTGGCCCGCATGAAGCCGAGCGCCTACCTGATCAACATCGGGCGCGGAAAACTCGTGGACACCGATGCCCTCCGGGACGCCCTGCGGGACGGCCGGATCGCCGGGGCCGGTCTGGACGTCTTTGAACCGGAACCCCTGCTGCCCGACGACGACCTGCTCACCTTCGACAACGTGGTGCTGTCACCGCACTCGCTGTGCTGGACCGAGGACTTCACCCGGGACGTGTCGGCCGCCGCCCTCGGGTCGATCCTGGCCATGGCGGCGGGGGAGCGCCCCGCCAACGTCCTGAATCCGGAGGTCTTCGCCACGGGGGCCTTCGCCGCGAAGCAGGCTTCTGCGTACCTGTGACCTTGACAACACCTAGCCGGATAGTAAATCCTATAGGAAACAGGATTCCACGAAGGAGTGACCCCATGGCTTACACCGCCGAAAACTGGCCCATCAGCGCGGCCCTGCTGCAGTTCCCGGGCACCGACGCCCAGGGCACCCAGATCAACGACGCGCCTGCCTCGGCCTGGGCCGAAGTGCTTCAGGAAGTGAAGGACGCCGGTTTCGCCAACGCTGACCTCACCGACAGCTGGGTCCGCCCGGGCGACCTGACCCCGGCCCGTCTCGCCGAGTTCAAGCAGACCGCGGACACCGTCGGGATCGGAGTCCCGGTCATTTCGGCCATCCGCCGCAGCGTCATCGAGGAGGGCAACTGGGAGGCCAACCTGGCCTACAGCCACCGCACCATCGACGCCGCGGCCGCCCTGGGCTGCGAAGTCGTATCGTTTGGGCTGCACCAGGCCATCACCGCCGAGCAGCAGAAGCAGCTCTGGTTCTGGACCGTCGAGGGCTACAAGGACCCGGTGGGGGACAAGGAAACCTGGAACAAGGCAGTGACCCGCCTGCGGGAGCTCGGCCAGCACGCGGCCGAGGTCGGCGTCCTGCTGTCGCTCGAAATGTACGAGGACACCTACCTCGGCACCGCGGATTCTTCCGTCCAGCTGGTCCAGGACATCGGCCTGGCCAACGTCGGGCTCAACCCGGACCTTGGCAACCTCATCCGGCTTCACCGCCCGATCGAGGACTGGCGCGAGATGGTCGCCAAGACCCTCCCGTACTCCAACTACTGGCACATGAAGAACTACATCCGCGACGAGGACGTGGCCCGCGACACCTACGTCGCGATGCCCGCCCCGATGGAAAGCGGCCTCATCAACTACCGTGAGGCGTTCAAGGTGGCGCTCTCCGTCGGCTTCCAGGGCATTCTGTGCACTGAGCACTACGGCGGCGACGGCCTCAGCGTCACGGCCAGCAACCAGGACTACCTCCGCCGGCACGTGCTGCCGAAGACGGACGGCTACGCCCTCGGGCAGAGCCAGGTGGCCCAGGGCCGGCAGCAGCCCGCCCCCGCGGAGCTCGCCGGCGTCTGACCCTGCCGGCGTCTGACCCGGTCCGGTGCGGCCGCCAAGCCATTTGGGGGGGCGGCCGCACCACCCCAGATCTTCAGCAGTACATCTCTATGACGGATTCAATGAGGAAACCATGACCCAGATCTTCGACAACCCCGCCGACTTCGCGGATGAGGCACTGGACGGCTTCGTCGCGGCCAACCGCGGCTACGTGGCCCGTGTCGACGGCGGCGTCGTCCGCTCCACCGAGGTCCCGGCCGGGCAGGTGGCCCTGGTGATCGGCGGCGGCTCCGGGCACTACCCTGCTTTCGCCGGACTCGTCGGGGCGGGCCTGGCCACCGCCTCGGCGTGCGGCAACATGTTCGCCTCGCCCGCGGCCGGCCAGGTCTACCGGGTGGCCAAGGCGGCCAACGCCGGCGGCGGCGTGCTGCTGAGCTACGGCAACTACGCCGGCGACGTCCTGCACTTTGGCCAGGCCCAACTGCGCCTGAACGCCGAAGGCATCGAGACCCGCACCGTCCTGGTCACGGACGACATCGCCAGTGCCCCGCTGGAGGAGATCGAGAAGCGCCGCGGCATCGCCGGGGACCTCACGGTCTTCAAAATCGCCGGCGCGGCCGCCGAGGCCGGACTGAGCCTGGACAACGTCGAACGCCTGGCCATCCGGACGAACCACCGCACCCGGTCCCTCGGCGTCGCCTTCGACGGCTGCACCCTGCCCGGCGCGGACGCGCCCCTGTTCTCCGTCCCCGCGGGGCACATGTCCCTCGGCCTGGGCATCCACGGCGAACCCGGCATCTCCGACCACCCCATGCCCACGGCCTCCGAACTGGCCGAGCTCCTCGTGTCCCGGCTGCTGGCCGACAAACCGGAGGACGCCGGCACCCGCGTGGTGGCGATCGTCAACGGCCTCGGCACCGTCAAATACGACGAACTGTTCCTGCTCTTCGGCAAGGTCGAAAAGCTGCTCACCGCCGCCGGGCTCACCGTGGTGGAACCGGAATGCGGCGAGCTCGTCACAAGCCTGGACATGTCCGGACTCTCGCTGACGCTGCTGTGGCTGGACGATGAACTCGAGCAGTACTGGGCAGCCCCTGCAGACACCCCCGCGTTCCGGAAGGGCAATCTGGCGCCCCGCGCCCGCCGCGAACTCGCGGGCCCGGAAGACACCGCAGCCGAGGAGACCGAGAAGGCCACCGCGGCGTCCGCGGATCTGGGCCGGCTGGCAGCAGCCGTGCTCGCCCAGGTGCGCGACGTCGTCGTCGAACATGTTGAGGAACTGGGCAACCTGGACGCCATCGCCGGCGACGGCGACCACGGCATCGGCATGCGCCGCGGCGTTGAAGCCGCGGCAGCCGCGGGCGAGCAGAACGCGGCGGCCGGAGCCCCGGTTGAACGCGTCCTCACCGAGGCCGGGGAAGCGTGGAGCGAGCGCGCCGGCGGAACCTCCGGAGCGCTGTGGGGATCCGCCGTGATCGCCGCCGGCCTGGCCCTGGGCAACCGCGAGTCGTACCTGGCCGCGGATGCGGCCGCCGCCGTCACGGCGTTCACGGACGCCATCACCGAACTCGGCAAGGCAGAACCGGGCGACAAGACCATGGTGGACGCCCTCCTGCCGTTCCGGGACGCCTTCTTGAAAGCGTCCGACGGCGGCGCCTCCCTCAGCGGTGCCCTCGCCGAGGCCGCAGCCGCGGCAACCGAGGCGGCCCGGCAGACGGCGGACCTGCGACCGCTCAAGGGCCGGGCCCGCCCCCTGGCCGAAAAGAGCCTGGGCCACCCCGATCCCGGTGCGGTCTCCTTCGGACTCATCACCGAGCGGATCGCCGCCTACATCGAATCCGGCGCCGCTTCGGAAACCGACAATTCTAAGCTGGCCGCAGCGGCCGGAAATGGAGCAACAAATGACTGACACTAAGGGCTGGCGCATCGTCGTCGGCAACGACGAGGCCGGCGTCGAATACAAAAACGCGCTCAAGGCGCTGCTTGAAGCCGATCCCCGCGTCGCCTCCGTCCAGGACATCGGCGTCGGACCCGACGACTCCACCGCCTACCCCCACGTGGCCGTCGACGCGGCCCGCAAAGTCGCCGAGGGCGACGCCGACCGGGCGCTGCTGATCTGCGGCACCGGCCTGGGTGTGGCGATCGCGGCCAACAAGGTCCCCGGCATCCGGGCCGTCACCGCCCACGACAGCTACTCCGTGGAGCGCTCGGTCCTGAGCAACAACGCCCAAGTCCTCACCATGGGCCAGCGCGTCATCGGGCTGGAACTCGCCAAGAAGCTCGTCGGCGAATGGCTGGGCCACCGCTTCGACGAAAACTCCTCCTCCGCCGCGAAGGTGGACGCCATTTGCTCGTACGAACCCGTTTACACGAAGGCAGACTGAACATGACTGAAGCAGCAAACACCGCAGCCGCCATCAACGCCGCCCGCAAGATCGCCGTCGTCGGCTCCGGCTACATGGGCGGCGGCATCGCCCAGGTCCTGGCGCTCGGCGGGGCCCGAGTGGCGCTGGCCGACGTGTCCGCCGAAGTTGCCCAGAAGAACTACGAGCGGCTCCTGACGGAATCCGATCAGTTCGTCGCCGACGGCCTCTTCCCGGAAGGCGCCACCGCCATCCTCAAGCAGAACCTCTGGGCCGCCAAGGACATCGAGGAAGCCGTGGCGGACGCCGACTTCATCGAGGAAGCCGTCCCCGAGGTCATCGCGATCAAGCACGAGACGCTGGCCCGCATCAGCGCCGCCGCCCGGCCGGACGCCATCATCGGTTCCAACACCTCCACGATTTCGATCGCGGACCTGTCCGAGCCGGTCACCAACCCCGAACGCTTCCTGGGCGTGCACTTCTCCAACCCGTCGCCGTTCATCCCCGGCGTGGAAATCATCCCTCACGCCGGCACCTCGGTAGCCACGGTCGGCGCCGTCCGCGAATTGGTCCACGCCGCCGGCAAGCAGACCGCCGTCGTCAAGGACGTCACCGGATTCGTGCTCAACCGGCTCCAGTACGCGCTGTTCCACGAGGCCGCGCAGCTGGTGGAGCAGGAAATCGCGACGGCGGAGGACGTCGACACCCTGGTCCGCACCACCTTTGGTTTCCGGCTGCCGTTCTTCGGGCCCTTCGCCATCGCCGACATGGCTGGCCTGGACGTCTACAACTTCTGCTACAAGTCGCTCCAGACCGATTTCCCGGAGCGCTTTGCCACGCCGAAGATCCTCTCCGACCTGGTGGAGGCCGGAAAGCTGGGCACTAAGACCGGCGCGGGCTTCCTCAACGTCCCGGCCGAGCGCACCCCGGAGCTGATCGCGTACCGGAACAAGGCGTACGTGGCGATGCAGAAGCTCATCGACGAGCTCGGCCCCGCCCCCATCAACTGATTCCCTTCACTCTTCACACCTTCAGGAGCATTTCCATGAGCGCTTTCCCCGCAGCACGCACCGCGATCGTCACCGGTGCCGTCTCCGAGCGAGGCATCGGCCGCGCCACCGCCAGCTACCTGGCGTCACAGGGCTGGAACATCGGCATCATCGACCTCGATGACGCCCGCTGCAAGGCCGCGGCCAAGGAACTGGCCGCCGAGCACGGCGTCCAGGCCTTCGGCGCCGGCGCCAACGTTTCGGACGAGGCCTCGGTCCGTGCGGCGATCGACGCCATCGAGGCGGAGCTGCCGCAGATCGTGGCCCTCGCCAACGTGGCCGGCGTCAGCTCACCGGTTCCGTACCTGGAGCTCGACGCCGCCGAGTGGGACCGGGTGCTCAACATCAACCTCAACGGAGTCCACTACGCCACCCGCCGGGTCGCGGAATCCATGGTGAAGAACCGGATCGGGCGCATCGTGAACATCTCCTCCGTCTCCGCGCAGCGCGGCGGCGGGACGTTCTCCAAGACGCCGTACTCGGTGGCGAAGGCAGGGGTGATCGGCCTGACCCGGTCCACCGCCCGGGAACTGGGCGAATACGACATCACGGTCAACGCCATCTCGCCTGGCCCGATCGACACCGACATCATGGGCGGCACCCTCAGCGAGGAACGCAAGAACGAACTCACTCAGGACCTCGTGGTCAACCGCGTTGGCTCCACCCGGGACATCGCAGCAGCCATCGCCTTCCTCATCAGCGAGGACGCCGGGTACATCTCCGGCCAGACGCTGAATGTGGATGGCGGGCTCTACATGCACTAAGGAAGAAACATCGTGGCACAACACAGCCAAAACCGAACCACTTCCGGATCCGTTTCCTCGGGATTCGCATCCTGGAGCAAGGGGCGCAAGATCTACCTCGCCGTCGGGATCCTGGCCTGCCTGGCCGGGGTGCTGATGATCGCTTTCTCGCGCTAGAACAGCTTTTCCTGGCCGGATCCGGCCAGGCCCGCTTTGCCCTCGGCAGAGCGGGCTGGTCCGGATCCGGCCGCTCTCCACGCACCTGATTCACCCACTGAGTTGCACCTACTGATTGCTCGATGAGGAGTTATTTGATGTCCGATACAACAACGTCCACCCGGGACTTACTGGAGACGCCGGTCCTTAAATCGGCCATTTCCAAGGCGTCCCGCCGGCTTATGCCCATGCTGGTGATCCTGTACGTCGTCGCCTTCCTGGACCGCACCAACGTGGGGTTCTCCGAGGCGGCCCTGGGGGTGGACAAGGGCATCAGTGCGGGCGCTTTCGCCCTGGGCGCCGGGATCTTCTTCATCGGCTACGCTCTGTTCGAAATCCCCAGCAACCTGCTGCTGACCAAATTCGGCGCCAAGGTGTGGCTGGCCCGCATCGCCATCACCTGGGGCATTGTGTCCGCGTGCTTCGCGTTCGTCCAGGGTGAGACGTCGTTCATCATCCTGCGCTTCCTCCTTGGCGTCACCGAGGCCGGCCTGTTCCCGGGCGTCATCATGTTCCTGGCGGCGTGGTTCCCCAACAAGGTCCGGGTCAAGATGTTCGCCATCTTCTACCTGGCCCAGCCGTTCTCCCAGATGATGGGCGCACCGCTCTCCGGCTGGCTCATCAACATCGGCGACCAGGTTCCCGGCGTCGAAGGCTGGCAGGTCATGTTCTTCGTTGAAGGCATGCTGGCTGTCGTCGCCGGCGTCGCCGCGTATTTCTTCCTGATCAACAGCCCGCAGGACGCGAAGTTCCTGGACACGGACGAGAAGAAGGCGCTCCTGGACGTCATGGCACTGGAGGACAACGTCAAGGAAGAGACCGGACCGCGCGGCGTGCTCCCCGCCATGCGCAACGGCAAGGTCTGGTACTTCACCATCATCTACTTCTGCCTGCAGATCGCCGTCTACGGCGTCACTTTCTACCTGCCGCAGCAGGTGGCGCAGCTGACCGGCCAGAAAGTCGGGCTCGCCGTCGGACTCATGGCAGCAATCCCGTGGTTCTTCGGCATCTTCGCCTGCTACTTCATCGGCAAGGCCGCCAACACGGTGATCCGACGCCGCGTCTGGGGCACCTGGCTCTTCGTTTCCACGGGCCTGTGCATCTTCGGCTCCGCCTGGGCCGGCACCAACCACCTCCCGGCACTCGGCATCGTCTTCATCACCCTTGCCGTCTGCAGCTTCCTCTCCATCGGACCCATCGCGTGGTCCTACCCGACCGCGTTCCTGACCGGAACGGCTGCTGCGGCGGGCATCGGCCTGATCAACTCGCTCGGCAACCTTGGCGGTTTCGTCGCACCGATCCTGCGCACCAGCGTCAACCAGATCGCCAATGACGCCACCGGCTCCGCAGGCGTCTTCGCCCTGGGCGTGCTGCCGTTTCTGGCCGCGGTCATGATGTACGTGACGAAGAGGTTCCACAACAAGGCCGACGAGCTGCTGGAAAAGTAAGGTCTCCAGCACCCTTCAACAGGAACAGCAGAAAGCACCAAATAATGCAGCAGCAGCCCAACAGCCCATCGTCCGTCCCCGTCACCCTGGTCGGTGTCAGCACCAAGATGTACCTGGGCTACCGGGACAGCCTGGACTGGCTGGCGCAGTTGCGGCACGAAGTGGACGCCCGTCCGGCCCTCGCGGCCGGGCGGGTTGTCCCGTTTGTCATCCCCTCCTTCCCCGTCCTGCCGGCGGCAGCCGAGCTCCTGGCCGGGTCGCCGCTGCTGCTCGGTGCCCAGAACTGCGGCTGGGCCGACGGCCCGTGGACCGGCGAGGTGGCCCCGTCCATGCTCGCGGAACTCGGCGTCCGGTTCGTCGAGATCGGGCATGCCGAACGGCGCCGCCACTTCGGTGAGGACGACGCCATGGTGGCCCTCAAGACCCGGGCGGCGGGCGACGCCGGGCTGACGCCCCTGCTGTGCGTGGGGGAGACCGGCCGCGGGCTGGCCGCTGCCGCGGCGGACCACGTGTACGGCCAGATCGAATCGGCCGTCGACGGCGACTGGAACCTTGCACGCCGGCTGGTGGTGGCCTACGAACCGGTCTGGGCCATCGGCGCGGCCGAGCCCGCCGGCGCGGACTACGTGTCCGATGTCGTCCGCCGGCTCCGGGACCGGCTTGCCGTGGCCGGGGTGCCGGAGCTGCCGGTCATCTACGGCGGCTCAGCCAAGCCGGGCCTGCTGCCCGCACTGGACGCCGTCTCCGGCCTATTTCTGGGCCGCTTCGCGCACGATCCCGCGAACTTCGGGCGCGTGCTCGATGAGGCCTTGCTGCTCGCGGACCGGCTTCCGGGGTAAGCTGCCGAACGCCCTGCGGGCAGCGCGCCACTGGACATGTCCTGTCCCGGCCTCGAGCAGTGGACATAATGCTGTTGTGCTCAGTGACCGCGCCTAGCAATGGACATGTGCCCCGGCGCAGGAGCCGAAGAATGGACATGTCCCTTTGTGGTGGCCAAGACCGGGCATGTCCTTCGGTGCGGGTGCCGACGGATGGCATGTGCCTCTGCGGGGCCGGGGGAAGGACATGTCCCTTGGTGCGGGGGTCCAA
This sequence comes from Arthrobacter sp. NPDC058192, assembly GCF_042883665.1. Classification (NCBI taxonomy): domain Bacteria; kingdom Bacillati; phylum Actinomycetota; class Actinomycetes; order Micrococcales; family Micrococcaceae; genus Arthrobacter; species Arthrobacter sp. NPDC058192. The sequence continues at coordinate 12,230 of NZ_JBHVVJ010000009.1, read as the reverse complement.
GGATGGACATGTCCCGCTGTGGAGAGCGGGCATGTCCCCGTGAACTAGGCGCGGACTGACCTTTGGCACAGGCCGATGAAGCCGCCCAGTTGCTCCATGCCCTCGGGATGGGTGGGGAGGTAGTGGGTCAGCTCCGTCGCCCGGACAATCACTGCACGCCACTGCCCGCGGGATACGGCCACGTTGATCCGGTTGCGAGAGAGCAGGAACTCCATCCCGCGCGGAGCCTCGGCAGCGGCCGAACAAGCCATCGACACAATAACCACCGCGGCTTCCTGGCCCTGGAACTTGTCCACCGTCCCCACCCGCACACCGGGCAGGCCGGCGCCGTCCAACGCGTCGCGGATCGTGTTGACCTGGGCGTTGTAGGCCGCCACCACCAGGATGTCCGTTTCAGCCAGGGGCCGCATGCCGTCTTCGGCGTGCCAGGAAAGTCCGAGGTGCCGCCGCACTTGCCGGACGACCTCCGCAGCTTCCTCGGGGGAGGACGTCGTATTGCCACTGTGCTCCACCATGACCGTCTCGATTCCCGCGGGGACGCCCGCCAGCAGCCGCAGGTCCGCCGCCGGCGCCGACTGCAAACGGCCCTCGTAGGACAATTCCGACACGGCCCGGCACAGCTCGGAATTCATCCGCCACGAGTCGGCCAGGAAGTAGCCGAGTTCGGGCGGAAGCGTGGCGTGGCCAGCGGAAATCCAGCCCAGCGCGGACTCGTCGACGGGTTCGGGGTGCCGGCCCTGGCTGACCTGCGGCAACTGCTGAGGGTCGCCGAGCAGGAGCAGCCGGCTGCTGGCCTGGGCCACGGCCAGGGTGTTGGCCAGGGAGAACTGTCCGGCCTCGTCGATCACCAAAAGATCCAGCGACCCGGGCGGGACCGTGGCGCCTGTCATTGTCCAAGCGGTGCCGCCGATCAGGGCCCCGCCAGCAGACCCGAGGACAGCCGAGACGTCCTTGGCGGTGCGGCGCGGCCACGGGATCGGGGCGTTGTGCTTCACTTCTTTCGCGACGCGGGCGGGGTCTACTCCGGCCTTGGTCACCGCGGTGGTCAGCAGGTTCTCGACGACGGCGTGGGACTGCCCCACGACGCCGACCTTCCAGCCCCGCTCCACCAGGCGGGCGATGACGTGCGAACCCACATGCGTTTTTCCCGTGCCGGGGGGACCCTGCACGGCGAGGTAGGAGTGGTCCAGACCCTGAACGGCCTCCGTGATCGCATCGATGAACCGGTCCGGCCCGACACCTGGCCGCGGCAGCGGACTGCCGGCAACCAGCCGCGGCGGCAGGCGGCGGACGAGGTCCAACGCGGGATGTTTGGGAAGGGACGAGGATTCCAGGCCACTTGCCACTCGGCTGGCGAGGGCTTGCAAGGCTTCCTCAATGCTCTTGGTGGCGAGGGGCTGGTCCTCCGTGAGCGCCACCGGAAGGTCATTGTGCGGCGGAATTTTTCGGTGAAGCCGGTCCCGGATGATGACGGTGTCTTTCCCGTCGTCGTGGCCTAGCTCTAGAATCTCCGTTCCGAACCAGCCGTTGCGCCCGGCCCCGTCCTTCCCGGTGCCGTCGAGCCCGGCGGGAAGCGGGACGGCGTACATCCGGAACCATTTGCTGCCTTCGCGCAGATCTGAGCCCGGACTGACGGTGCCGGTCAGCTTGACCCGCCGTTCGGGAAGCTTGGTGCCCGTCTGCTGCCACTCGTCGAGAATCTCGGCGGCTTCGACCAGGAACACGTTCCTGTCCCGGTCATGCGTCTCGGGGCCGTACTCGCAGCGGTCGAAGTGCGCCCACCAGAATGACTTGCGCTCGCGGCGGTGGTAGCTGACCGCGGCCGCCAACATCGCGACGGCCTTCCGGTCATCATCCGGCAATGCCGTCCCGGGCGCCGCAAACGTCATCAGCGCGATCTCGGCAGGGGTCAGGGCGGGATCGTTCGCTGCAGCGTCGACGGACCGAGAGTCGGAGCCCGCCGCTGGCTTGCCCACCGCCGCCCCGGTTCCCGGCAAACCGCCGCCGCCGCTGACCGCAACGCCCCGCGGCGCGATTCCGCGTTCCTGGGCCAGGCCCAGGAGCCAGTCACGGAGTTCCAGCGTGGAGAGGCAGTCGTATTCGTTGTAGTCCGAGATGCTGGCCAGGATTTTGTCCGCGTCCTCGGTCCGCTTCTCCTCGCGCGCCTGGCAGTAGTGGGAGTAGGCCACCACGGAAGCGCCGGCATCCTTCACGTCCCCGGAGCGGAGCCTCGTTCCCATGTAGAGGGGTTCGAGCTTCTTGATGCTGTAGGAGTTCTCGGAAATCCTGAGGCTGTTCCGCACCGTCTGGTATAGGTCAACGAGCAGGCCTTCCCGCAGCCAGCTATCAACCGTGTCCTCGCCCGCAACGTGCATCACGGAGAGTTTGCGGAGGGCGGTCTTCTCATACGCGGCGTAGTGGTAGACATGCATGTCCGGGTAGGCCTGCCGGCGCTTTTCGACGTAATCGAGGAAATCCAGGAAAGCCTGTTTCTCGGCCTCCCGGTTGTGCGCCCAGAACGGCTTGAAGATGCCGGGGGCGCCCGGCGCGGCCGACGCCTCAATGACCCCAAACAGGTACTCCAGTCCCCAGGCCCCCGTGGTGCTGTCCTGCCAAAGCGGGTCGCCCTCGAAGTCGAAGAAGATGTCGCCCGGGCTCGGTGGCGGCAGTTCGGCCAGAATGTTCTCCGGGATCACCCGGTAGCTGATGGTGTGTTCCGTCCCGTCCTTGGCGTACCGGACGCTGCCGTCCGGAGTGCCTGTCCCGCTTTGCATCCGGGCCTGCTCCTGCAGCCGCTGCAGTGCGCCGTTCGCGCCGGCAAGGTCTGCTTCGGCGAGTTCCTTGACGGTGAAGATCTGCCGGGCGTGCAGCGCCTTGCGTTGTCTGGAGTTCATCCGCGCCACCAAGAGGAGATCGTCCGTGGCCTTGACCATCTCCTGGCAGTAGTCGCAGCGCCCGCAGGCGGTGAGGCCGGCCCTGCCCCAGTGGACGGGGCCGGGCTGTGCGATGTGCTCCGAAGTCAGGGCGAGGAAGCGCTCGCGGCGTTCCCGGAAAACCGGCAGGAGGTCCGGCAGCCTGTGGTGGCCGCGAAGGTAGTCGAAGCCGCCGTCCGGCAGCGGAACGGTGGCACCCAGGACCAGGGTGACCGCCGGATCCGGTGTAATGCCGGCCTTCAGGAGTTGGTCCCCGTAGGCCGCAAGCTGGAGCAGCGCCGTCACCTTGGCATGGCGGGCGAGCTTGGTGTCGAACACGGAGTAGCTTCCGTCCGGCCGCCGCACCAGGAAGTCGGAGCGGCCATGGAACTGGCCGTCGAAAAAGGCCGCCTGGAAGACGACGTCGGCGCCGGCCCGCAGCGCATCGATGGATTCTGCGTGCTTGGCGGACAGGGTGGCGCGGTCCATGCTGTCGGCGGGGACGACGTCGTACACGCCGCGTCCGGCAGAAGGATCCCAGGGTCCGAACTGCTCCACGAACCCGGCCAGGACATTTTGCTCGTGGACGTCGCCGAGTCTGGCGGCGTACTTGAGCATCTCATCCTCGCCGAACTCCGCCTTCGGGGTGCGGCCCAGTTTCTCGTCCAGTTTCCGGAGCAGCTGGTACTCGCAGGTCGCGGCCACCACAAGATCGCTCGCGGAGTAGACCAGGTCCGGCGCTGAGCCCGGCACCTCAGGTTCAAGGAAAAACACTGTGCCCCCGTCGTTGTGGCCCTGTCGAGCTCGGTGGACGGCGTGACTGCCGCCGTCGATCTCTTACTGCCAAGCTATCAAAGGCCACCGACAATCTGGCCCGGCCGGCAGGGCCACGAACCCGACCGGACCAGCGGTCCAGCCGGCCCGGCAGTACGGCCGCCGTAGGCCAGCTGCCGCCCCGGTCAGCGCCGTAGGGCAAAATGGGAAGGGTGACTCAACTCCCGCAGCGCCCCGCCTCACCCGCTTCCAGCCCGTCGGTCAAGACCGGCACCCCGCAGACCCAGGAGTCCGGCATCGCCGCGCAGATCGCCGGGGAGCTCGGTGTGCAGGCGTGGCAGGTGAAGGCCGCCGTGGAGCTGCTCGACGCGGGATCCACCGTGCCCTTCATCGCCCGGTACCGCAAGGAGGCCACCGGAACCCTGGATGACACCCAGCTCCGCGATCTGGAGGAGCGGCTGCGGTACCTCCGCGAGCTCGAGGACCGCCGTCGGACCATCCTGGAGGCGATCGCCGGGCAGGGCGCGTTGACGCCGGAACTGCAGGCCGCCGTCGTCGGCGCTGACACGAAGTCGCGGCTCGAGGACATTTACCTGCCGTTCAAGACCAAGCGGCGCACCAAGGCGCAGATCGCCCGCGAAGCAGGGCTGGAGCCGCTCGCCGACGCCCTGCTGAAGCGCCCGGAGCTGGACCCGGAACGCGAAGCCGCCAAATACTTCAACGCCGAACATTCCATCGGGGACACCGCTGCCGCGCTCGCCGGGGCCCGTTCGATCCTGGTCGAGCGCGTCGCCCAGGACGCCGACCTGGCCGAGACGTTGCGGGAGCGGCTCTGGACGCAGGGCCGCATGGTCTCCCGGGTCAAGAAGGGCAAGGAGGCCGAGGGCCAGAAGTTCAAGGACTACTTCGAGTTTTCCCAGCAGCCGTCCGGGATGCCCTCGCACCGCGTTCTGGCGCTGCTGCGCGGGGAGAAGGACGGCGTGCTGGAGCTGGACCTCGCCGAGGCGGCCCCGGACGACGACGCCGCCCTCACCGCCGCGCGCGGCCGCTATGAGGCCGCTGTGGCCAGGTTCCTCGGGGTCGCCGACCGCGGCCGGCCCGCCGACGCCTGGCTGCTGCAGACCGCCCAGCTGGCTTGGCGCTCACGGGTCCTGGCCCGGCTGACGGGAGATCTGCGCGGCCGGATGTTTGCCGCCGCCGAGGACGAGGCTGTCCGCGTCTTCGCCGCCAACCTGCGCGACGTGCTGCTCGCCGCGCCCGCCGGGAACCGCGCCACCCTCGGCCTGGACCCGGGACTCCGCACCGGGGTTAAGGTCGCCGTGGTTGACGGCACCGGCAAGGTGGTGGCGACGGACACGATCTACCCGCACGCCCCGGCCCGGAAATGGGACGAGGCGCTGCGGACCCTCGTGAACCTGGCCAAGAAGCACGGCGTCGAACTCGTGGCGATCGGCAACGGCACGGCGTCCAGGGAAACGGACAAGCTCGCCGGGGAACTGATCAAGCAGCTGTCCTCCGGATCGGAAAGCAAGCCGCAGAAAATCGTGGTGTCCGAGGCCGGCGCGTCCGTGTACTCGGCCTCGGCGCTGGCCGCCGCCGAGCTCCCCGGCATGGACGTGTCCCTGCGGGGCGCCGTCTCGATCGCCCGCAGGCTGCAGGACCCGCTCGCCGAACTCGTGAAGATCGAGCCGAAGTCGATCGGCGTCGGGCAGTACCAGCACGACGTCACCGCCTCGAAGCTGGACCGCAGCCTCGACGCCGTCGTCGAGGACTGCGTGAACGCCGTGGGCGTCGACGTCAACACCGCCTCGCCAGCCCTGCTGAGCCGGGTGGCCGGCGTCGGGCCGTTGCTGAGCGAAAACATCGTGGCCTACCGGAACGAGCACGGCCCGTTCGCCAAGCGAAGCGAGCTGAAGAAGGTTCCGCGGCTTGGCGCCAAGGCGTTCGAACAGTGCGCCGGCTTCCTGCGGATCACCGGCGGCGCGGAACCGCTGGATGCCTCCAGCGTGCACCCGGAGGCCTACCCGGTGGCGCGGAAGATCAAGGCCGCCGCAGGGAAGGGACTGGCTTCTGCCCTGAACCCGCAGGACTTCGTGGACGGCTCCTTCGGCCTGCCCACCGTGCAGGACATCATCGCCGAGCTCGAGAAACCGGGCCGCGACCCCCGTCCGGCGTTCTCCGCGGCGGCGTTCTCCGAAGGGATCGAGAAGATTTCCGACCTGCGGCCCGGCATGGTTCTGGAGGGCACTGTCACCAACGTGGCGGCTTTCGGCGCGTTCGTCGACGTCGGGGTGCACCAGGACGGGCTGGTGCACGTCTCCGCGCTCGCCAACCGGTTCGTGTCCGATCCCCGCGAAGTGGTGAAATCGGGGCAGGTGGTCCGGGTCAAGGTGCTGGAAGCGGATCCGGAGCGGAAGCGCATCTCGCTCACGCTAAGGCTCGACGACGAACCGGCAGCTTCCGGCGGCAGCGCACCTTCGTCCCGGGGCAGCGGTAGACCCCAAGGTGACCGGCAGCAGGCCGGGCAGCGACAGCCCGGGCAGTCCCAAGCGCCGAAGACAGCCGGCCGACAGCCCCAGCCGCAACGGTCAGGCTCCCAACCGAGGCCCACGCCGTCGCCCGCAAACACCGCGATGGCCGAGGCGCTCCGGAAAGCCGGTCTGGGGAAGTAGCACCCCCGCACCCACGGGGCCGCGTTTACCGTTCATCGCGACACAGCTACCGCTCGGCGCATAAATACGATGTTTGCTTATCATCTGCACCATGATTGCCGGAGGCAATGGTCTCCGCCGCGGGACGTCGCCTGGATGTGCTGGACACCGATGTCGTTGACGAGCAGGGGAGCATTTATGGGCTGGCTAGACCGCGAACGAACTATTGCCCCGCCGGGGTTCAACCGGTGGCTCGTGCCGCCCGCCGCGCTCGCCGTGCACCTGTGCATCGGCCAGGCCTACGCGACGAGCGTCTACAAGACCGCGCTGGTGAAGCACTTCGGCGCCAGCCTGACCGAGATCGGCGTGATCTTCTCGATCGCGATCGTCATGCTGGGCCTCTCCGCCGCCGTCATGGGCACCTGGGTAGACCGGAACGGGCCGCGCAAGGCGATGTTCACCTCGGCCGTGTTCTGGGCCAGCGGCTTCCTGATCGGGTCCCTGGGCATTTTCACGCACCAGCTCTGGCTCGTGTATCTCGGCTACGGCGTGGTGGGCGGCATCGGCCTGGGGATCGGCTACATTTCGCCGGTCTCCACTCTGATCAAGTGGTTCCCCGACCGGCCCGGGCTGGCCACCGGCATGGCCATCATGGGATTCGGCGGCGGCGCGCTGATCGCCAGCCCCGTCTCGACGGCGCTGCTGAAGATGTACGATCCCAACTCCGGCGCCACGGGCTGGGTGGCCAGCGGCGATGCCGTCGGCAAGCTTTTCCTGACCCTCGCCGCCGTCTATCTCGCCTACATGATGTTCGGTGCGTTCACCATCAAGGTGCCGGCCGAGGGGTGGAAGCCGGCAGGCTTTGACCCCTCCAAGGTCGAGGCGTCCAAGTTGGTCACCACGGACAACGTCTCGGCGAGGAACGCCGTCAGGACCCGGCAGTTCTGGCTGGTCTGGGTCGCCCTGTTCTGCAACGTCACGGCCGGCATCGGCATCCTGGAACAGGCCGCGCCGATGATCCAGGACTTCTTCCGCAAGTCCGACGGCGCGTCCCTGGTCAGTGCCGGCGTCGCCGCCGGCTTCGTGGGGCTGCTCTCCATCGGCAACATGGCCGGGCGCTTCGCCTGGTCCGCGACCTCCGACGTCACCGGCCGCAAGCGCATCTACATGCTGTTCCTCGGCGGCGGCGCCGTGCTCTACACCGTGCTCGCGCTGGCCGGGTCCTCCACCACCCTCCTCTACGTGGTGCTGGCGTTCCTGATCATCTCCTTCTACGGCGGCGGCTTCGCAACCGCGCCCGCCTACCTGCGGGACCTGTTCGGCACTTTCCAGGTCGGTGCCATTCATGGCCGGCTGCTGACCGCATGGTCCGCTGCCGGCGTCGCGGGACCGCTGATCGTCAACGCCTTCCTGGACGCCCAGGGCAAGCCCGGCCAGCTCAACGCCGCGTCCTACCAGCCGGCCCTGCTGACCATGGTGGCGCTGCTGGTGGTCGGCTTCGTGGCCAACCTGCTGGTCAAACCGGTCGACGCCCGATTCCACGAACCACGCCCGGACCGCGAGCGGTCGGCCGAATCTGCCCTGGAGGCCTGAGATGAACACTGCACAGACACCAGTGACACCGTCGACAGGGAAACTCGTGCTCGCATGGGGCCTCGTGGGGGTGCCACTCGCGTACGGCGTGTACGAGACACTCACCCGAGTGACGGCGCTGTTTGGCTGACGGCGTAGTTGCGGACGGGTCCCGATCGTTGGGCGGCCGTGTGCCGTTCACCCGCCCAGAGGAATTCACCACACGCCCCACGTTGCAAGGCACCTTTGGGATGAGTGCGTCCACGCACTGGCTCCCGACGGCGGCGGCGCAGGCAGTGTTGGAACGCGGCGGAAACGCCTTCGACGCAGCAGTCGCGGGGGCGTTCGTGCTCCATGTGGTGGAGCCGCACCTCAACGGCCCCGGCGGCGACATGACTGGTGTCTTTGTCACGGCGGACGAACCGGGCAAGCCAGTAGTCCTGATGGGCCAGGGGCCGGCGCCGGAGGCCGCCACGGCGGAGCACTACCGGGCCGAGGGCCTGGATTTGGTTCCGGGCTCCGGTGCCTTGGCCGCCGCGGTTCCTGCCGCCGTCGACGCCTGGCTCCTGCTCCTGCGCGACCACGGAACCTGGGAGCTGGACGCGGTCCTGGACTTCGCGATCGGTTACGCCCGCGACGGGCACCCGATGTTGGGCCGGGTCGGCGCCACTATCGCCGCGGTGGCCGAGTTGTTCCAGGAGCACTGGCCCACGTCCGCCGAGCTGTGGATGCCCGGTGGCAGAATCCCGGCTGACGGTGAACTCGTCCGGAATCCGGCCTACGCGCGGACGCTCGAGCGCCTCATCGAGGCCGCTGCCGGCGCACCATCCCGCGAGGCCCGGATCGACGCGGCCCGGCGCGAATGGCGCGAGGGGTTCGTGGCACGGGCCATGGCGGAATCCGTGCAGGTCCCGCACCGGCACTCCTCCGGCACGGACCACCGCGGGGTGCTGGCCCTGGCGGACCTGGCCGGATTCGAAGCCGGGTACGAGGCCGCCGCCACCGTCGAGTTCCGCGGGCACACGATCGCCAAGACCGGGCCGTGGGGCCAGGGGCCCGCGCTCTTGCAGACCCTGGCGATCCTCGACGGGTTCGAGGACCGGTTCCTGGACCCGTCCACCGAGCTTGGGGCGCACACCATTTTGGAGGCCCAGAAGCTCGCGCTGGCCGACCGGGAAGCCTATTACGGCGACACCGGCGTTCCGCTGGACTACCTGCTCTCCGAGGAATATGCCGCGGGCCGCCGTGCCATGATCACGAACCGGGCCTCGCATGAGTTCCGGCCAGGGCAGGTGCCGGGGCACGAGCCCTACCTCCCACCGCTGCGGACGGAGTACGCGCCGCCCGCCCTGGCCCGCAGCGCGGCAGGCGTCGGCGCTGCCGGACTGGGGGCCGGGGAGCCCAGCGTGGCGCCGACCGGGGAAACCCGCGGGGATACTTGCCATATCGACGTCGTGGACCGCTGGGGCAACATGGTCTCTGCGACGCCGTCGGGCGGCTGGCTGCAGTCCTCTCCCGCGATCCCGGAGCTGGGTTTCTGCCTGGGCACGCGGCTGCAGATGACGTGGCTGGAACCCGGCACGCCGTCCACGCTGACGCCCGGCAAACGCCCGCGAACCACGTTGACGCCGACTCTCGTGCTGCGCGGCGGCCGGGCGGTGACCGCACTGGGGTCGCCCGGCGGCGACCAGCAGGACCAGTGGCAGCTGCCATATCTGCTCCGGACCATCGTCGGCGGCTACTCACCGCAGCAGGCCATCGACGCGCCCACGTTCCATACGACGTCGATGCCCGGTTCCTTCTGGCCGCGCACCTGGGAGCCCGGTGGCGCCGTCGTCGAGGACCGGTTGGGGGAGGACGTCATCGGGGGCCTTGAACGCCGGGGCCACGTGGTCACCCGCGCCGGTGACTGGGCGCTGGGACGGCTGTCCGCCGTCGTACGGGATCCCGCAACTGGGATCCTGCAGGCTGCCGCGAATCCGAGGGGCACGCAAGGCTACGCCGCCGGCCGGTAGCGGCCCTAAGGCGCTCAGCCGACGAATTCGTTGAGTGCCAGAACGTTGCCTTCCGGGTCCCTTAGGAAGGCGGATTTGACCGGGCCGAAGTCCATGATCTCGCCTAGCACTTGCCCCTCGACGCCCCGAAGCTCAACGGGACGGGCAGCAGGCCCGGCAGTCACAACCTGCGAAGTCGGCCGACCACCAGTCCCAGCCGCAGCGGTCGGGCTCCCAGCCGAGGCCCACGTCGTCGCCAGTCAATACGGCGATGGCCGGCGCTCCGGCAAGCAGGCCTAGCCAAATAGCCTGCCGTGGTCGAAGCCTGCGCCCTCGAGGAAGGGCGTCGTCGGCCTTTGAGCGCCGGGTCAGGGTGTCAGTTACGCCCGTGACCGCCGCTTCGGGAGTTCAGCCCATGAATTCGTTGAGTGCCAGAACGTTGCCTTCAGGGTCCCTTAGGAAGGCCGACTTCACCTGGCCGAAATCAATGATGTCGCCCTCAACCTTTCCCTCGGCACCGCCGAAGCTGGCCGGGGACGGTGGCTGGAAGTTGGCACCGCGGGCCTTGAGCGTAGCGACCAGCTCCTCTAGGCCGGTGACCATGAAACTGATGATGGGGTAGGACGGGGGAACCCGGTCCGGGATCTCGCTGAGGGCAATGGTGGATCCGCCGGCGGCCCCGAAAACCATCGGGTCGTCGCTAGGGCCGGAGAGAAGATCGAGGCCGAGGACGTCCCGGTAGAAAGCCCGTGCCCGGTCACCGTTTTGTGCCGGCAGGATCGGATTGACGTAGAAGCGGTGGAGCATGCCGGGCCTCCTCGTTCACAGAGCGCCTTCTGACACTTCCATGGTGGCAGAATCCGCACGGCTTCGGAGGCGTTCTTCGGGTAGCGTCCGTAGGCGCCATCCCGTCATGACGGCCGTGATGAGGTGCTCTAGGCCCTGCCGTGCCGGAGCCGGTGCCGCTGTGACGGGACGCTGTTGTCTGTGCCGGGGCCGGTGCCGGTGGGGTCATCCGGGCCGCCGGTCATGCGGCGGTGGGGAGTTGGGCGGGGTGGAAGTAGTGGTTGCGTCGTGGTCTCTGGCGGGGGTCGATGTGGGGTGGCGGGATGAACCAGGGCACGCCGCTGCGGGACTGGATGGTCCAGTGTTCCTTGTGGATCAGGTGGTGGTGGTGGGAGCAGAGCAGGGCGCCGTTGTCGGTGCTGGTGCCTCCGCCGCGGGACCAGTAGGTGATGTGGTGGGCCTCGCACCACGGGGCCGGGATGGTGCAGCCCGGGAAGGAACAGCCCCGGTCGAGGGCGGTGAGGGCCTTGCGCTGGTGGGGCGGGAAGATCCGGGAGGCCCTGCCGATGTCCAGGATCCGTCCCTCGCTCCCGAGCAGGACGGGGATGATGTCGGCGTCGCAGGCGATCTTGCGGACGGTTCCGGCGGTGACGGGTCCGGTGAACAGCAGCGACCCGGTGTGCTCGAGGGCCCGGCCGGCCGGTCCCGGGACGCCGGGGACCGGTGCGGGGGCGGCCGCAGTGCCGGGGACCGGCGCCGAGGCGGCCGCGCCGCCGGTGGCGGTGCCGAGGCGGGTGAGCAGGTCGCGGTAGTCGATGGTGACCATGACCTGGGGGCGGAGCCCGCCGGCGGCCGGGACTCCGCCGGCGGCGAGGGCGGCCTTGCAGCCACCGACCAGGCCGTCGAGCCTTTTCTGCGGCAGGGTGCGCAGGTCCAGGCCCGCCGCGCCGGGGTCCTCCTCCGGCACCGGCCGGCCCTCCTCAGCCCGCACGGTTCCGGCGACGGGCCGGTCGTCCTCACCCCGGACGGTTCCCGTGGCGGGCTGATCCGCCTCAGCGGCGGCGGTTCCCGTGGCGGGCTGATCCGCCGCAGCGGTGGCGGTTCCCGTGGCGGGCTGATCCGCCGGGGACGGCTCGTGGTCGTTCGTGGCGGCGGGGGCGGTGTCCGTTGCGGCCGACACGCCGCCAGCAGGGGAACCGCAGGCGGTCACGCCGCCCCCACCGCTCACCCAGCCTTCGCTGGCGGGACTTGTCTTCCAGCCGTGGCCGGCGGGGCACGTATCAACCTTCCAGCCCCCGCCGGCGGAACCGTCAGCAGCGGCAAAGCTGGTTGCAACCCATTCGCCGGAGCCGGCCGAGCGGGCGGCGTCTTGACCGGCGGGCGCTGCCGCACCGCTGCTCTCGGGGGTGTCGGGGGTGTTCGGGGCGGTGGTTCGGGGGTTCGTGCCGGTGTTCATCACGGTGAGGAGGTGTTCGAACTGTTCGGTGGTCGCGAAGATCTCGAGGCGGTGCAGGCCGTGGCGCTGGCCGCGGATGAAGGCG
>NZ_JBHVVJ010000008.1:0-194808 GCF_042883665.1 Arthrobacter sp. NPDC058192 | reverse complement strand
GAGTCATATCCGGTATTAGACCCAGTTTCCCAGGCTTATCCCAGAGTTAAGGGCAGGTTACTCACGTGTTACTCACCCGTTCGCCACTAATCCCCCCAGCAAGCTGGGGATCATCGTTCGACTTGCATGTGTTAAGCACGCCGCCAGCGTTCATCCTGAGCCAGGATCAAACTCTCCGTTGAAGTAAAACAAAAACAGACACAACCAGGAACCACGGGAAAACGCGGCAACCCGGCTGCACAAAATTTGAAACCAGCTGAAAAACCAGACCCGACACGGGGTGACGGGCCCGGCAAAACAACCAATCCATAATAAATTGGTATCAACAAACTTGGCACACTATTGAGTTCTCAAACAACAGACACACCCGGCACCACCACAACCATCAATCGGTCGCGGATCGCTCCGGAGCAACTTTTCAAACTTACCCGGCCGCTTCACCCTTGTCAACTCGGCTATCCAGACTCAGTCCACCGTGAGGCTTCCGTGTCTTCCTTGCCGTTCAACTCCGGGGAGCAGCGCGGGAATAAACTGTACCACCACTGGGACCAGGTGGCAAAGCCGCATCAGGACGGGCGCCGAAAAGCCCGGAATCACGCGGATTCCGGGCCTTTCGTGGAGGCCATCCTGGATGTAGGCCTAGGCCAGCGGCTTGAAGTAAGCCGCGCCGAGCGGGGGCAGCGTCACCGTGAGGCTGGCTGGCTGTCCGTCCAGGCCGCCCTTGGTTGCCGTGAGCGGGCCGGCGTTCTCCACGCCGGAACCGCCGTAACGCGCGGCGTCGGTGTTGATTACTTCCTGCCACTTGCCGGCGGACGGCACTCCCAGGAGGTAGTCCTGGTGCGGGCCCCCGGAGAAGTTGATGGCGCACACCACCGGGTTGCCGGCGGCGTCGCGGCGGATGAAGGTGAGGACGTTGCGGTCATTGTCCCCGCCATTGATCCACTGGAAACCCTCGGGCTGGTTATCGCGCTCATAGAGGGCGGGCGTGGAACGGTAGATCTCGTTGAGATCCTTTGCCAGAAGCTGCACGCCCTGGTGCGCCGGGATGTCGGCGAGCCACCAGTCGAGGCCGTGCTGCTCCGACCACTCCGCCTCCTGGCCGAACTCCGTGCCCATGAAGATCAGCTGCTTGCCCGGGTGCGCCCACTGGTATCCCAGGTACGCACGGAGGTTGGCCAGCTGCTGCCACCGGTCCCCCGGCATCTTGCGCAGCATCGATCCCTTGCCGTGCACGACCTCGTCGTGGCTGATCGGCAGAAGGAAGCTTTCGGAAAAGGCGTAGACCATCGAGAACGTGATGGTGCCGTGGTGCCACCGGCGGTTGTACGGATCCTCGGCCATGTACTTGAGCGAGTCATGCATCCAGCCCATGTTCCACTTGAGCCCGAAGCCCAGGCCGCCCTGGCTGGTGGGCGCGGTGACGCCCGGGAACGCGGTGGATTCCTCGGCGATCATGACTGCACCCGGGTGGGTCTTGTAGACCGTGGCGTTCACTTCCTGCAGGAAGGAGATTGCCTCCAGGTTTTCACGGCCGCCGAAGCGGTTTGGCTGCCACTGGCCGTGTTCTCGCGAGTAGTCGAGGTACAGCATGGAGGCCACCGCGTCGACACGAAGGCCGTCGATGTGGAACTCGTCGAGCCAGTACAGGGCGTTGGCCACAAGGAAGTTGCGCACTTCACGGCGGCCGAAATCGAAGATCAGCGTTCCCCAGTCCGGGTGCTCGCCAAGGTTCGGGTCGGCGTGCTCGTAGAGGGCCTCGCCGTCGAACCTCGCCAGGGCCCACTCGTCCTTGGGGAAGTGCGCCGGGACCCAGTCCAGCAGGACGCCGATGCCGGCCTGGTGGAGTTCGTCGACGAGGTGCCGGAACTCGTCCGGGTGCCCGAAGCGCGAGGTCGGCGCGAAGTAGGACGTGACCTGGTAACCCCATGAGCCGCCGAACGGGTGCTCGGCCACAGGCATGAACTCGACGTGGGTGAAGCCGAGCCATTTGACGTACTCCACCAGTTCCTTAGCCAGCTCGCGGTAGCCCAGTCCCACCCGCCACGAGCCGAGGTGGACCTCGTACACGCTCATCGGCGAGTTGTGGGGATCACGGCTGGCGCGGTTCTGCATCCAGTCGGCGTCCTTGAAGACATAGGAGGGCTCCACCACCCGGGATGCCGTCAGCGGCGGGATCTCGGTTCCGAAGGCCAGCGGGTCCGCCTTCTCCACCCAGTAACCGTGCCGGGTTCGGAGCTCAAATTTGTAGCACGCCCCTGCTACAACGCCCGGGATAAAGAGCTCCCACACGCCGCTCGAACCCAGTGAGCGCATGGAGTGCTCCCGGCCGTCCCAGCCGTTGAAGTCACCCTTGACGCGCACCGCCTGGGCGTTCGGCGCCCAGACGGCGAAGGACACGCCGTCGATGTCGCCAAGTGAGGACTTGTAGTGCTGGACGTGCGCGCCCAGGACGTCCCAAAGTCGCTCGTGCCGGCCCTCACCGATCAGGTGCAGATCCACCTCGCCGACGGTCGGCAGATAGCGGTAGGGCTCATCCATGATCTGCGGTTCGTGGTCCTCGTAGGTTACTTCGAGGCGGTAATCCGGCACGTGGCCGCGCTCGAGCGGCTCCATCACGGCCACCCACACGCCGCCCGCTTCGTGCGTCATGGGCACGGTGCCCGCGCTCGTCACAACACTGACCGATTCGGCCAGGTGCTTGACGGTCCGGATCGTGACGTGGCCGTGGTCATCCAGGTGGGCGCCCAGGACCGAGTGGGGCGCGTGGTGTTCGCCCGTCGAGACCCTGGCCAGGGTGTCACCGTCCACGGGCAGTGGTGCGCCGGGCCGGTCGATGCGTGCTGATCCTGTCATTTTTATACCTTCCGCTGCGGCTTCGGCGGCGACGCCGGAGCCTGTACTGCCAAGGAGTCGACGTGATGCATTCACCGGAATGGAGAGCCAGTCCGGCCTGTTCCTTAGTTCGTAGATGACTTCGTAGAGGGCTTTGTCGAGCCACAGTGCCACAAAAAGCGGCGAGTCGCGGTCGATGCTGCCGGGGATCACCTCGGCGTAGCCAGCCAGGAAGGCCTCGGCGCACTCGTCCGCCCACGTCGCCGGGACGACGGCACCGGGGTTCTCGCGCACGGCGGCCCCGGCGGCGTAGTCGAAGGAACGCAGCATGCCCACGACGTCGCGGAGCGGGACGTCCGGGAAGTTGCGTTCGGAAATGGGGCGCAACGGCTCACCCTCGAAGTCGAGGATGGCCCAGCGGGCCGCTGTCCCGGAGCCCGCGGGGACTCTCAGGATCTGTCCGAGGTGGAGGTCGCCGTGGATGCGCTGGAGCGGACCGGCGCTGGTGCCGTCAAGCCGGCCGAGGAGTTCGTTCAGTTGCTCCTCGTACGGGCCAACCACGTCCGACGCCTGAACCCAGGACTGCCGGACCCGCTGCGCCACTCCTGGGGCGATGTCCTGCCCCGGCGCTGACTCGGCGGCGGTCCCCAAAGCCTCGGCCAGCCGCCGGTGCACGGCGGCCGTCGCGGCGCCAAGAGCGTGGGCTTCTGCGGTGAACCCGATCCCACGGCTGGCCGCGTCCACGGCGAGCCGCCAGGCGTCGAGTCCTCCGGCGAGGAATTCGTGCGCGACGGCGAGTTCGCCGCGAGCCGGGCGTGCGGCCGCGGCCGCACCCGCCCCGGGTGTGGCCGCCGGATCCGCGGGCGCCAACCACTCGCCGGTCACCCAGCCAAGGGTTGCTGGGACCTCGGCGGTGCGCCCCGCGGTCAGTGCGGCACCGATTTCGACCTCAGGGTTCTCGCCCTCCGAGAGCACCCGGAAGAACTTCACGATGGCGCCGGTTCCGCCGTCGTCGTCGTCGACTATCACAGAGCTGTTCGACTGCTCGCCGGACAGCACCTTCACGGTGCCCGTGGCGAACGGCAGCCGATAGCCGGACTCCACGCGGTGGCCGGTGGCGTTTCCCGACGGTGTACTCCCGCCCTGGCGGATGAGCTCCAGCCAGGCGGCGACGAACGAGGCGTCATGAACCCCGTCGTAGACCCATCGGTGCGCAGCATCGGCACGGGTTCCGGGAAGTTCCCCGATTAGCCCGCGCTCCGCGCCCGGCAGCGGCTCTGGGTGGAAACTGAGCGGCACTTGGACGATGTCGGTCCGGCTGCCGCCGTCGGGCGTGGGGTAGGACACCGCGATGAGCAGCACCTCGAACGTCGGCGCGGCGGGGTCACTTGCCTCGCCGCTGGTTGCGAGGGGCAGACCCCCGGCCGGTTCGAAGGTGAACTCCGCGCTTTTGACCGGGAACCATCGCTGGCTCGGAAGCCAGGCGCCGAGCAGTCCACTAAGGGCTGGGGAAAGCATTGGTCGGTCCATATCAGCCTTCGATCGACAGGATGGGCATTGCCTGCGTGAACGGCGAGGCTGGATTGGACGCCGCGGAGCGGATCCGCAGCCAGAAGAAGTCATGGCTGCCCAGCGTCAGGGTGAGCGTGCCGTCGTCGCTGATGGCCGGGAACGCCTGGCCCCCGAAGACGTCGCGGAGGCCGCGCCCCGAGAAGTTCGGTACGCGCAACGTTGTCGCCACCGGGTGCTGCGAGAGGTTGAACGCGCACAGGATGGTTTCCGGATCTTCGCCAGCCGCGTTCCCTTCCGGCAGTTCGCGCAGGTACGCCAGGACGACGTCGTGGTCGGCCTCGACGTGTTTGAAGCTGCCTAGCCCGAACGCCGGGTGGTTCTTGCGGACGCTCAGGATCTGGCGGGTCCAGCGCAGAAGTGAGCCGGAATGGGCGGCCTCGGCTTCAACGTTTGACATGCTGTAGTTGTAGACCAGCGACTGGATCACCGGGAGGTAAAGCTTGCCGGGATCGGCGGCGGAGAACCCGGCGTTGCGGTCCGGGTTCCACTGCATCGGCGTGCGGACGGCGTCGCGGTCCTCGAGCCAGATGTTGTCCCCCATGCCGATCTCGTCCCCGTAGTACAGGAACGGGCTGCCGGGAAGGGACAG
The DNA here is from genome assembly GCF_042883665.1 of Arthrobacter sp. NPDC058192. NCBI lineage: Bacteria > Bacillati > Actinomycetota > Actinomycetes > Micrococcales > Micrococcaceae > Arthrobacter > Arthrobacter sp. NPDC058192. Next base: position 189,815 of record NZ_JBHVVJ010000008.1, on the reverse strand, counting down.
CAGCAGGGCGTTGATCAGCTCGATTTCGGAGCGCGAGTTGTCCAGCAGCGGCGCGAGCCGGCGGCGTATGCCGATGTTGGCGCGCATGCGCGGGTCCGGCGCGTACCAGCCGAGCATCGCGGCGCGTTCGTCGGCGGTGACCATTTCCAGCGTCAGCTCGTCGTGGTTGCGCAGGAAGGTGCCCCACTGTGCGCCTTCGGGGATGTCGGGGGTGTCCTTCATCGTCTCAATGATGGGGAACGCCTTTTGGTCGCGGAGCGCGTAGTACAGGCGCGGCATGATCGGGAAGTGGAAGGCCATGTGGCATTCCGGTTCCTCTTCGGTGCCAAAGTACTCCACCACTTCGGCCGGCGGCTGGTTGGCCTCGGCGATGATCACGCGGCCGGGGTAGCTTTCATCCACCATCCGGCGCAGCTTGCGCAGGAACTCATGGGTGGCCGGCAGGTTCTCGCAGTTGGTGCCTTCCTCCTCGAAGAGGTACGGGATGGCGTCGGCACGGAAGCCGTCGATGCCCTGGTCCAGCCAGAACCGGACGACGTCGAAGAGCGCGTCAATGACTTTGGGGTTCTCGAAATTGAGATCGGGCTGGTGGCTGAAGAACCGGTGCCAGAAGAACTGCCGGCGGATGGGGTCGAAGGTCCAGTTGGATTCCTCGGTGTCCACGAAGATGATGCGGGCATCTTCGTACTTCTCGTCCGTGTCGCTCCAGACGTAGAAATCGCCGAACGGCCCGTCCGGATCTTTGCGGGATTCCTGGAACCACGGGTGCTGGTCCGACGTGTGGTTCAGCGGGAGGTCGATGATGACCCTGACGCCGCGGGCGTGGGCCTCCGCCACGAGTCGTTTGAAGTCACTGATGGTGCCGAACTCATCCAGCACGGAGTTGTAGTCCGAGATGTCGTAGCCGCCGTCGCGCAGCGGTGACTGGAAGAACGGCGGGAGCCAGAGGCAGTCCACCCCCAGCCACTGCAGATAGTCCAGTTTGTCGATCAGGCCGTGGAAGTCGCCCGAGCCGTCCCCGTTCCCGTCGGCAAAGCCCCGGACCAGCACCTCGTAAAACACCGCTTTGCGGTACCACAGGGGGTCGTGCTGGAGACCAGGAGCGTTGATCTCAAAACTTGCCCTGGGACTGAAGTGCTGGCTGGAGCTCTGCGGACTGAAACTCACTGGCATTACCTCCGGACGCTGAGGATGTGGGCGGGCTCGACATGCGGGTCCAGACGCACGTAGTTGTATTCCCCCCATTCCCAGCTCTCGCCAGTCAGCAGGTCCTCCACCATGAAGCGGCCGTTGTGCGTGAAGCCGTCCGGGCCGAGTTCAAGCGCCGCCAGGTCCAGGGACACGGTGCTCTCCCGCGCACCGTGCGGATCCAGGTTGACGACGATGATCAAGGTGTCCTTGGTCCCGTCCGGAAGGGTCTTGTGCTTGGAGAACACCACGGTGGAGCTGTCGGTGCTCTGGTGCAGCGTCAGGTTCTGCAGGTCGCCCAGGGCCGGGTGCGCGCGGCGGATCTCGTTGAGCCTGGTCAGGTACGGGGCCAGGGTGCGCCCGGATTCGGCCGCCGCGTCCCAGTCCCGGGCCTTGTACTCAAACTTCTCGTTGTCGATGTACTCCTCGGCACCCGGCCGGGCCACATGTTCAAAGAGTTCAAAGCCGGCGTAAACGCCCCAGAGCGGACTGGCCGTGGCGGCAAGCGCGGCACGGATCTTGAACGCTGCCGGGCCGCCAAACTGCAGATACTCCGTGAGGATGTCCGGGGTGTTGACGAAGAAGTTCGGCCGGAAGTAGGCCGGCGATTCGTGGCTGACCTCCTGGAAGTACTCTTCGAGTTCCTCCTTGGTGTTCCGCCACGTGAAGTACGTGTAGGACTGCTGGAAGCCGGCCCGGCCGAGGGCGTGCATCATGGCCGGGCGTGTGAACGCCTCGGCAAGGAAGACGACTTCGGGGTGTTTCTTGTTGACCTTGGCGATCAGCCATTCCCAGAACCACAAGGGTTTGGTGTGCGGATTGTCCACCCGGAAGACTTTGACGCCGTGGCTGACCCACAGCAGCACGATTCGCAGAATTTCCTTGGACAGCCCGGCGGGGTCGTTGTCGAAATTCAGCGGGTAAATGTCCTGGTATTTCTTCGGCGGATTCTCGGCATAGGCGATGCTGCCGTCCACCCGGGTGGTGAACCATTCCGGGTGGCTTTCCACCCAGGGGTGGTCCGGTGCGGCCTGCAGCGCCAGGTCCAGGGCCACTTCGAGCCCCAGCTCCCCGGCCCGCGCCACGAAATCGTCGAAGTCTTCGAACGTGCCTAGGTCCGGGTGGATGGCGTCGTGGCCGCCATCTTTGGACCCGATGGCCCACGGCGAACCGGGATCGTGCGGGCCGGCAATCAGTGTGTTGTTCGGTCCCTTGCGGTGCTGGACACCGATCGGGTGGATCGGCGGCATGTAAATGATGTCAAAGCCCATGGCGGCGACGGCGTCCAGGCGCTTGGCGGCGGTGCCGAAGTTGCCGGAGGTCCACTCCCCGGTTTCGGAGTTGCGCACGGCACCTTCGGAGCGGGGAAAGAACTCGTACCAGGAGCCGCGGCCCGCGAGCGGACGCTCCACCAACAAGGGGTACGGCTCCGAGACTGTCTCGAGTTCGCGGATGGGCTGGCGTTCGACGACGGCCGCCACCTCGGCGCTGAACCCGGCGGCCAGGCGCTCTTCGGGTGTCAGGGAGGTGTCGGAGAGGCCGACCACTGCCATGCGGAGCGTCCTGCGGTCAGCGGACGGGCGGGAGGCGTCCTCGGACGCTTCCGAGAGCAGGGCCGCGCCTTCGGCCAGCATGAGCTCGGTGTCAATCCCGGCCTCCACCTTGACCTCGGCGTTGTGGTGCCAGGTGCCGTAGCGGTCGTGCCAGGCCTCGATGACGAAGGACCAGTTGCCGACGGCCGGCAGGGTCAGGAGGCCCTCCCAGCGGTCTGTGCCCATGCCGCGCGGCCCGCGCGGCGGGGCGAGGCGCACGCGCTGCCGCTCTTTGCCGCGGGGATCGAGCAGGACGGCGCTGACGCCGAGCTGGTCATGCCCCTCCCGGAACGCGGTGGCCCCCACTAGGATCGTTTCGCGTGCAACCGCCTTGGCGGGAAACTTTCCGCCCTCGACCGCTGGCTGCACGCCGGTGATCGGAAAACGGCCAAACCGAAGGCCATCCGTGATCAGGGCCTTGGGCTTTTGCTTGGACACGGCACTGGTTCGCGAGTTATTCGTCACAGGCTCGACGTTATCTACAAAACGGCCAGAATGCTAAGACCCCTCATGATTTCCAGAGGATTTCGGTTCTGGTCCTCCCCGTATCCGTCATTTACACGAAAGAATCTTAAAGCGGTTCCCGGGCAACGACATGTCGGTTAGTGTTTCGCTCGTGAAGGCAATCCGCAGATTTACCGTCCGAACCGTTCTCCCGGAGTCCATCCGGCCGCTGGCGCGTCTCGCCACCAATCTCCGGTGGTCCTGGCATAGGCCCACCCGGGACCTTTTTGAGGGCCTGAATCCGGTGATCTGGGCGGAGAGCGGCCACGATCCCGTGACGTTCCTGGGCCTGGTCAGCCGGGAAGAATTCCAGCGCCTGGCCGCGGACCAGGACGTGGTGCGGCGTGTTCATGCCGCTGCCGACGACCTCGACCGCTATCTGGAGCAGCCGCGCTGGTACCAGAGCCTGGGCGACGGCGCCCCGTCCTGTATCGCCTACTTCTCGCCCGAGTTCGGCATCACCGAGGTCCTGCCCCAGTACTCGGGCGGCCTTGGCATCCTCGCCGGCGACCACCTCAAGGCGGCGTCGGACCTTGGCGTTCCGCTGATCGGCGTCGGTCTCCTCTACCAGGCCGGCTACTTCAAGCAGTCGCTCTCCCGCGACGCCTGGCAGCAGGAAACGTACCCGGTGCTCGACCCGGACGGGCTGCCTCTGACGCTGCTGCGCGAGGCCTCCCCCGACGGCAACGGCAGGCCCATCCAGATCTCGCTTCCCCTCCCCAACGACCGGCGCCTTCTGGCGCATGTGTGGCGGGCCGACGTCGGACGCGTTCCGCTGCTGCTGCTGGACTCCAACGTGCCGGGCAACGATGAAGCCGCCCGCGGCATCACCGACCGGCTCTACGGCGGCGGCGGTGACCACCGATTGCAGCAGGAGCTCCTGCTGGGCATGGGCGGGGTCAAGGCCCTGCGTGAGTTCCAGCGGCTCACGGGCGTCCCCGCGCCGGAGGTATTCCACACGAACGAGGGCCACGCCGGGTTCCTGGGTGTCGAGCGGATCCAGGAACTGATGTCCGGCCCGAAGCCCCTGAGCTGGGACGAAGCGCTGGCCGCCGGGCGGGCGTCCACCGTCTTCACCACGCACACGCCCGTCCCGGCCGGTATCGACCGGTTCGAGATCTCCCAGATCCAGCACTTCTTCGAAGCCGGCCTGGCTCCGGACGTCCCGGTGGCCAAGATTCTGGACCTGGGCCGCGAGGACTTCGCTGACGGCAACCCCTTCGTGTTCAACATGGCCGTCATGGGCCTGCGGCTTGCCCAGCGGGCCAACGGTGTGGCCAAACTGCATGGTGTCGTGTCCCGCGGCATGTTCTCCGCCCTCTGGCCGGGCTTCGACCACTCTGAGGTCCCCATCACTTCAGTGACCAACGGCGTGCACGTGCCCACCTGGGTGGACCCGCGCATCGCCGCCCTTGCCCGGGACCAGTTCGGCGCCGAGGCGGAGGCGCAGGGCCGGTGGGACCTGGCCTACAACGTCACCGACGAAGTCCTCTGGGCACTGCGGCGCGAGATGCGGGTGTCGCTGGTCGAGGACGTCCGGCGCCGGCTCCGGGCCGCCTGGAAGAAACGCGGCGCGGCCGACGCCGAGCTGGCATGGACGGATTCCGTGCTGGACCCGGACGTCCTGACCATCGGTTTTGCCCGGCGCGTGCCGACGTACAAGCGCCTGACGCTGATGCTGCGGGACCCCGAACGGCTCAAGGCCCTGCTGTTGCACAAGACCCACCCCATCCAGTTGGTGATCGCCGGCAAATCGCACCCGGCCGACGACGCGGGAAAGAAAATGATCCAGGACCTGGTCCGGTTCACCGACGATCCCGCCGTGCGCCACCGCATCGCGTTCCTGCCCAACTACGACATCGCGATGGCCCGGACCCTTTTCCCCGGCTGCGATGTCTGGCTGAACAACCCGCTGCGCCCGCTCGAGGCCTGCGGTACGTCCGGAATGAAGGCGGCCCTGAACGGTTCGCTGAATCTCTCGGTCCTGGACGGCTGGTGGGACGAGATGTACGACGGCGAGAACGGCTGGGCGATTCCGACGGCCAACAACGACGCCTCGCCGGCGGAGCGTGACGACATCGAGGCGGCGGCACTCTACGAACTGCTCGAAACCCAGGTGGCGCCGCGGTTCTACGGGCTGACCGTTTCGGACAGCGCCGGCGCCGCTGGGCCTTCGAAGTCCGGCCCGCAGGCGGTTCCCACGCATTGGGTTTCCATGATCAAGCACACGATGTCCCACCTTGGGCCGGCGGTCTCCGCGGAGCGGATGCTCAAGGACTACGTCAATGTGCTGTACAGGCCTGCCGCCATCGCGGGACGCCACGCCGGCGCGGACGACTACGCCCAGGCCAAGGCGCTGGCGGCATGGACCGCACGGGTCCGCACCGCCTGGCCTTACCTCCAGGTGGAACACGTCGATTCCGTCGGGGTCTCCGAGGACCCGCAGATCGGCGACCTGCTTCAGGTCAATGCCTACGTGGCCCTGCGTGAGCTCTCGCCGGAGGACGTCTATGTCGAGGTGGCCTACGGCCGGGCGGAGGAGACCGACGAGCTGGCGGACATCACGGTGGCCGAGCTGAAGGCCGCCGAGGACCTCGGCAAGGGCCGGCACCTCTTCAGCGGCACCCTGGTGATCGACCGTTCCGGGTCCTTCGGGTACACCGTGCGCGTGCTCCCCAAGCATGAGGCGCTGGCATCCAAGGCGGAGCTCGGCCTGATCGTCAACGCCTAGCGCGGACTCCTACAGGCAGACGGCGACGACGGCCAGGCCCGTGCCGGCGTAGCTCTCGGCGTCCTGGAGGGTCTCACAGATGACGCCGAAGGCGCGGTCGCCACGGAGGCCTGCCGGGACCTGCCAGATGAACGTGACGGGGGCCTCGCCGTCGTCCGTCACAGCATCCGCAACGTCGTGGAGCGAATCGTGCAGGGCGTCCAGGTCCACGCCGTAGTCCTCGGGGAACTCCAGGAGCTCATTAAAGGCGTCCAGGACCTCCTGCTTGGTTCCGGCGGCGGGGATGACCAAGGCGCGCCGGCCGGCGTCGTCGATCTGCGCCGTGAGTTCTTCGATGGTCCAGGTGTCTGCCGAGTAAATCTTCATGGGGTCCCTTAAATTTGTGGGTCGCGGATGACGGGGGTTGCGGGTAACGAGGGGACCACGGATCCCCCGGTGCGGTAGATATTGATCGAGTTGGCTTGCACCACGTCCCGTTCGCCGGAGCCAACCACGGCGCCCTGACGGCGTTCATGGAGTTCGGAGGTGGTGAGGCGAAGCTCGTACATACGGTTCCCGGGGCCGTCTCCGTTGTTGAACTGCGGCAGGATGACCTTGACGTCGTCGGCGCCGCCGTTGACCACCACCAGTCCGTCCACGTGGCCGTCCTCGGACCCGAGCTGTAGTTGAAATACGCGGTGCCCGGGGTCGTTCCACGCCTCGGCAGTCATGGGGTTGCCGTCCGCACCGAACCAGTGGAAGTACGACTGCTTGTCGCGCACCGGGTAGTCATGCGGCTGGCCGGCCAGGAATTCCTTGCGCAGCCGGATGACGCGTTTGGTGGTGCGGAGCATGGCATGGGATTCGGGGGTGCTGGTCCAGTCGATCCAGGTGATCGGGTTGTCCTGGCAGTAGGCGTTGTTGTTGCCCTGCTGGGTCCGGCCGATCTCGTCCCCGGCCGTAATCATGGGGACGCCCTGGGAGATCATCAGGCAGGCCATCAGGTTCTGCCGGCTTTGGGCACGCCGGGCAAGGATGTCGCCGTCCTCGGTGGGGCCCTCGAAACCGTGGTTGTAGCTGCGGTTGTCGCCGTGGCCGTCGCGGTTCTGCTCGCCGTTGGCCTCGTTGTGTTTGCGGTCGTAGGCCGTCAGATCGGCCAGTGTGAAGCCGTCGTGGGCAGTGATGAAGTTCAGCGAGGCAAGCCGCGACCGGCCCGAGGGCTCAAACAGCGCGGCGGAACCCGAGAGGGCGTCCGCGAGGCGGGCCACCGGGCCGCCCATCCCGCCGGCGTCGATCGCGGCCCGGTCGGCAAGCCAGAAGCTGCGGACGGCGTCGCGGAAGTGATCGTTCCAGTCCACCCACCCGGCCGGGAACCGGCCCGTCTGCCAGCCGCCGTAGCCCACATCCCACGGTTCGGAGATCAGCTTGACGCCGGACAGGACGGGGTCGGCGCCGACTGCTACGAGGAAGGGGTGCCGGGGATCGAAGTCGTTGGCGCCGTTGCGGCACAGCGTGACGGCAAGATCGAAACGGAACCCGTCAATATGGAATTCGTTGACCCAGTAGCGCAGGGAATCCAGCACCAGCTGCACCACGCGGGGTTCGGCGAAATTCAGGCTGTTCCCGCAGCCTGTGGTGTCCACATACCTTCCGTGGCCGTCATTGCGGTAATACTGCATCTCGCCCAGTCCGCGGAAGCTGAGGGCGGGACCGTCCGGGCCACCCTCCGCCGTGTGGTTGTAGACGACGTCGAGGATGACTTCCAGCCCGGCCGCGTGCAGCTGCTTGACCATGCCCTTGAACTCGTCCAGGACGGCTTGCGCCCCGGCGGCCCGGGCGGCGTCGGTGGCGTACCCGGGGTGGGGGGCGAAAAAGGCCGCCGTGTTGTAGCCCCAGTAATTCGTCAGCCCGAGCTGCTGCAGGTGCGGCTCGTCCACGTGGAAGTGGACTGGCAGGAGCTGGATGGCCGTGATGCCCAGCGAGATGAGGTACTCGATCATGGCCGGGTGGGCCATGCCGGCGTACGTTCCCTGCAGGTCCTCAGGAATATCCGGGTGCAGCCGGGTCTGGCCCCTGACGTGGGCCTCGTACACGATCGTGTTGCGCCACGGCACACGGGGGCTGCGGTCCGGACCCCAGTCAAAGTCGTTGCCGACGCGGACGCTGGTGATCAGCCCAACACGTTCGTCGACGGCGCGGCCGTAAGGGTCCATGAGCAGCGGCTGCTCGTCGACGGCGTCAAAATCCGTGCCGGGCATGGACAACGGGAGGGCCTCGTGCTCTGGAGAGGCCCGGAAGCCGTAGCGCGAACCGGCAGGAATGCCCTCCACAATGCCGTGGTGGACCCCGTCGGTAATGTTGGGCAGCGTCTTGACCTGCCAGGCTCCCCCGGGCGGCTGGTAGGCAATTTCAAGCGTGGTCACGCCTGGCGCATAGACGGCTACGTTGGCGAACGCACCCCGTGGGTCATCCACTGCAGGCGATCCGGTGTGTGGAACGCTGATTCCCAGGGGAAACGCGCGTGAAGCGTCTACGGTGGAAGCTGTGTCTATAAAAGGCATAACCATTGCTTAAAGGTTAGCGGGGTTGTACAAATGACCCCTGTTTTTGTACACATGACGTTTTGCAGTGTACGGAACCAACACCGCAAACTGGAATGAAGCGCCGAGTTGGAGGAAATTGTGCGCATTGCGTTAGCCCAAATCATCACCGGCCGCGATCTGGCGGCAAATCTGGACCTCGTGGACGCCTACGCGCGGCAGGCAAAGTCCGGCGGCGCGGACCTCGTGGTGTTTCCGGAAGCCACCATGCGTGCCTTCGGTCATTCACTGCTGGATATCGCCGAGCCGCTGGAGGGCCCCTGGGCGGCACGCGTGCGGGCCCTCGCTGCGGAACTCGACATCGTGATCGTCGCCGGAATGTTCACTCCGGGCACCGCCGGGGACGGCCCAAAGGTGCGCAACACACTGCTGGTCTCCGGCCGCGGCATCGAGGCCAGCTACGACAAGATCCACCTCTTCGACGCTTTCGGCTTCGCGGAGTCGGACACGGTTGACGCGGGCACGGACCCCGTCACCTTCGAACTCGAGGGCGTGACGTTCGGGCTCGCCACCTGCTACGACATCCGCTTCCCGGACCTCTTCACGGAAAACGCCGACCGCGGCGCCGACGTGAACATTGTCTGCGCTTCCTGGGGTTCGGGCCCCGGCAAGGCCGACCAATGGAAGCTCCTGGCCCGCGCCCGCGCCCTGGACTCCACCACCGTGGTCCTCGCCTGCGGCCAGGGCGACCCCGCCAGCCAAGGCACCGCGCCCCGCGGCGCGGCACCGACCGGCGTCGGGCACTCCGTCGTCGTCTCCCCCATGGGCGACGTCCTGCAAGAACTCGACGGCGCCCCCGGCCTGCTCTTCGCCGATCTGGACACCACGACCGTAAAGGAAGCCCGGACCAAGCTCCCAGTCCTGGCCAACCGGCATAAGTTCTAAGCGCCACCTGCGCGTGCACCGGCGCCCGCTCGATATTGGGGCCTACCCGCCGTTGGGCTGCTGCAGACAAAAGGACGCTCCCTCACCTTTTGCAGGTAAGGGTCAGACGCTCCCTCACCTTTGGCAGGTTGAGGCCAAACGCTCCCTCACCTTTCGCACGCTAAGGCAGATTCGGCCGCTGTTCTCGGGCTAAACAGAAACGCTCCCCCACACGATGTGAGAGAGCGTTTGCCATCCATCCGCTAAAAGTGCGGGAGGGTTTGCTATCCATCCGCCAAAGGTGAGGGAGCGTCAGAGACGGAACCCGACCACGACTCCGGTGACGCGAGCCATACCGTCACCGTATTGGGGACTACTTTGCGGAGCGCTGGCGGGAGATTTCGTAGAGGGAGATGCCTACTGCCATGGAGGCGTTGAGCGATTCCATGGCGGAGTCGATCGGGATGGAAACGATCTGGTCGCAGTTTTCGCGGACCAGGCGGCTCAGGCCCTTGCCCTCGGAACCGACGACGAGGCACACCGGCTCCGTGGCCAGGGCGAGCTCGGGCAGCGAGACGTCGCCGTCGCCGTCGAGCCCCAGGACGTAGATGCCCATGTCCTTGAACGCCTTGAGCGTGTTGTTCAGGTTGGCCGCGCGTGCGACGGGAACGCGGACGGCCGCGCCGGCGCTGGTCTTCCAGGCCGAGGCGGTGACGCCCACGGAGCGGCGCTCCGGGACAACCACGCCGTGGCCGCTGAAGGCCGAAACGGACCGGATGATCGCGCCGAGGTTGCGGGGGTCGGTGATGCCGTCCAGTGCAACGAAGAGCGGTGCGTTGGCGACGTGGCCCTTCTTCCAGGCCTCGATGGTCGCTTCGGCGAGCTCGTACGCGTCCTGATATTCGTACGGCGGGATCTGCAGCACGAGCCCCTGGTGGATGGCGTCATCGGTCATGCGGTCGAGCTCGGGCTTGCCGGTTTCCATCAGCGGGATGCCGCGTTCGGCGGCGAGCTTCAGGGATTCCTTGACGCGGTCGTCCATTTCGATGCGGACGGCGACGTGCAGGGCCTTGGCCGGGACACCGGCGCGGAGGGCTTCGACCACGGAGTTGCGGCCGGTGACGACCTCTTCCGTGGCACGGCCCTTCGGGCCCGACCGGCCCGTGCGTGCGGCGGCACTCGTGGTGCGGCTTCCGCTGGCGCGCTTGGCCTCGGAGCGTGCTGCGAGCTGCTTGTTCTTGAACGCCTTGTGGTAGGGGCGGTCCTCCGCCTTCGGCGTGGGGCCCTTGCCCTCGAGTGCCTTGCGGCCGTGACCGCCGGTTCCGACGGTGGGGCCCTTCTTCATTTTGACCGAGCGGCGACCGTTGTTGGCCATGAGTTTCACCCTTTAAATACGCGATTCGTTGATAATCCTGAACTCCAGTCTACTGACTCGAGTTAAATCCTCGACCGCAGGGGACGGCGGCGGCCCGCTTCATCGGCCGCCGGCAACGAGGTTCAGCCGCGCTTCAGGCTCCAGCTGGCCCCGTCCGGACCATCCTCGACGACGACGCCGGCGGCGGTCAGGGTGTCCCGGATCGCATCGGACGCCGCCCAGTCCTTGGAGGCGCGGGCCAGGGCCCGGGCCTCCAATTGCGCCTCGATGAGGACGCCAAGGGCCGTGGTGGCTTCTTCGTCCGCTGCTGGCTGCGCCGTGGCGTTCAGGCCCAGGACCTCCACCATGGCCGTGACAGCTGCGACTGCATTTCCGGCGGCGTCGAGGTCGCCCGCCGTGAGGGCCGTGTTCCCCGCCCGGACGGCGTCGTGCAGCGCGGCCAGGGCCTGCGGGACGTTGAGGTCATCGTCCATCGCGGCGGCGAAGGCATCCGGGACGCAGGGAGCGGGCGCATCCGTGGGGGAACCCGCCGCCGGTGCACCGGGAAGGACCCGGGCGGCCCGGCTGAGGAACCCGTCGATGCGTTCGACGGCGGCGGCGGCCTCCTGCAGGGACGTCGGCTGGTAGTCCAGGACCGAGCGGTACTGCGCCTGCCCGAGGTAGTACCGGACAACCCGCGGCGGGGCGAGTTCGAGCATTTCCGCCGGGCTGACCGTGTTGCCGATGGACTTGGACATCTTCTCGCCGGCGTAGGTGACCATGCCGTTGTGCATCCAGAAGTTGGCGAAGCCGTGGCCCGCCGCCTGGGACTGCGCCATCTCGTTCTCGTGGTGCGGGAAGCGCAGGTCCAGACCGCCGCCGTGGATGTCGAACTCGGTGCCGAGGTACTTGGTGACCATCGCGGAGCATTCGAGATGCCAGCCCGGGCGGCCGGGGCCCCACGGGGAGGTCCAGCTCGCCGTCGTCGGCTCCCCCTCCTTGTAGCCCTTCCACAGCGCGAAGTCTCGGGGGTCCTTCTTGCCGCGCGGGTCGGCGTCCGGGGCACCCTGCATGTCGTCGAGTTTTTGGCGCGTCAGCGTGCCGTACTTGGACCAGGAACGCACGTCGAAGTAGACGTCGCCGGAGTCGTCGAGGGCCGGGTAGGCGTGGCCGCGGTCGATCAGCTGCTGGATGAGGGCGTGCATTTCCGGGATGTGGCCGGTGGCGCGGGGCTCATAAGTGGGGCGGGAGACGCCCAGGGTGTCGTAGGCCTTGAGGAATTCCTGCTCGTAGCGGTACGCCAGGGCCCACCATTCCTCGTTGCGGAGGGCTCCGGGCTCGTCCTCGAAGTCCGGACCGAAGGAGGCGGCGGACTTGGCGAGGATTTTGTCATCGATGTCCGTGACGTTGCGGACCACCGTCACGCGGAAACCCCGGTATTGGAGCCAGCGGGTCAGCTGGTCGAACGCGATGGCCGAGCGGATGTGGCCGACGTGCGGCATGCCCTGCACGGTGGCCCCGCAGTAGTACAGGCTTACTTGGCCCGGTACCAGGGGGACGAAGTCGCGGACTTCGGCGGATGCAGTGTCGTAAAAGCGCAGGGTCACCGCTCCAGATTAGCCGATGGCGGTCCGCGGCCTCACCGGCGGGCTAGCGGCCGGCCTGGCGGCCTACTTGCAGTACTGGCCGATCTTGTTGATCTGCTCGGTGAGCTGGGCGGTCTGCGCGTCAGTCTTGGTTCCTGTGGGGCTGGCTGCCACCTGCTTCATGACCTCGGCCATCTGCTGGATGGGGCCACCCACCTCTGGCGCCACCTTGTCCGCAACTTCCTGGTAGTGCTGGCCGATCTGCGCGGCCTGCTCTTTCGGGGTCCCAGAGGGTGTGAAGGTGTCGGCGTTGAGGAACTTGCAGCTTTCCTCGACGCTCAACTTCGGCGTCGTGGCGGGCGCCGCCGGGGTTCCGGCGCAGCCGGCCAGCAGCGCACCTGCCATGAGGACGACGGCGGATAGCAGCTTCTTCACGACAGATCTCCTGGCGGTTCGGAACGGGAAAGCACTGTGCCTTCCCCTCAAGCCTAGGTGACGAACGCCGGACTTGCTTAGCCGACCGGATAGACGAGGGCCGTCGCCACAGCCGAGATCCCCTCGCCGCGGCCGGTGAATCCGAGTCCGTCGCTTGTCGTGGCCGTGACGCTCACCGGGGCTGCGGCGGCGGCGCTGAGGACCCGCTGGGATTCCTCCCGCCGCGGGCCGAATTTGGGCCGGTTCGCCACGAACTGCACGGCGATGTTGCCGATTTCGAACCCGTGGGCCCGGACAATGCGGGCGGCCTCGGCCAGCAGGGTCACGCCGGACGCCCCGACGTATTCGGGCCGGTCCGTGCCGAAGTGTGTGCCGAGATCCCCGATGCCGCAGGCAGAGAAGAGCGCGTCGGCGGCGGCGTGCGCCACGGGGTCGCCGTCGGAATGGCCGGACAGGCCCCGCTCGCCTTCCCAGAACAGACCGCCGAGCCACAAGGGCTGCGGCTCGTCCACGGCGGCAAAGGCGTGCACGTCGACCCCGATCCCGGTCCTGGGGATAAGCGGCGGATTGGTGGTCATGCTCATCCCTCCACCCAGCGTGCGCCGAGGGGTCCCTCAAGGAGCCCCTCGGCCAGGATCAGGTCCAGGGGTGTGGTGATCTTAAGGGACTGGCTCGCACCGCGCACGGCGTGGACTGGAATGCCCAGGAGTTCGACGAGCATTGCATCGTCCGTCACCAGGGCCGCCCGAGCGGCGTCGAACCCGGCCGCAGCCTCGTGGGCGCTTCTGAGGATACCGAGGTCGAATCCCTGCGGCGTCTGGACGGCCCGGAGCGATTCCCTGGGTGCCGTGCCGGTGACCAACTCAGGGGCCACACCGGCGCCGTCGCCGGTGGTTGGTTCGACAGTCTTGACGGTGTCCACCACCGGTATCACCGGAATGACGGCCGAGGCGCCGGCGCCGAGCGCCGCGGCGACGCGGTGAAAGACGGCCTCCGGCGCCAGGGCGCGGGCGGCATCGTGGACCAGAACGGATTCAACGCCGGGCAGCAACGCGGACATCGCGGCACGGACAGAATCGGCGCGGCTCGCACCGCCGTCGACGACCGTCACCACGGGAACCGGGACGTCGTGGCCGGGCGCGGCGCCGCGGCCGGCAGCCAGCTCCTGCCCGAATGCCTCGCACAGAGCCCGCAGCTCCGGATCTCCCGGGGGGATGGCTATGCAGATCTGCCCTGCGACGCCGGCGGCCGCCACACCCCGCAGGGCGTGGGTGAGGATGCTGTCCCCGCCAAGGGGCACCCTAGCCTTCGGCATGCCGTAGCCCAGGCGCTGCCCGGAGCCGGCAGCGACAACAATGACCGCGGTGGCTCGGCCGGCCGATGACGTGTTCGTCGGTGCAGTGTCCATGCGCCCAAGCCTACGTCCCCGCGCCCGGGTCCAGCCCGCAGCGGGCAAGAAGAAACCCCGGCGGCAAGGTGCCACCGGGGTTCGATTCTTATCCGGGCCGGCTCCTGGCGGGGCCAGCCCTGTATAGCGGTCCTGCTGTTAGCGGTCCCGCCCTAGGAAGCCAAGACCTCGTCGAGAACGCTTGCGGCCTTCTCTTCATCCGTCTTTTCAGCCAGTGCCAGTTCCGAAATCAGGATCTGGCGGGCCTTGGCCAGCATGCGCTTTTCTCCTGCGGAGAGACCCCGGTCGTGATCACGGCGCCAGAGGTCACGTACGACCTCTGCTACCTTGATGACGTCGCCGGAAGCAAGCTTTTCCAGGTTTGCCTTGTAACGACGCGACCAGTTGGTGGGTTCTTCAGTGAACTCGGCCCGCAGCACGTCGAACACGTGCTCCAAGCCTTCCTTGCCCACTACGTCCCGAACCCCAACCAGGTCAACGTTTTCTGCTGGAACTTCAATGGTCAGATCACCCTGAGCCACCTTGAGCTTGAGATACATCTTCTCTTCGCCCTTGACGGTGCGCATCTTGATTTCTTCAATTTTCGCTGCGCCGTGGTGAGGGTAAACAACTGTCTCGCCGACCTCAAAAACCATGTGGACATTCCCCTTTCCCGCAGACCAGTTTATCACGATTAAGGCATACAACTGGCCTCCGAAGGGGTCCGGAACCGCATGAATCCGCGGAAAATGACCCTAATCCACCCCCTCAAACCCCTTGACGAAAGCGGATAATAGTGCCTTCGGCCCTAACTGCCAAGAGGTTTCGGACCCGAGTGCCAGCCGGTCATGCTGCCCGGGACGCACTCGTGCGCACGCTTATGTGTAGGGGCCGAATCCTTGTTTGAGGCCGTTTGCGGCTAGGCTAAGGCTGAATAATGTTTCAAGACTCTCAAGGAGTGCGTGACGTGCGTTTCACTGCGATGAACCGGGGCCAGCGCGGCAAGCTGGCAATGGCAACGGCTGCACTTGGCATCGGCCTGCTGTCCGTGACGGGCTGCGGCTACATCAATCCACAGCAGACGGCGGAGCAGTACTCGGCATCGGATGGAACGCGCACCGACCTGGGCCCGCTGCAGTTGCGCAACTTCATCATCATCTCCGACGGCGAGGACAAGCCGGGCCGCGTGATCGGTGCCGTGTACAACACGTCCGCCCAGGACGCGGTGCTGACCATCAAGGGCGCACAGGGGTCACAAGCCGAGGTACCGGTCAAGCAGCACTCGTACACGATGCTCAACGACACCACCGAGGCGAAGATCCTGGTCCCCGCCGGCGCCAAGCCCGGCGGCCTCGCCGAAGTCACCATCTCCGATGATGCCAGCAGCAAGGACGCCAAGTTCTCGGTTCCGGTTCTGGACGGCACGATCGTCGACTACAAGTCGTACCTGCCGACGCCGGAGCCCACCTCCAGCAGCACTGCCACGTCGACGGAGACGGCAACCTCCACCGAGTCGGCCACGCCGACGCCGAGCAGCACCGCGGGCCACTAGCCCGCACAGCTGGACGCATTGCAAAAGGAGGGGCACCCGCGGGTGCCCCTCCTTTTGCATGCGGCTTTCAGCTCCGGACCGCGTCGCTTAGGGCTCGAATTTGTAGCCCAGCCCCCGGACCGTGATCAGGTACCGCGGCGTGGACGCGTCCGGCTCGATCTTGCTGCGGAGCCGCTTGACGTGGACGTCGAGGGTCTTGGTGTCCCCCACGTAGTCCGAGCCCCAAACCCTGTCGATCAGCTGCCCCCGGGTCAGGACCCGGCCCGAGTTGCGCAGCAGCATTTCCAGCAGCTCGAACTCTTTGAGCGGCAAGGCGACCTGCTCGCCTCCGACGCTGACCACATGGCGTTCGACGTCCATCCGGACCGGGCCGGCGTGCACCGTACTGGAGACGAGCTCCTCCGGTTCGCTCTGGCGGCGCAGGACGGCCCGGACGCGGGCCACAAGCTCCCGCGAGGAGTATGGCTTGGTGACGTAGTCGTCGGCGCCCAGTTCGAGGCCCACCACCTTATCGATTTCCGAGTCCTTGGCCGTCAGCATGATCACCGGCACGCCGGAGCGCTGCCTGAGCTGGCGGCAGACTTCGGTGCCCGACTGGCCGGGCAGCTGCAGGTCCAGGAGCACCAGATCGGCGCCGTTGCGGTCGAATTCCGTGATGGCGTCCAGTCCGTTGTCCACCACCTCCACTTCAAACCCTTCCTTGCCCAACAGATAGGACAGGGGGTCGCTGAAGGACTCCTCGTCCTCGACTATCAGAATCCTGCTCAAGCGCTAGCTCCTTGCTCATGGACGCCGGCGGCGTCACGTCGTTGCGGTCTGGGGTCCCGGCCGGAAGGCTGGGCCGCGGCTTTGCCCGGCTCGGAGGGCTCGCCGTCGTCCTGGCCTTCCATCTCGGGAAGTCGGATGGTGAACGTGGAACCCTGGCCGGGCTGGGACCACACGGTCACTTCGCCGCCATGGTTGGAAATGACGTGTTTGACGATGCTCAGGCCCAGCCCCGTGCCGCCGGTTTGCCGCGAGCGGGCGGCATCGACCCGGTAGAAACGCTCGAAGACGCGCTCCTGGTCCTCCGCGCTGAGTCCTTCGCCCTGGTCGGTGACCGAGACGGCCACAAGGCCGTCTTTGGCCCGGATGCCGACGCCCACCTTGGTGTTCTCGGGCGAGTAGCGGATGGCGTTGTCGATCAGGTTGCGCAGCGCCGTAACGAGCAGGTCCTGGTCGCCGTAGACCACGGAGTCCGCTTTTCCGCCGACCACCAGCCGAATGTTCTTGTTCTCGGCGGGCAACTGGGAGCGGTCCACGGCCTCGTTGACCACGGTGTTGATGTCCACCGGCCGGCCCTGCTGCGCGACGTTGGCGCCCTGAAGCCGCGAGAGTTCAATGATGTCCTGGACTAGGGCCGCGAGCCGCGTCGATTCCTTGTGCATCCGCTTGGCAAACCGCATCACGGCCTCGGGGTCGTCTGCGGACGATTCGAGCGCCTCGGCCAGGAGCGAGATCGCCCCGACCGGTGTCTTCAGTTCATGGGAGACGTTCGCAACGAAGTCGTTGCGAACTTCCTCGGTGCGGGTGAACTCCGTGCGGTCGTCAGCGAGCAGGAGGATATATTCCTCTGTGATCACGGCTGCCCGGACCTGCACGACGATCGTGCCCTGGCCGAGGGGGCCCAGCGGCAGTTCCAGCTGCTTTTCCAGGACGACGCCGTCCCGCCGCACCTTGGCGGTCATTTCCAGCAGCTGCTGGTGCACCACGGTGTGCCCGCGGACCAGGCCGTAGGCGTATGCGGCGGGACTGGCGCGGACCACGCCGTCGATCGCATCGACCACCACGAACGCGCGGCCGAGGACGGCGAGCACCTCCGCGGCGCCCTCGGGCAGGGAGGGGTCCTCGACGTCGACGTCGACAATCTGTCGCTGCTGCTCACTGACCCGGAATGCGAGTACGCCGAACATGCCAAACGAGAGGCCGATCAGGCCGGCGATGACGCCGATGAGCATTGGATCCACGGCTCCAGCTTATGCTCTGCCGCGTTGCCGAAACTGAAATCCCGTGTGATTCCGCTGCCGGTTCAGCTAACGTTCATCTATTGGGGTGCAACAGTTCACCGGACCCTGAAAGAGTTGACAGTTGGAGCGCCGCGAGGTGCACCGAAATACGCCCGCCACTGAACCGCAGGCAATATTTCCGAGGAAAGGACGCACACGTGCGTAAGGTTTTTCAGGAGGAGCTCGCCCAGGTCAGGGAGCAGCTCGTCGAGATCGCAACATTGGTCACCGAGGCCATCGACAAGGCCACGACCGCTTTTGCGGGGGCCGATATCGACCTGGCCGAGGACGTGATTGCGGCCGATGCCCGGATCGACTTCCTGCAGAACAGCCTCGATGAGCGTGCCATCGACATCCTGGCCCTCCAAGGTCCGGTGGCGAGTGACCTGCGCACGCTCGTCGGTTCGCTCCGTATGAGCGCTTCGCTCGAACGCATGGGCGACCTCGCCCGCCACCTGGCCCAGCTGGCGCGGTTGCGCTACCCCGCATCCGTCGTCCCGGATCAGCTGCAGGAGACCTTCAAGAACTTCGCGGAACTGGACCTGCTGATCGCCCAGAAGCTCACGGAGCTGCTGGCCACCCGCGACCTCGGCGTTGCCCGGGACATCCTGAAAGCCAATTCCGCCGTCAACGACCTGCACCTGAGCGTATTCCAGGCGATCGCCCGCAGCGACTGGCAGGAGTCGCCGGCCACCACGGTGGACGTTGCCCTCGCCAGCCGCTACTTTGAGCGCTTTGCCGACCACGGCGTCTCCGTGGCCCAGAAGGTCACGTACCTGGTCACCGGCGCGTGGCAGCCGAACGGCATCGAACACAGCTGACACCGGTTTCCGGCAGACACCACGACGGCGTCCGGTCACCTTGGGGGTGGCCGGACGCCGTCGTTCTTGGCTTAGCTTTTCTCGCGGCGCGGAACCGCTGATTTCTTGCCTACTTCTTGCCCGTTACTTCTTGCCCTGGTTGGCGACTGCCTTGATGGACTCGGCAGCGGCTTCGGGGTCGAGGTACGTGCCGCCCGGGTTCAGCGGCTTGAAGTCCTCGTCCAGTTCGTAGACCAACGGGATGCCGGTGGGGATGTTCAGGCTGGCGATGTCCTCGTCGCTGATGCCGTCAAGGTGCTTGACGAGGGCCCGGAGCGAGTTGCCGTGGGCGGTGATCAGCACGGTCTTGCCGGCCTTGAGGTCGCCCTTGATCTCCGATTCCCAGTACGGCATCAGGCGGATG
The DNA here is from genome assembly GCF_042883665.1 of Arthrobacter sp. NPDC058192. Classification (NCBI taxonomy): domain Bacteria; kingdom Bacillati; phylum Actinomycetota; class Actinomycetes; order Micrococcales; family Micrococcaceae; genus Arthrobacter; species Arthrobacter sp. NPDC058192. The sequence goes on along the minus strand of NZ_JBHVVJ010000008.1, from coordinate 170,774 downwards.
AGGACATCCTTGAGGCATTCGGTGCGGGGAATGGTGTCGCCCAGGTCTGCGTAACGCGGATCCCCGAACTGCGAGAACTCGGAATCGTCGGCCAGCGTCGGCGGCGGGGTGTCGTAGGACCGGCGCCACAGCATGAACTGTTCCTCGCCGAACTCGGCGAGGGTCTGGGCCTTGTCCTTGCCCTGCAGCGCACCGTAGTGGCGCTCGTTGAGGCGCCAGTCACGCTTGACGTCGATCCAGCCACGGTCGGCCGTTTCGAGGGCCAGGTTTGCCGTGTTGATGGCCCGCTTCAGCCGCGATGTGTAAAGGATGTCGGGGAGGATATCGTGCTCCACGAGCAGCTCACCGCCGCGAACCGCCTCCTTGCGGCCCTGATCGTTCAGGTCAACGTCCACCCAGCCGGTGAACAGGTTCTTGGCGTTCCATTCGCTGTGGCCGTGGCGCAGCAGAATCAGCTTGTAGGTCATGGTTTTTATCCTAGCCGAGCCCCCCTGCGCGGCGCTGAGCGTTACATCACATGCCCGCGCCGCACGCCGCAGCCGCAGGTAGGCTTGTCCGGTGGTGCAGAAGGCTGAACGGGTACTGGCCCCCCGGAAACAGGGGGGAGCCAGAGGCGGCCGACCCGTCGGCAACGTGACCCGCGGAACCACCAACCCCAACCGGATGCGCCGCGTGGACCGCTGGCTGACCGGAGCGCAGGTTCGGCGGTGGCGCGCCGCGGCCCATCCGCTCGCCGTCGACCTTGGCTACGGCGCCTCGCCGGCCACCGCCGTCGAACTCTTCGAACGCCTCGCCACCGTCCGCGCGGACACGCGAGTGGTGGGGATCGAAATCGAACCGGAGCGGGTCCGGCAGGCGAAGCCGCTGGAACAGCCCGGCCTGAGTTTCCAACTGGGCGGCTTCGAACTGCCGGTGGCCGGGGATCCCATGCTGGTCCGCGCCTTCAACGTGCTGCGGCAGTATGAGGAAGCCGATGTGCCGGGTATCTGGCGGCTCGTGCAGGACCGCCTCGCCCCGGGCGGCCTGTTCGTTGACGGCACCTGCGATGAAATCGGGCGTCGCGCCGCCTGGGTGGCGCTGGACGCCAAGCGGCCGCTGAGCTTGAGCATCTCCATGCGGTTCGGTTCTTTCACCCTGCCCTCGGACGTCGCCGAACGGCTGCCGAAGGCCTTGATCCACCGCAACGTCCCCGGGGAGAAGGTCCACGCCTTCCTCCAGGCGATGGACCAGGCCTGGCTGGAGGCGGCGCCGCTGGCGTCGTTCGGAAACCGGCAGCGCTGGTCAGCGATGTGCCGGACCCTGCTCGACGCCGGCTGGCCGGTCCAGGACGGCCCGTCGCGCTGGCGGCTGGGCGAAGTGACGGTCGGCTGGGAAGCCGTGGCGCCGGGAAGTTAGGACTCTGCCGGGCCGGGACCCGGTTCGGGGGCCGGTTACCAGGGGCCGTACGGCCCCATGTTGCGGCCACGGCCGGCGTCCTTGATCGCGGGGCGCACGTCGGCGAGGTACACAGACGCCGCCGTCACTGCCGCCAGCCCGAAAATGCCGAGCGAGCTCGCGCCGCCGCCGCTGCCCAGCTGCGAGAGCAGCGAGAACAGGCCCACCGCAAAAGCACCGCCGGTCAGGGCAAGCCAGAAGGTCTTGGTCCGCTTCGACACGGCCTCGAACGCGTTGGCCTTGTGCCGGAGGCAGTCGAAAAACGCCCATGCCTCCAGGGCAAAGGCCACGACCGCCAGGACCAGGTAGATCCCCGATTCGACAAAGAAAATAAGCATGCGTCCGTCCACTCCCCCAGCCTAGCCGTCCAGAGTGTCCAATGCCTGCTCCAAATCGGACCAAAGGTCTTCCACGTTCTCAATGCCGACACTCAGCCGGACCAGATTCTCCGGCACGCTCTCCGGTTCAGCCGCATGCCGGCGTCGGCGTTCGATCAGGGATTCCACCCCGCCCAGGGACGTGGCGGGAAGCCAGAGGTGAAGGGCGCGGACCAAACGGTCCGCCGCCTCTGCTCCGCTGAGGCGGCCCGTGCCGCCCTCGACGGGCGCCACCTCAATGCACAAGACGGAGCCGAAACCCTTCATCTGGGCCTTGGCGCGCTCATGGCCGGGATCCGACGCCAGCCCGGGGAAGCGGATGCCGGCAATCCGCGGGTGGCCGCTCAGCCGCTCGGCAAGGGTCTGCGCCGACGCCTGCGAACGCTCGATACGCAGCGCCAGGGTGCGGAGCCCGCGCAGCGCCAGCCACGCCTCGAACGGCCCGGCGATTCCGCCGTGGATGGTGCGGTGGTGCAGCAGCGCGGCGCGAAGATCAGCGTCCGAGGTCACCAGGGCCCCGAGGACGACGTCGGAGTGCCCGGACAGGTATTTGGTCACCGAATGCAGGACGACGTCGGAACCGAGGCTGAGGGGCTGCTGCACCAGCGGCGTGGAGAAGGTGTTGTCCGTGACGACGACCGCGCCCGCCGCATGCGCGGCGTCGGCCAATGCCCGCATGTCCGCAATGCCCAGCATGGGGTTGGTGGGGCTCTCCAACCACAACATGCTGGCCGCCCGGCCACCGACCGGGGCAATGGCGGCCAGGACGGCGTCGGTATCCGCGATGTCCACGGTCCTCAATTCGAGGAACCCCTTGGCCGCCAGTTCGGTGGCCATGGTGACCGAACCCGCGTAGCTGTGCGACGGCATCACCAGAACTCCGTTGGCCGGCACGAGTGACAGCGCGGAACTCACGGCGGCGAGTCCTGAGGCGTACAGCAGGCCCGGCAGGTCTGCGCCTTCCAGCTGACCCAGCGCCTCCTCGAAGGGGTCCCACGTAGGGTTGGAGTACCGGCCGTAGCCGCGGTCGCCGTCGCCCAGCGGTCCTGTGCCGAAGTAGGTGGAGGACAGCACCAGCGGCGGGTTGACCGGTTCGTCGCGGACGCGCGGCGGGCGCCCTGCCGCCACAACCAGGGATTCCGGTGACAGTGTTGCGGCGTGTTCTGCAGAAAGACTCATGGGGACAGGGTACGTGGGCACCCCGCACGGCACCCAAGCCGTTACGCCGCAGACTATAAGCAGACCGCGCTGTCGGTGATTGTCGGTAGTCTAGAACAGTGACTACCCAGAGCCCCGGAGCGTCCCCCGGACAGTTGCCCAGACTGTTGCCCGGACTTTTTATTGCCTTCGAGGGCGGAGACGGTGCCGGCAAGTCCACCCAGGCGGCCGAACTCGCGAAAGCCCTGAAATCACGCGGCCTCACGGTGCTGCGGACCCGGGAACCGGGCGGCACTCCGATTGGCGAGAAGCTGCGTTCGCTCGTGCTGGACCACGGCCACGGCCACATCGACGCTCACACGGAAGCCCTGATTTTCGCGGCGTCCCGGGCCGCACACGCCGCCCAGGTGATCCGGCCCGCGCTGGAGCGCGGCGAGATCGTCCTGACTGACCGGTACATTGACTCCTCCGTCGCGTACCAAGGCGCCGGCCGCGGCCTCGGAACGGCGGCAGTCCGGGACATCAACGCCTGGGCGACGTCGGGCCTGCAGCCGGACCTCACGGTGCTGCTCGACGTCGAGCCCGCAGTAGGCCGCAAACGCCGCACCGCAGGCGAGGCCGCCGAAGACCGCCTCGAATCCGAGGCGGACGAATTCCACGCCACCATCCGGGCAGCCTTCCTGGATATGGCAGAGGGCCGGCCCGACGCCTATCTGGTGCTGCCCGCCCGCCTGCCGGTCGCCGAACTCGCCGCACGGATCTTCGAACGCGTCGAATCCCTGCTGGCCGTCACCCAAAGCAGCACCGCCACCCAAAGCAGCACCGCATGAGCGTCTGGGACGACCTCCAGGGCCAGGACGCCGTCGTGGCCCAGTTGCGCCAGGCCGCCCAGGGCGAAGGTCTCACGCATGCGTGGCTTTTCACCGGCCCGCCCGGTTCCGGCCGCTCCAACGCCGCGAAAGCCTTCGCCGCCGCCCTGAACTGCGACCAGGAAGACGTCAGCCTGCGCGGCTGCGGGGAATGCCCGGCCTGCCTGACGATCCTCGGCGAAACCCATTCCGACGTCGCGTTTGTTCGCACGGAAAAGGTCACCATCACCATCGACGAGGCGCGCGAGCTCGTGTCCACCGCCGGCAACCGGCCGTCATCGGGCCGCTGGCGGATCATCGTGGTGGAGGATGCGGACCGGATGGCCGAGCGGACCACGAACGTCCTGCTCAAGGCCATCGAGGAGCCCACGCCCCGCACCGTCTGGATGCTCTGTGCGCCCTCCCCCGCCGACGTCCTCGTGACAATCCGCTCCCGCTGCCGACCCGTTGCGCTGCGGCTACCGCCGGCGGCCGACGTCGCGGCCCTGCTGGTCAAGCGCGACGGCGTTGACCCGGCGGTGGCCGAGCGCGCCGCCCGCGCGGCACAGAGCCATGTGGGGATCGCCCGCCGGCTGGCACGCGACCCCGAGGCCCGGGAGCGCCGCTTGGAGACAGTCCGTGTTCCGCTGTCCCTCCGCGGCATTACGGCGGCGGTCATGATGGCCGAGAAGCTGGTCAAGATCGCCACCGAGGAGGCCACCAGTTCCAATGACGAGCGCGACGCCGCCGAGAAGGCCGCGCTGCTGGCCACCCTCGGCGCGCCAGAAAGCGGCACGCTGCCGCCCGCCATGCGGGCCCAGGTCAAGCAACTCGAAGACGACCAGAAACGCCGCGCCAAGCGCTCCGTCACCGACTCCCTTGACCGCACACTGACGGACCTGTTGTCCTTTTACCGGGATGTCCTGATCATCCAGATGGGTAACGCGGTGGAACTGGTCAATCTCGAACTCAGAAGCGAACTCGAAGACTTCGCTTCCCGGTCCGCCGCCGAAGTGACGCTTGCCCGCATGGACGCCATCAACAAGGCCCGTCAGCGGATCACAACGACCAACGTGGCTCCGCTGCTGGCGATCGAGTCCATGGCCTCCAGCCTGATTTGACCGGCCCCGCAATGCCAGCGACATCTTCCCTCCGTTCCTATCCTCCAAGGAGAACCGCATGAAGTCTGCTCGACCCCAGCCCCGACCATTCCGATCGCTGACGATCGGCATGCGTGCTGTCGGCGCTGTGGCCATGGCCCTGACACTTGCCTCCTGCAGTCTTTTCGGGGGCGGTGGGGCGACATCGAGCGCAGCAAACGGGCAGGCTGATCCCGCGATCGTGTCTGCCGCGCCTGCGGAACTGCGCAGCTACTACTCCCAGCAAGTTGACTGGAAACCGTGCGAAGAGGGCGCCTTCCAGTGCGCCAAGGTCAAGGTCCCGCTCGACTACAGCAAGCCCGACGGCGACCGCATTGAACTTGCCGCCATCAAACTCGCCACCAAAGGCGATAAGAAGGGCTCCCTGCTGGTGAACCCCGGCGGTCCGGGCGGCTCAGGCTACGACTTCGTTCGGGATGCCGCCAACACCAACATCTCGGACAAGGTCCGGTCCGCCTATGACATTGTGGGCTTCGACCCTCGCGGCGTGAAGCGCTCGGCCCCGGTCACGTGCCTCACGGACAAGGAACGGGACGCCTCCCGTGCCAAGTCCTATGCCCTGGACACCGACGCCGGCCTGAACGAGGCCCTGGCCGACAACAAGGCCATCGCCGCCAAATGCGTTGAGAAGACAGGTCCGGTCCTGGCGCACATCGACACCGCCAGTGCCGCCAAGGACCTGGACATTTTGCGCGGGGTAGTTAATGACCCGAAGCTGAACTACCTCGGCTACTCCTACGGGACCCTCCTAGGCTCCACCTACGCCTCGCTCTTTCCGGACAACGTCGGCCGGCTGGTCCTCGACGGCGCCATTGACCCCTCTCTGAGCAACGAGGAACTGACCAGCGGGCAGGCCAAGGCCTTCGACAAGGCCCTGCACTCTTACGTCGCCAAATGCCAGCAGACCAGCGGTTGCCCGCTGACGGGAAGCACCGAGCACGGCGTCCAGCAGATCCGCAACGCCATCAGCGCCGCGGAGACAAACCCGCTGCCGGCGAAGGACGGCCGGACGGTTTCGGGGTCCACGTTCGTCAGCGGCCTCATCATCCCGCTCTACAACAATGACAACTGGCCGATCCTCACCCGCGCGCTCGGTCAGGCGCTGTCCGGCGACGGCACCGGAATGCTGCAACTCGCCGATTTCGGTGCAGACCGGGACCCCAGCGGCACCTACACGTCGAACAGCACCTTCGCCTTCAACGCCATCAACTGCCTGGATTATCCGATGGTGTCCGACACCGCCTCCATGCGCGCCGAGGACCAGAAGCTGCGCCGGGAGTCGCCCACCCTGGGCTACTTCTTCGCCTATGGCGGGACCAACTGCGAAGACTGGCCGTACAAGCACGTCCGGACCCCTGCCCCGGCAGCGTACAAGGGCTCCGCCCCGATTGTTGTCATCGGGACCACGGGCGACCCGGCTACGCCCGTGGAGTGGTCCGGCTCGCTGCGCAAGCAGCTCGGCAATGCCTCGCTGCTGACGTGGAAGGGCGAGGGCCACACAGCCTACGGCCGCTCGAACAGCTGCATCGGCAACGCCGTCGATGACTATCTGGTGGACGGCAAGGCCCCGGCCGACAACACCGTCTGCTAGATCGGCGCCCGCACCGCAAGGCGGCTCCTGCCACTCATTTTGACCCGGACGGCGGGACTCTATTACAGTAGTCTCTTGCGTGATGCGCCCGGTCCGCCGGGGCCTCGTGCGGTTGCTTCCTTAGCTCAGTTGGTAGAGCGTCTCACTCGTAATGAGAAGGTCGCCAGTTCGATTCTGGCAGGAAGCTCGGGAAGAACCCCCGGAAATCAACGATTTCCGGGGGTTCTGTCGTTGGCCTTGAAAGTAGGCGTGGCCTACCTGTTTCTGCGTTTTTTCGGGTCTTTCCCAGCCGCTGCGTCACTTTTTCATCACCTCGCAGGGCCCCGGGGTATTCACTGGACAGGTTTGAGCGTACAACGATGTCATGGGTGCCGTGGCTGCTTGGTGGCGGACACGTTCTGGTCCGCTTGGTGCTGCAGCTTTCTCTGCGGCTTTGGTTGCCGCTGTGAGCGGTTGTGCGGGGGCCCCTCCTGGCCCGGCGCCGTCGAGCGTCGGCGCGACCCAGGCAACGACCCAGGCGGCGACGGACTCTCTGGAACGCAGGGTCCAGCATTTCATGGATGGGGGTGCGACGGCCTTTGTTGGGCAGGTGAGATGGCCGGGCGGCGAATGGTCCAAGGCCTACGGGGTGCGAAACCTGGACAGCAAGGACCCGGCTCAGCCCCAGGACCGGGTAACTATTGCCAGCATTACGAAGTCGATGGTCGCCGTCTCCGTCCTGAAACTCGTCGACCAGGGGCTTATCGGGCTCGATGAGCCCGTGAACGGTGTCCTTGAGAGCTTCCGGACCACGCTCCGGCCGCCCGGACCGATCACCGTCCGCCAGTTGTTGAGCCATAACTCCGGCATGCCCGATTTCTTTGACTCGGAATATGCGGCGGGACCACTGAAGCAGGTTGCGAACACGCCGCTCAGCATGCAGCGAGGACTCGAGCTGGCCGCCACGCTGCCCTGGGAGTCCAAGAATCTGGACCGCTTTTCTTACTCGAACTCCAATTACCTGGCGCTCGGCCAGCTCATCGAAAAGCTGCGCGGACGGTCCGTCGCCGATGTGCTCAATGCAGACATCTTCAGACCTCTGGGCCTTCAGCACACGTCACTGGCCGAACCGGACCGCGAGGCTCCGGATAACATCCATGCCTACATCATTGATGGCGGCGAACGGGTCGATGTCACCCAGCCCGAAGTGCTCGTCGGCTCCCCCGCAGCTGGCGTCATCTCCACCACGCAGGACGTAAACAACTTCTACCGGGCCCTCCTCCGCGGCCAACTGCTTTCCCCCGCCATGCTTGAGGAAATGAAGAAGAAGGCCGGGTTCGCGGACTACGGACTCGGTCTCAGGCGGTTTCGTGACGCATGTTCCGGAGGCTTCCGCTACGGCCATCCAGGGAGTGCATTCGGCTACATCAGTATTTCCATCACGAGCGCCGACGGCGGCAGCCAGATCACGATGGCCATGACAATTCCGCCGCGGCCTTGGCAGGACCCGGCGACTGCACGCCGCGTCGACTTGCTCAGGACGCAGATGGAATCGGCAGCACAGGAAACCCTTGATCGCCTCTGCCAGTGAACAGACCTGGAAGCCGGGCCTGGGTGGAGCTCCACCCGTTGCCAAGGACGGCTCCTAGCCGCGTTTCGAATAGGGGGCATCGTTCTTGGCTCCCCATCCATTAGTCACGTTGACCATGTAGAACTTGCCTGTCCCCAAGGTGGTGGGGCCAACCTTGACGGTGATCATCTCCAGCCTGGGATTCAGGCCTGCCTGCCGGCCGTACGCTGTGTTGGTGACTGCCACCGAAACGGACTTCTTCAAGACCCGATTAGCAGCGGTGGTCCATGTCACCTGGACGCTGCCGCCGGTGAGGTTGAATCCTGTGATTTGCACTTTTCCCGAGGCCGGACGGAACGTGGTGTCCGTGATGACGGGGGTGGTTTTGCCAGCGGCAACCTGGGTCTTCAGTGGCGTGCCCGTGCCCCTGCAGGTGTAGTAGGAGTCCCACATGAACGAGATGATCTTGCTGGGGGCGTTGGCCAGTTGCTGAAGCTGCCGGTCTATGCGCGCCTTGGTGGTCTGCCCGCGGAGATTGCCTGCGCACGGATTCGTGCCCGCGGCCGGCGCCATACCTTCAAGGTTCGCCCAGAGCACCGCACCGGTTCCGGAGACGCCTGCAGCGGCAGCGAGGAAGTAGTCGCGGTTTGAGGCTGCGTACTTGCGACCCCAGGAACCGCTGCCCACAACGACCGCTGCAAAGCGGTCCACTGCAGCGCCGGCCTCGTGACCGAAATAGGCGCCCCCCTTGCCTGTGCCCATACCGTCTTGCACTGCGATGTTGAGGACAATGCCGCCGGCGGTCTGAGCGATTTTCCTGACCCCATTACGGGTCATTTCGAGGCTGATGTTGCCGCCCTGTACCCGCGAATCGAGGTATGGGCTCACCACTGCCGCGCGAGTGGGCATGATCCGGCGGATGGCATCGTTTTGAACGCGGTATGTGGTCAGGACGGAATCAAACGTGGCTCCGTCGCTGGTCGGCATCTCGGTGGTGTGGTAAAACCCGGCCAGGCCAGGCACGTTGTTTACTGCCGCCTGGTACTGCAAGTACCGTTCCGTGAATTGCGTGAATGTCCGCAGGTACGACAGATCAGGAAGGTATGGCAGATCCGTTCGATGGACGGGAAGTGGCAAGCCGGCAAAATACTTAACTCCGAGACTTGTTGCTGCCGCGGCCAGCGACACCGAGGGATCACCCGCCGTTGCGCTGCCCCCACCCACGACCACGACATCGTATGCGCCGTCCGAGGAAGTGCAGCCAGCGCCCCGGGCAGGGAACACCAGTACGGTGTAGGCCTTGCCGTTACTCGTGAGGCTCCGGTCGAGCGGACACTTCACTGCTGGCGCGCCCCATCGGCCTCTGTCTCTGTACGTGAAGTATCGGTTGACTTTGACCGTGCCGGCGGCCGCCTGGGCGCAGTTGACTCCGTTCACGAGGCAGTCGGGAGGCAGGGACGCCAAGGTGGCTGGCTTGAGCTGCGAGCCGAAGGTAATGACGGTGTCCCCGCCGATCGCCTTGATGTCGGCCAGCTTCTGTTTATTCACTGCATCCGACGGGCTCCCAGTAATGAAGAAGCCGCTAATGGGATAAACAGGCGAAGCGGCCGCGTGCGCCGGGGGACTATGCAAGACACCGATGAAAACGATCAGCGCCGTTAGTAGGACTGCCGCAGAATGCCGGTCATCCCGCGTGTTGGAGGACGTTTTCTCAGGTGCTCCCTTTGCCACGGCACATCCTTGTCGCTAAGGGCGAGACCAGGGACCTAACGAATTGAAACGTCCCCCCACGACGACCGTATGGAAAAGAATGCTCCGCCGGTCGGAGAAAGGCAATGATTTCACAAGGCTTATCACGTATTTTTGGCGGGCCTTCTGCAGGGGCCCTACTAGCGACGTGGCCGCAGGCCGGCCTCGTCGTGCTGCCGGGCACTCTGAAAGGCGTAGCCTGTTGCGGCGGAGCGGCCATCGATAGACTTTAAGTGCGCCTTGGCTGGCGCAGCGATTCGTCAGTGAAAGGCAAGATCATGACGGACAGCAGCGAATTTGAAGATCCCGAAGACGAGACAGCTCGTGAGCAACAACCCGAAGAGCCCGAACTCCGTGGCAGGTACGTCAAGGGCGACTACGGTGCCGCCGGCGCGGAACGCGGCCGTCACGCGGATGATGAGGAAGGCCAGTACACCCAGGGGGACTTTGGTGAGGCCGGCAAAGAGGGAGGCCTGCCCGAACCGCTCGGCAGCAAAGCGCAGGAAGCCGGAAGGTTTGTGAAGGGCGACTACGACAGGGCAGGAACCGCCGGCGGGCGGACGGCGGAATCGGAAGTAGGCCGCTATACCGAGGGCGACTACGGGCGTGACGGAAAAGTCGCCCCAACACGTCAGGCCGCTGCTGGGCCGAAACAAACTCCCGGCCCAGACGACCAGCCCACCACGTAGCCACGGAACGGCTATAGGGTGCTGCCTAGCCCTCGCACTCGATGCAGTAAGCGTGGCCGTTCTTCTCCACGGCGAGCTGTGAGCGGTGCCGTACCAGGAAGCAGGAATAGCAGGTGAACTCGTCCGCTCCCTGCGGGATCACCTGGATGATCAGCTCCTCACCGGAGAGGTCTGCGCCGGGCAGTTCCACCCCGTCCACGGTGTCGGCTTCGTCGAGCTCGAGTACGACGCTGCGCGCGTCGGGACTGTTCGCGGACTTCACGGCTTCGAGGGAGGCGTTGCGGGATTCCGCGACGTCGGGCCGTACTTCGTCATAATCGGTTGCCACGGTGTTGCTGCTCTTTCTCTGGGGGTCGCATTCAGGGGTATCGCATCAGGCCCACAGTACAACGCACGGCGGCCGTGTTTTGTGCCCGCTCGCGACTTCCAGTAGACGGCCCGCAACCGGGGCCCGCCAGACCGGCCGGCGGAAAGGCCCATTAATGCTTGCCGGCGCAGCTGGCTCACGGGGCACTTTCAGCCAGACCCGGTAAAATCGCGTGCATCCTCCACCCCTTTCCGGAGCCGCCAGGCGAGAAGCGAAGGCAGACCGATGGATGTTCCAGCACCACCGCCCCCGCCCCGATCGTCGCCGCCGCCGCGCAGGTTTCCAACAGAGGACCCGGTGGCAGCGCCGCCCAAAGTTACCAGATACCCGATCCCGGACCCCGTAACACCCTGGGAGCCTAGGCTCTCGGAGGAGCCTAGGCCCTCGGAGGAGCCTAGGCCCTCGGAGGAGTCTGGGACCGCCTCAGATCAGGCCCAAGGGCCGGTCCCTCCGGACGGCCAGCCAGGCAGGCGTCCCAGGCGCAAGTGGCGCCGCAAGCTCCTGCTGGCTCTGCTCGCCCCGCTGATTCTGGCCCAGCTCATGGCCTTCATGTTTAGCATGGGCATCACCGTGCCGCGCACCGCCTACATGCTTGAGGCCGGCGAGCCCGTCATCTACCAGTTCGTCTCGATCAACCACATCAACCGGCGCCTGCTGGCCGCGACAATCGCCCACGAAGACGAGCAGCTCGGTACCCGCTCTGGGGCCTTTGATCTCGGAGAATTCCAAGCCAGGGCGCAGGCGTATTTCCGCGGACAGCCGGACCCGAGCGGCTCCACCATTCCCCAGCAGCTGGTCAAGAACATCTTCCTCTGGGACGACCAGAGCGCCGTTCGAAAAGGGATCGAGGCTGTCCTCGCGACTCAGTTCAGCTACACAGTGAGCCCCCAGCGGACCTTGGAGCTTTACCTGAACTACGCCCAGTTCGGACCCCGGCTATACGGTGTTTGCGCCGCCAGCTGGTACTACTTCGGAACGCCGCCGTGGAACATGTCGGACTACCAGTCCGCCCAGCTGATGGGCGTCCTACCGCTGCCGGACCTGGTCAGGCGAGACCCCCACGGCGGCATCTACCTGGGCGAGGGCGTTCACCCGGCCGTGTGGGATCTGGTGAACGGGGCCGCCAACGTCTGGGTTCCCCGGCAGATCGCCGGCTTGGGCGGATGGCAGGCGGCAGTCGCGACAGTAGGCATCACTGACACGGCCGAATCCCACGCTGACGGGCGCGGCGACAGCGACGCGTGCTCGACCATGCCTCAAAGCGTGAAGGACCGCATCCAGAGCAGAGCCGGCTAGGCCGGTCCGCGCGCGTCGGTGGCCCGCCCGCTCTCAGGCCCGGGCAGGGGGTTCTCATGGGGCGGGCTGCCTTGTCCTAACGCGCCCAGACCGACGCCGCGCCGGAATGCCCGGTGATAATGCTCTGGTAGATAAAGAAGACGCCCGCCAAGGCGCCCGCGATCAGGAGAGCTACGCGGATGAACCGTTTGTCCCGAAGTCCGCCGAGAAAGGCCAGCCGCCGGCTGAAGGGCTCGTACGTGACTGCCAGCATGGCCGCCACGAGGACGAAAAAGACCACCGAAACCACCTTGAGCACGTCCCCCTGCTCGGCATGCTCGTGAACTAGGGCCGACGCCGGACGTACCTGCTCCAACTGCTCGCCCGCCTGCGCCGTCACGAGTGTCACTGGCACTAGCACCAGCGACAACACGCCCAGGGGCCACGCCAGGTAACTGCGCCACCGGGGTGCCACCGCATAGGCAATGGCGCCGAGGCCCGCGATCGGAGCCAGCACCACGACGGCGTGGACGAGCAGCACGTGGGCCGGGAGCCCGCCAATTTCGATCAAAAGAACGCTCCTCCGCAGGCCGCGTCGTCGGGACTCCTATGATTCTTGCATGGGTAAGCAAGAGCTCGCGGGAATTGCCGGGCCGCTCTATGCCCTGCCGTACGCCGAGTTCGTGGGGGCCAGAACGGCGGCCGCCAAAGACGTAGGTGCCGGTGGATCAGCCGGCGGAGACGCCCGGGCCCTCGCCGCGGAAGTTCGCTCCCTGCCGAAGCCCTCAGTGGCGGCGTGGGCGGTGAACATGCTCGCGGTTCACAGTCCCGGGACACTCCAGGAGATCGCCGAGCTGGGAACCACCATGCGCGCCGCGCAGTCGGCATTGGACGCGGCGACTCTCCGCAGCCTGGCCCAGGACCGGCGTCAGCTGTTGTCCGGTGCGGTGAAAACGGCAAAGGCGCTGGCTGCCCAGCAGGGCCGCGCGATCAGCGAGGCGGTGGCAACGGAAGTCGAGCAGACCCTTCGCGCCGCCACTGCCGACCCCGGGGCGGCGGCCGCCGTGCAAAGCGGTTGCCTGCTCCGGACGCTTTCCGCGGACGGTGTCGACGTCGTCGACCTCGCCGGCGCCGTGGCCGTCCCCGGCACTCTTCCGGCCAGTGGAACACACGCTGGAACGATAAGAGGAACTGCCGACGGCGGCCCGGCGGACGTCCGCCGGGCGGAACCGGCGGACCGGGCCGCACCTCATAAGGGCGCGGGCCGAAAACCGCCAGCGGAACAGCCCCGGCTGCGAGCTGTTGGGCACGCACGGACGACGCCGACCCGGCCCGCGGTGGAACGGGCACGGGCGGTCCTTAAGGAGGCAGACGAATCCGCCGCGGCCGCCGACGAGGAGGCAAGCCGGGCTGCGTCGGACCTGGAGGAGGCTAAGACGGATACCACCCGGCTCGCCGACGAGACGCGCGAACTGCGGCGGCGTCTGGAGCAGGCAGAAGCCGAGCTCAAGGGAGCGCGGAAGCGGCATGAGCTGGCCGCGGCCCTGGCGCAACAGATGGCACGAGCCGCGGACCGGCAGCGCCGCAAGGCAGTCCTGGCCCGGGAACGCGTGCTGCGGCTCGGCAACACGCCGGAGGAGTGAAGTCTTACTGTCGGAGGTCAGTTGCACACTGGAAGCATGAACAAGAACCAGGAGTTCCAGCAGAAGTTCAGTGAAGCACTGGATGCCGATGACCTGTACTTCGAAGTCACCTATCTGGACAGCGACTGCGGCCGGATTCGCACCGAGAGCTTCGACGACGCTGCCGCGGCGGACCGTTTCGCCAGCCGGTGCGTCGCAGGCGAAGATGGCTGGGCCGTTGTCGATGCAATCCCGGCCAAGATACGCCGCGCCGCCGCCTGACTCCCTCCGGAATGCTTCCCCGGCGGTCCGGAATGGCGTGCTCGGAACACGGTGGCAGCAGAAAAGGTGGGCAGCAGAAAGGGCCTCCACCCACGCGGGTGAAGGCCCCCTGCTAACGCCCTGCTAAAGCCAGCTGTTTAGGCGAAGTCGGAAACCGCGGGGTCCGGGCCGATCCGGCCGGCGCCTTCGGCGGAACGGTCCAGTCCGTTGATGGCCTGGATATCGGTCTCGTCAAGGGTGACGTCCAGTGCCGCGTAGTTCTCGCGGATCCGGGACTCGGTCACCGACTTCGGGATGACCACGTTGCCGATGGCCAGGTGCCAGGCGATGACAACCTGGGCCGGGGTGGCGCCGTGCTTTGCGGCAATCTGGGAAATGACCGGGCTCTCCAGGAGCTCACCGCCCTGCCCCAGCGGCGACCAGGCCTGGGTGAGGATGCCCTTGGACGCGTTGAATTCGCGCAGGTCGGCCTGGTTGAAGAACGGGTGGAGTTCGACCTGGTTGATCGCCGGAACCACGCCGGTCTCGTCGATCAGGCGCTGCAGACCCTCCTTGGTGAAGTTGGAGACGCCAATGGTCTGAACCCGGCCCCGCTTCTGGAGCTCGATAAGGGCCTTCCACGTGTCAACGTACTTGTCCTGCTTCGGCTGCATCCAGTGGATCAGATACAGGTCGAGGGTCTCGAGGCCAAGCCGCTCCATCGATTCCTCGAAAGCCTTCAGGGTTGACTCGTAGCCCTGGTCCGCATTCCACAGCTTGGTGGTGATGAAGATTTCCTCCGGCTTCAGGCCCGAACGCTCGATGGCCCGCCCCACCCCTGCCTCGTTACCGTAGATCTTTGCGGTGTCGATGTGGCGGAACCCGGCCTCGAACGCCTGGACCACTACCTTTTCGGCCACGTCGTCTTCAACCTGCCACACCCCGTAGCCGAGCTGGGGGATGGTGTTGCCGTCATTGAAAGTCAGTTCAGGAGAAAAAGTCATTCTTTTATCCTGCCAACGTCGGCCCGCTCCGGCCAGCGGTTCCGCGGGGCTAAGCTAGGCGCTTAAACCGGAATATTGCGGAATAAACCGGAAGCCGGCCGAAGTCCAGCCCCGGCCCGCTGCCGCCCCGAACGGCGCTCAGCCCGGCGCCGCAGCGCCGCCGGTTTCCTCCGCAAGCCGCCGTTCGGCGTCGGAGACCTGATCCAGCACGGATTCGGCACGCCGCCGCACGGAGGCGGCGCCCACCGGCACGGGGCCCACCGCGAGGCGAAGCATTGCGGCCGCCTCAGCCGTCATAGCCAGTGAATTGCCTGCCGTGGACAGGGCCCGATGGACCCCGGCCAGTGGCCCGGGGATATTCAGTCCGTTGCTGGGAAACCGCCGCTGGGCCTCCATGCAGATCTCACGGACCCGGGGACCGAGCGCCGAGAGCTGATCCGCGATGTCGACGAGCTCGGCATACAGTGCCTCGTCCTCGACGCCTTCGAGGACCTGGTGGTAGCGGTCAAGTCCGCGGTTGAAGCGGTCATGGGCGCGCCGCCAGAGGCCATTGCCGAGTTCGGCGTCGTCCCTGCGCCCCTGCCGTGCCGTGCTGAAGAAGCCCAAGGACGCGCTAAAGGTACTGGCCGGGACCGTGGTCCGGGTCGGCCGGCTCAAGGGGCTGGGACGGGTCGGCGCCGGGACGGGGCGCGGCGGCACGGACCGGTTCTCCGTTTTCCCCGATGATGACCCCGGGAGCGATCACGGTTCCCGGCGGCAGCTGGCGCAACTGCATTTGCGCGTGCTCTCTGGCGGCGTGCTGGGCGGCGATGGCCGTCTGGATGCCGTGGAAGAGTCCCTCAAGCCAGCCGACCAGCTGGGCCTGGGCAATCCGGAGTTCCGCGTCGGACGGGGTGGCGTTCTCGGGGAAGGGAAGGCTGATTCGTTCAAGCTCCTCCACGAGCTCCGGCGCCAGCCCGTCCTCGAGCTCCTTGATGGATCGGTCGTGGATTTCTGCCAGCCGGACGCGGGCGGCATCGTCCAGGGGCGCAGACTTCACCTCGTCCAGCAGTTGCTTGACCATCGTGCCGATCCGCATCACCTTCGCGGGCTGGTCCACCAGGTCATGAACTTCGCTTCCCCGGGGGAGCTTGGGCCCGGAGCCGGGTCCACCGGCCCGGCCGGCCGGCACTGAAGTCGGCGCCGCCAAGGGGGTACCGGGCAGGTCGTCGTCTACAGGGGTGCCTTCGACCGGTATGTCATCCGCGGTTTGGGCGCCGGACTGAGAGTCGTGCTGATCGCTCATGGGTTCATACTCTCACGGCCCCGGAGTCGGGAGCCGGGGGTCCGCCGAAAGCGGACGGGCGCCGTCGGGAACCCTTGTTCCCAACGGCGCCCGTCCCTCCCGGTGGTGCGGCGGCCCGTTCTCAGCGGTCAGCAGCACCGGCCCTGGGGGTTGGTGTCCTGCCGGTCGGTCCGGTCGCGCCAGAACTCCCGCTCGGTCAGCAGCGGCCCGGGGTGGCCCGCTGCCGAATGATGCTCGAGGTACTTCTTGTAGGCATCGGCGCCCAGAACCCCGCCGAGATACCCGGCAATCCCCCGGATCCCGGCGACGACGCGGTTCATGTCCGGCTCCGCATCAGTGGTGCCCGGACTTTTCGAGCCGTTCCCCGGCCGGGAGCTGGTTCCACGTGGTCACGAGCTCGCGCTCGGCCGCGGTGGGGATGAACCCGGCCGGGGCGAAGACCCGGGACGCCTGGGCAGGGTCCTCGTGCTCGACGTTGGGGCGTCCCGCTGCCGTGTTCCGCAGGGCCTTGATGGTGGCGATCACGGCCGTGATGATGACGATGATGCTCAGCACCACGAAGATGACCGACAGCCAGCCCTGGATCATCGTGTTGCGGACCACGGCCTCCATGGCGGCCTGGGTCTTGGCCGTGCCGAAGGAGGTCTTGCCGTCCGCCAGCGCCTTGGCGAAGGCTGCGTTGTTGGCGAAGTAGCCCACGGCCGGTACGGGCGAGAAAATCTTGAGGAAGCTCGCCGTGATGGTCACGACGGCGGCGAAGGCCAGCGGCACGGCCACAATCCACAGGTACTTCAGCGCGGTGCGCTTGGCGGCGATGGCCAGGCAGACCGAGAGGGCGATGGCCGCCAGCAGCTGGTTGGCGATCCCGAACAGCGGGAACAACGTGTTGATGCCGCCCAGCGGATCGGTGACACCCATCAGCAGGACGGCGCCCCAGGCCGCCACCATGACGGCGGTGCACAGCCAGGCGCCGGGCCGCCAGGAGTTGTCCTTGAACCTGGGGAGGAAGTTGCCGATCGAGTCCTGGAGCATGAAGCGCGCAACCCGGGTACCGGCGTCCACTGCCGTGAGGATGAACAGGGCTTCAAACATGATGGCGAAGTGGTACCAGAACGCCATCATCGCGGTGCCGCCGATGAACTGCTGCATGATGTGGGCCAGGCCGACGGCGAGGGTGGGCGCGCCGCCCGAGCGGGACACAATGCTCTGCTCCCCCACGTCCGAGGCCGTCTGCGCCAGATCGGCGGCGGAGATGTTGACACCGGAGAGGCCCAGGCTGTTGACCCATTGCGCCGCGGTCTCAACCGTGCCGCCGGTCAGCGCCACGGGGGCGTTCATGGCGAAGTAGATGCCGCGGTCAATGGAGATCGCGGCGACGAGCGCCATGATAGCCACGAAGGATTCCATGAGCATGCCGCCGTAGCCGATGAGGCGCGTCTGGCGTTCCTTCTCGATCAGCTTCGGCGTCGTGCCGGAGGCGATCAGGGCGTGGAAGCCGGAGAGGGCACCGCAGGCGATCGTGACGAACAGGAACGGGAACACGGCGCCGGAGAAGACCGGACCGTTGTCGCGGCCGGCGAACTCGCTGAAGGCCGGGACCGTGATCTCGGGCCGGACCACGATGATGGCCAGCGCCAGCATCACGATCACGCCGATCTTCATGAAGGTGGAGAGGTAGTCGCGGGGGGCCAGGAGCAGCCAGACGGGGAGGATCGCGGCGATGAAGCCGTAGACAATGAGGCCCCAGGCGATGGTGACCTTGTCCAGGTGGAAGAACGCGGCCCCCCATTCGGTGCCGGCCACGGCTCCGCCGCCGATGATGGCGGCCATGAGCAGCACGAAGCCGATGATGGAGACCTCCATGACCTTGCCCGGCCGGATGTAGCGAAGGTACACGCCCATGAAGAGGGCAATCGGGATGGTCATGCCCACCGAGAAGACACCCCAGGGGCTTTCGCCCAGGGCATTGACGACGACGAGGGCCAGGATGGCGACGATGATCACCATGATGAGCAGCGTCGCGATCAGGGCCGCGGTGCCGCCGATCAGGCCGAGTTCCTCCCGGGCCATCTGTCCGAGGGAGCGGCCGCCGCGGCGCATGGAGAAGAACAGGACCAGGTAGTCCTGGACGGCTCCCGCAAGGACGACGCCGATGATGATCCAAATGGTGCCCGGCAGGTACCCCATCTGTGCCGCAATGACCGGGCCAACCAGGGGGCCAGCGCCGGCGATGGCGGCGAAGTGGTGACCGAACAGGACGTTGCGGTCCGTGCGGACGTAGTCCTTGCCGTCGGCCTTGTACTCGGCCGGGGTGGCACGGCGGTCGTTGGGCTTGAGCAGGTAGCGCTCAATGACCTTGGAGTAGAAGCGGTAGCCGATCAGGTACGTACAAACTGACGCGAACACAAACCAAATGGCGTTGACCGTCTCGCCGCGGATGAGGGCGAGCATGAACCAGGCGACGCCGCCCAGCAATGCGATGCCCGCCCACAGCGCGATCTTGGCGGGGGTCCAGGTGCGGTCCGCCGCGGCGCGGACGGACTCATCCACCGACGTTGGCGGAAGGGACCGGTCCGGAGTGATCCCGTCGTCGAGCTGTGCGGTGCCTTGTGAGCTCCTGTGCAGGCTGCTGTTTCTGCTGTCGCCGCGGGTGCCGTCTGGCATTGTGCCCATTGTCTCCTCCTCGAGAATCCCAGCTGGGCAGTTCACGGATTCAGAACTGCCCTCCGGCACCCTACCAGTGAGGCGGGACACCCTGGCGGCAGGGGCCGGTTACGCGGGGAGGTTGCTGAGCTGCATCAGGCGGGCCTCACATAGATCCAGCCAGCGCACTTCGGCTTCGGTCTGGAAAATGAGGGAGTCCAGCACCAGGAGTCTGGCCGTGTCGGCCGGGCGCTGGAGACTAGCGGTCTCACGGCGGGTCTTGGTGTACTCCTGCAGGGCGCGGATGGACACGGCGCGCTGCGCCTGGATGATGGCCCCGACGTCGGTCCCGGGCATCGTGAGGCCGAGCGCGAGCTTGATGGCGAGTTCGTTCCGGGGCGGACTGGCGCGTGAGACCGGAGCGGTGAACCAGTCCCGGACATCGGAGCGGCCGGCCGGTGTGATGCTGTACATGACGTGCCCGTCGCCGTCACCGCCGTCTTTTTGGACCAGCCCGTCACGTTCCAGCCGGTCAAGGGTGGTGTACACCTGCCCGATGTTCAGCGGCCAGGACGAACCGGTGCGGTCCTCGAATTCGGTCCTGAGCTGGTAGCCGTAACGCGGACGGTCCTGCAGGAGGGCTAGGAGACTCTGGCGGATAGACATGGCGCTCCCGGGGTCAAGAAACCACACAGCATACACGCGCCCCAAGACGCGTGTATACCGCGTATGGAACTACGTTATCGTTCCGGGCGCCGCTCCCGCAACTTGAGCATTCCTCCGCCGGAATAAATCGCGACTGACCTGCGGTTTAGCGCGTCTGCCGCACCGCCGGCGACGCTACATAAGCAGCAGGACTTTGCCGACGTGGTCCCCTGAATCGAAGTAGGTGTGAGCGGCAGCGGCCTGGTCCAGCGGGAAGGTCTTGGCCACGAGGGGCCGGATTCTGCCGTCAGTCAGCATCGGCCAGACGGCATCCCGGACGGCGTTCATGATCACAGTCTTTTCCTCGACCGGACGGGGCCGGAGCGCGGTGGCGATGATGGCGCCACGTTTCCGCAGTAGCTGCCCGAGATCCAGTTCAGCCTTGACTCCGCCCTGCAGCCCGATCACCACGAGCCGTCCGTAGTCGGCGAGGGCATCGATGTTCCGCCCGAGGTATTTTGCTCCGACGACGTCGAGGATCACGTCCGCGCCCTTGCCGCCGTTCTGCGAGCGCAGGCTCGCGGGGAAATCCTCTTCCGTGTAGTTGATCGCAATGTCCGCGCCCAGGAATGCTTTGGCGGTGCCCACCTTCTCCGCGTTCCCGGCCGTCGTCGCCACGCGTGCGCCGAAGGCTTTCGCCAGTTGGATGGCCATGGTGCCGATGCCGCCCGTGGCCCCGTGGATGAGAACAGTTTCGCCCGGCTGCAGCTGCGCCGTCATGATCAGGTTGGAATATACCGTCGCTGCGACCTCCGGCAACGACGCCGCGGTGACCAGGTCAACGCCGTCGGGGATCCTCAGAACCTGCCCGGCCGGCACCGCCACACGCTGGGCGTAGCCGCCGCCGGAAAGCAGCGCCACCACCTTATCCCCCACGGAGAATGCTTTGGTGACGCCCGGGCCGAAGCCCGCGATCCGGCCGGAGACCTCGAGCCCGGGGATCTCGGAGGCGCCAGGGGGCGGCGGATAGAAGCCCTTGCGCTGCTGGACGTCCGCACGGTTCAGGCCCGCGGCGACGACGTCGATCAGCACCTCGCCGTTGCCGGCCACCGGGGCCTGAACCTCACGGACTTCCAGGACCTCGGGTCCGCCTGGCTCTGAGATATAGACAGCCTTCATGGAGCACTCCCGATTCCTAACTGGCCTCGCGCGCTCACGCCGCGATGGCCAGGTCCGTTCAACATCTCTCCCCAGAATATGGCGGGGAGCCGCACGCATCCGCAAGCGCAGCGTGTTTTTTGTGGCAGCCGACCGCCTATGAAAGACTACTCGTTGAGGAAGGTTGTCCGAGCGGCCGATGGAGCTGGTCTTGAAAACCAGTGTGCGGTAACCCCGTACCAAGAGTTCGAATCTCTTACCTTCCGCGACAGCGCAGAATTTGCGCGGTACAGAGGCCGGCTGGGCCAATCGAAAGGTTGCCCAGCCGGCCTCTTTCGCGTCCGCAGCACGGGACCGGAGGCCCCTGGACCGCGCTCAGGTCCCGCAGAACGTCCGGTAGGCGGCGAAGTCTTCCGGGCCGGCCGCGGCGTAGCGCTCAAGGCCGGGCCGCTCCTCGAAGGGTTTGGACACCGCTTCCAGAAGCCTGCCCAGCGGAGCCACGTCGCCGGCGGTAGCGGCGGCGAGGGCTTCCTCCACCAGATGGTTGCGGGGAATGTAGACGGGGTTCAGCCGGTCCATGGCGTTCGCGTCCGGGTCCAACGCGCGCCACCGCTCCGCCCAGGCATCAAAAGCCGCCAGATCGGGCACCATGCCGCGAGCAGGTCCCTGCTGGCCACGGGCGGCCTTGGCCAGGTTCCGGAGGAACGACGTATAGTCGACGCGCCCTGCCTGGAGGAGTGCCAGAAGCTCGTCGACGAGAGGCGAGGCGACGTCGTCGTCGGTGTCTTCGCGAAGCCCCAGCTTGGCCTTCATGCCCGCGAACCAGGCGGCGCTGTACCGCGGACGGAACCCACCAAGCGCGTCCACCGCCAGTTCCACCGCCTTGTCCTGGTCATCGTGAAGGAGCGGCAGGAGAGTTTCGGCAAGCCGGGCAAGATTCCACTCCGCCACCAGCGGCTGGTTGCGGTAAGCGTAGCGCCCGCCCTCGTCGATCGAGCTGTACGAGGCGGCGGGGTCGAACGCATCCATGAATGCACATGGGCCGTAGTCAATGGTCTCGCCGGAGATGGTCATGTTGTCGGTGTTCATGACCCCGTGGACGAAGCCCACCAGCATCCACTGCGCCACCAGCGAGGCCTGGGCAGCTATCACGGCCTCGAGCAGGGCCAGATAGGGGTTCCCGGCCTCCGCCGCGGCGGGGTGGTGCCGGCTGATCGCGTAATCGCCGAGCCTGCGCAACAAGCCGACGTCGCCGGTGGCGCGGGCGTACTGGAAGCTGCCCACGCGCACATGGCTGCTGGCGACCCTGGTAAGGACGGCTCCGGGCAGGACGGTCTCGCGCTGCACCGAACGCCCCGTCGCCACGACAGCGAGGGACCGCGTGCTGGGGATGCCCAGGGCGTGCATACCCTCGCTCACGATGTACTCGCGCAGCATCGGACCGACCACTGCCAGGCCGTCGCCGTTGCGGGCGAACGGTGTGCGCCCTGAACCCTTGAGGTGCACATCGCGCAGCTGCCCGTCCGCGTGCGCAATCTCCCCGAGCAAGAGGGCGCGCCCGTCGCCAAGCCGGGGCGCGTACCAGCCGAACTGGTGCCCGGCGTACGCCTGCGCCACCGGAGTCGCGTCGGCGGGAACGGCGTTGCCGGTGAGCAACAGCAACCCCGCCGGACTGCGGAGGAAGCCGGGATCGAGGCCGAGGTCGACGGCGAGGGGTTCGTTGAGCACCAGCAGCTGCGGGTCGGGGGCCTCCTCCGCCCGCCAGGGAATGGCCATCTCCGCAAACTCACGGGCGAAGCGACCCTCGAATGTGACGGTGGAAGGGGCGGTGTCACTCATCTTTCAAGGATAGATGGGACCGTTTCGATGAGGGCGTCTCGCGCCCGCTTGATATGTCGGAAAAATCCGGCATATCATCATCGCGTGCTTCCCGATCTGTTTGCCGCCCTCGCAAACCCTGCACGCCGCACCATTCTCGACGAACTCCGTCACAGGCCCAGAACAGCCGGGGATCTCACCCGGCTGCTCCAGCAAAGCCGCACCGCTGCCTCAGAGCATCTCGCGGTGCTCCGCGAGGCCGGGCTTGTCCGCGAGGAACGGCAGGGGCGGTACCGCATCTATCATCTCCAAGCCGCAGGCCTCGCCGAGGTCAGCGGCTGGCTGAAGCACTACGAGCACTACTGGACCCAGCGCCTGGACGCGCTGGCTGACCTTCTGGACGAGGAGAACCTGCCATGACCGACACCACCATCCGCCTGGAGCGCCACTTCCCCCACCGGGCCGACGCCGTTTGGGCTGCCCTCACCACTCCAGGGCTGCTCGCCCGCTGGTGGGCCCCGGGCGACATCGCCCCCACCCCGGGGCACCGCTTCACGATGGACATGGGCTCCTGGGGCCAGCAGCAATGCGAGGTTCTCACCGTCGAGCCCGGAACCTCGATCAGTTTTCTCTTCGCCGCGCGGTCCCTCGACACCACCGTCACGTGGACGCTCGAGGCCGTTGAGGACGGAACAGTCCTGCACCTCGAGCACGCCGGCTTCCGCCTCGACACCCCCATGGGTGAACAGGCGTTCCGCGGTATGGGCGGTGGCTGGCCGGGTGTCCTGTCCCGGATTGACGGGGTCCTCGCCGACGTCGGCCCGCGCACCTGACCCGAAAATCCGCCTCCGCCAAGGCCCGGAGCTATCAGCAACATAGCCTGCGTCCCCGTTCCGGACTCTTGACCGTTCCCCGATTCGGGGCAGATGCTGGTCCTTGTTCTGTCGCCATGCCCGAGGGAGACCAGCCATGTCCGTCAAGCCGCACTTTCCGCGCAGGTTCCGTTGGCTCCCGGCGCTGGCCGCCGCCGTCGTGCT
Organism: Arthrobacter sp. NPDC058192; assembly: GCF_042883665.1. Classification (NCBI taxonomy): domain Bacteria; kingdom Bacillati; phylum Actinomycetota; class Actinomycetes; order Micrococcales; family Micrococcaceae; genus Arthrobacter; species Arthrobacter sp. NPDC058192. Next base: position 147,104 of record NZ_JBHVVJ010000008.1, on the reverse strand, counting down.
GATGCTCCAGGCCGTCCCGGCCGAAGCAGCCGCGACGGACGTTGGCAATGACGTTTCCTGGCCCCAGTGCGGCAAAACCCTGCCCAAGGGGCAGGCTTTTGGAATCGTTGGAGTCAACAAGGGCACGGCGAATACAACGAATCCGTGCCTCGCCACGCAGCTGTCATGGGCGGGGTCCTCGACGGGTACCGCGGGCCAGCCCAAGGTTGCCCTCTACGTCAACACCGCAAACCCCGGAATGGCCGGCAGCTGGTGGCCGAGCAGCAACACGTACGCCGGGACCGCCGTCTTCAACCCCTACGGCCAATGCACAGCGAACTCGGCCGGCGCCGCCTGCTCCTACATGTACGGGTGGGCCAAGGCCTACGACGACGCCAACATCCGGGGCATCAGCAATCCGTCCGCCTACGACTGGTGGCTCGACGTGGAAACCGGTAACACCTGGTCCGGCGACAAGGAAGCCAACCGGGCAGACCTGGAGGGGATGGCTGCCTACTTCGCCAGCATCAACGCGACGACGGGCCTCTACTCCACCGCCACCCAGTGGTCGCAGATCGCCGGCACGGTTCCGGCGACCAGCCCGCTGTTCACGCTGCCCAGCTGGCTGGCCGGGGCAAGGACCCTGAGCGCGGCCAAGCGGAACTGCTCCAGCGCCGCACTCACGGGCGGCGGCGAGGTCACCGTGACCCAGTACGTCTCCGGCGGTTTCGACTACGACCATTCCTGCGTCTGACGCCGAAGCAGACCGGCCCAGACCGGCGGCCAGGGCCCACCGACCCATTGAAACTGTCGGTCCCCCGCCATAGTCTCGCTGTGTCCGCATCCTCGAGTTCCACCATCCACCGAATGCCGCCGCCGCAGGGGCTTGTCCCGGGCGCGGCGAAGAGAGCAGGAGCCTCATGCCTACCCCCGAATACTCCAACGGCGCACCGTGCTGGATCGACCTCATGACCTCGGACACCGAAAAAGCCAAATCGTTCTACGGCACCGTCTTCGGCTGGACCTTCCAGACCGGCGATGAAGAAAAATACGGCGGCTACATCACTGCGTGGAAGAACGGGAAGTCCGTCGCCGGCATCATGCAGAAGCAGGCCGACATGGCGGCGATGCCGGATGTGTGGAGCACCTACCTGCGCTCGGAGGACGCCGCCGCGACGGCCCAGGCTGCGACCGAGCACGGCGGGCAGGTGTACATGGGGCCCATGGTGGTGCCGGAGCAGGGCAGCATGGCCATGATCGCCGATGCCAGCGGCGCTGCCGTGGGCGTATGGCAGCCCGCCGAGATGAAGGGCTTTGAGCTCGCGGCCGAGGAGGGCGCCCCGGCCTGGCACGAGCTCCACACAAAGGACTACGCCGCCGCAGTCAAGTTTTATCAGGACGTGTTCGGCTGGGACACCGATGTCATGAGCGACACCCCGGAGTTCCGGTACACCACGCTCGGCGCCGGACGCGCCGCCAAGGCGGGGATCATGGACGCGTCCGGCTACCTGCCGGCCGGGGTGCCATCCCACTGGCAGGTCTATTTCGCCGTCAAGGACACGGATGCGACCATCTCCAACGCTGTACCCCTCGGCGCGCAGGTGATTGACGGGCCGGACGACACCCCCTTCGGCCGGATCGCCACCCTGACCGACCCGACGGGCGCGACGTTCAAAATCGTTGCGGACACCGGACAGGGACAGGCCACCGCGGACGCGTAGCCCGGCGCAGCCCATAATGCGGATCCCGGGAGCCCCGACTCCTGTTCCGCCACAATTACAAAATTTGTTGTAAGAAGTACCGGCCAGACCCTTCCCCAAGGGCTACTGGCCGGTATTCTGCTGTGGAGCGTCAGGGGGAGGCACCCCGGCACCGCTCACCTGCATCACCAGTCACCATTGCCCGGGGCTTTCGAGCCGCTCCGGGAAGGCTGCGGCACGTCTCGCTGGGGGACGTCCCGCCGAATGCACGTTTAGTCCATACGTTGTTCATTCACCCCTGTTTGGATGGGCCCGGCACGACTTGACCAGGAGTTCAGGCCGGCCACCGTCCGCTGCATCCGGCGGACACTCACTGCACCCTGCCCTTTACCCGGGGCACCCTAATGAGAGTTAGCGCGAATGAAACTAACACCCTGGAAAACAGCGCTGGGCACAGCACTGTCGGCGGCGCTCCTAGCGGCTCCGCTGGCGGCCGTGCCCGCCAACGCCGTGGAGGTCTCCCCGGCAGCAAACGGCGCCTCGCCGGTGGTCATCAACGAGGCGTACCTCAGCGGCGGCAGCTCCGGCGCGGCCTTCAAGAACAAGTTCGTCGAGCTCTACAACAGCTCCGAGGCGCCGGTCTCACTGGAAGGCTGGTCCCTCCAGTACCGCTCCGCCAGCGGCATGGGAGCGCCGAGTGCGGTCGCGGCCCTGAGTGGCAGCATCCCCGCCAAGGGCTTTTATCTGCTCCAGGGCGGCAGCAACGGCACCGCCGGCGCAGACCTGCCGGCCGCCGATGCCACCGCCACCGGATTCAACCCGGCTGGAGGCGGCGGCACGATCGTGCTGGCCAGGCAGGCCGCCGCGATCAACCCGCTGCCCATCGGCTCGGTCATCGAACCGGCCAACGTCGCCGACCTGCTCGGCTACGGCACGTCCAACACCTTTGAGACCCAGGCGGCCGCGGCGCCGTCGGGCAACACCGATGTCAAGAGCCTGAACCGCAGCAGCGGCGCGGACACGAACAACAATTCCGCGGACACCACGCTCAACGCCACCATCACACCGAAGACCGCCAACGGTGCGGCTCCCGGTCCGGTCCACCCGCCCGTCGACCCCGGTCCCGGCACGCCCCCGGCCACCAAGACCATCGCCGAGATCCAGGGCGACGGCGCCGCGAGTCCTCTCACGGGCACCACGGTGGTCACCCGAGGCAAGGTCACGGCGACGTTCCCCACGGGCGGTTTCGCGGGCTACTACATCCAGACCGCCGGCACAGGCGGCGATCTCACGCCGGCCAACCACACGGCGTCCGACGCTTTGTTCGTTTACTCGCCGTCCACGGTCGGCGACGTGCAGATCGGCGACTACGTCGAGACGACAGGCGCCGTCAGCGAATTCTTCGGCATGACCCAGCTGACAGTGGCCGCACCGGCGGATCTGAAGAAGCTCACCGAGGCCGCCCCGGAGGTCAAGGCCACCGGCTTCGCGCTCCCCGCGGACGAGGCCTTCCGTGAATCCCTCGAAGGCATGCTGCTCACCCCCCAGGGCCCGGTCAACGTGGCGGACAACTTCTCGCTGAACCAGTACGGCGAGATCGGCCTCGCCGGCGGCACCACCCCGCTGGCCCAGCCCACCGCCGTCGCGCCCTTCGGCTCCGCGGAATACACCGCGGCGGCCGCCGCCAACGCCGCCCGCGGCATCAAGCTCGACGACGGCGCCACCACCAACTTCCTCAAGGACGCCGCCGCCAAGGCGCAGCCGCTCCCGTACCTCACGGCGTCGGACCCGGTCCGCGTCGGTTCCCCGGTCACGTTCAAGACCAACGTGGTGCTCAGCTACGCCAACAGTGCCTGGAAGTTCCAGCCGCTAACCCAGCTCACCGCCGCGAACGCGGCTACCGTCCAGCCGGCAAGCTTCGGCGCCACCCGCGCGAATGCCCCGGCGGCCGTGGGCGGGAACCTGAAACTCGCCTCGTTCAACGTGCTCAACTATTTCCCCACCACCGGTGACCAGGTCGCCGGCTGCACGTTCTACCCGGACCGAGACGGCAACCCCATCACCGTCAAGGGCGGCTGCGACGTCCGCGGCGCGGCAAACGCGGAGAACTTCAAGCGGCAGCAGGAGAAGATCGTTGCCGCCATCTCCAAGTCCGGCGCCGACGTCGTCACCTTGATGGAGGTCGAGAACTCGGCCCAGTTCGGCAAGAACCGGGACGATGCCCTCGCCAAGCTGGTGGAGGCCCTCAACATCGCGACGCCCGGGATCTGGGATTACGTCCGCACCCCTGCGAACGCGCCCCCGCTGGCCGATGAGGACATGATCCGCACGGCCTTCATTTTCAAGAAGGCCGCGGCCGAGCCGCTCGGCGAGTCGATCATCCACAACGACACCGTTGCGTTCGCCAGCGCCCGCAAGCCAATGGCCCAGGTCTTCAAGCCGGTGGGTGCCTCCGATGACAAGAAGTTCATCGCGATCGCCAACCACTTCAAGTCCAAGGGCTCCGCTGCCACGCCGGAGGACACCGACAAGGGCCAGGGCGCCTCGAATCTCGCCCGCACCGCCCAGGCGCGGTCCCTGCTGGCGTTCTCCGACGAGCTGCAGAAGTCCAAGGGCACCGACAAGGTCTTCCTGATCGGTGACTTCAACTCCTACGCCAAGGAGGACCCCATCAACGTCCTCACCGGCGCCGGGTACGTCAACCAGGACGAAAAGGCGAAGAACGCGGACGGTTCCGCCAAGCACTCCTACCTCTTCGGCGGCCTGGTGGGTTCGCTGGACCACATCCTGGCCTCACCCGCAGCGAACGCCGCGGTCACCGGCGCCGACATCTGGAACATCAACTCGGTGGAATCCGTGGCGCTGGAGTACAGCCGCTACAACAACAACGTCACCGACTACTACGTTCCGGACCAGTTCCGGGCGAGCGACCACGATCCGGTGGTTGTGGGGCTGAACCTGCCCCTCACACCGGCCAGTGTGGAGCTGAATTTCCTGGGCATCAACGACTTCCACGGCCGCATCGACTCCAACACCGTGTTCTTCGCGGGGACCATCGAGAAGCTGCGTGACGCTGCCGCGCCGGGTGCCACGGCGTTCATTTCGGCGGGCGACAACATCGGCGCCTCGCTATTCGCCTCCGCGGTCGCCAAGGACCAGCCGACCATCGATGTCTTGAACGCACTTGAGCTACGCACCTCCGCAGTGGGCAACCACGAGTTCGACGGCGGCTGGGCGGACCTGCGCGACCGGGTCACCGCCGGCGGGACCAACGCCAAATTCCCGTACCTGGGTGCGAACGTCTACAAGAAGGGCACCACGGAACCGGTCCTGCCGGAGTACACGGTGCTCGACATGAACGGCGTCAAGGTCGCCGTGATCGGCACCGTCACGCAGGAAGTGCCCTCGCTGGTTACCCCTGCCGGCATCGCGGACCTTGAGTTCGGCGACCCCGTCGACGCCATCAACCGGGCCGCCGCGAAGATCAAGGCGGACAAGCTCGCCGACGTCATCATTGTGGAGAACCACGACGGCGCCGGTTCCGGTGCGCCCGAAGGCGCCACCCTGGAGCAGGAAGTCGCCGCCGGCGGCCCCTTCGCCAGAATGGTCCAGAAGGTCACTCCGGATGTCGCCGCGATCTTCAACGGCCACACCCACAAGCAGTACTCCTGGGACGCTCCCGTCCTGGATCCGGCCGGTCAGCCCACCGGCAAAACCCGCCCCGTGGTCCAGACCGGAAACTACGGCGAGTTCATCGGCCAGATCCAGCTGACCGTCGACACCAAGACCATGGCCGTGACCAGCTACAAGGCCGGCAACGTCCAGCGCACCACGAGTGCGGCCCAGCCCGAAGCCGATCTTGTGGCGAAGTACCCGCGGGTCGCCGCCGTCAAGACCATCGTGGACAAGGCCCTGGCCGACGCCGCAGTGGTCGGCAACCAGCCGGTCGGAAAAGTCACCGCCGACATCACGACGGCGTTCGCCGGATCCCCTGCTGTGCGCGATGACCGGGCCAGCGAGTCCACCCTCGGCAACCTTGTGGCGGACTCCCTCGTCGATTCGCTGAAGGCACCCGAACTCGGCGCCGCCGAGATCGGCGTCGTCAACCCGGGCGGCCTCCGCAACGAGCTCTACTACGCGCCGGACGGCACCATTACCTATGCCGAGGCCAACGCGGTGCTGCCGTTCGTGAACAACCTGTGGACCACGTCCCTGACCGGGGCGCAGTTCAAGACGCTGCTGGAGCAGCAGTGGCAGACCAACGCGGACGGCACGGTTCCCAGCCGCGCCTACCTGCAGCTGGGGTTGTCCAAGAACGTCAACTACACCTACGACGCCGCACGCGCCGCCGGTGACCGGGTCACCTCGATCCGGGTCAACGGTGCACTCATTGACCCGGCCAAGTCCTACCGGATCGGAACGTTCAGCTTCCTGGCCACCGGCGGAGACAACTTCCGCATCTTCACGCAGGGTGCCAACACCAAGGACACCGGGCTCGTGGACCGCGACGCGTGGATCACGTACCTGCGGACCCACAACCCCGTCTCACCCGACTTCGCACGCCGCTCCGTGGCGGTGGTGAACTCGACGGCCGCCGAGGTCAAGGGCGGGGATTCCATCACCCTGGCGGTTTCGAAGCTGGACCTCACCTCGCTGGGCAGCCCGGTGAACGCCTCGCTGCGCGCCGAGTTCACGGACGCCAACGGCACCGTCACAGCTCTCGGCACGGTCCCGGTTTCCGCCGGCACCGCCACCGTGGACGTGAAGGTTCCCGCAGGCGCCGCCGCCGGCACGGGCACCCTGGTGCTCACCGCCGTCGAATCCGGGACTGTGGTGAAAGCGGCTGTGTTGGTTGCGGCCAGCACGCCGGTTCCGCCGAAGTGCACCCCACCAGTCAAGCCGCACCGGCCCGCGGACGTCGTGGGCCAGGCGAACTACGGACAGGCCATGGCCGCCTACCGTAAGTGCCTGAAGGGCTGATTCCGCAGCCCGGGGTTTCCCGGGCCGGGTTCCCTGGGCCCGGGCTTCGTGGGCCCGGGTTCCGGGGTTTGGGTTCCCTGACCCAGGTTTCCTAGCCTGCACCAGTGGACATGCCCTCCCCCGGGCCGCAGCAATGGACATATGCACCAAGTGTCTATCGCTCGGCCCACGGGGAGGGCATGCCCATTTTTCACAGGCTCCACCCGCAGGGACCGGGCAGGACATGCCCGGTCCTCGGCTCACGAGTCGCTGGACATGTCCATTGCTGGCGTCACGCGTCAGGGACACGCACTCCCCAAGTCCGCGGCAATGGACATATGCGCCATATGTCCATTGCTCAGGCCGAGGGGAGGACATGCCGAATTTTCGTTCCACGAACCACAGGACATGTCCGTCCTTCGCGCGGCACGGAGGGCATGTCCATCCTGCGCGCGGGCAGGGAGGGCATGTCCGTCACTCGCGCGACAGGGAGCACATGTCCATCCTTGGCGCGCGGGCAGGGAGAGCATGTCCATCCTTCGCGGGCGCGGGCGGGCAGGTGCGCTCGTCAGTCGGCCAGGATGGCGCGGGCGATCTCGTCGGCGTCGCGGAGGGTGCGCTGGCCGCTGCGGTAGACGGGTCCTGACGTGGGCCGGGCCTCGGCGGCGATAGCGGTGCCCCATTGCGCGGCGGAGAGCTGGAGCCCGAGCACGTAGAGTCCCTCCGTCACGGACCCGTTGGCCCCGAGCGGCCGGTAGGGGTGCGGGACGACGTCCAGCCCGGAGGTCTGGACCGGGGTTCCCTCGACGCTCATCATGTGGCGCGGCCGCACGAGCCCCTCGGCCAGCAGTTGCTCCAGCAGGGGCGAGGAGTTGACGCCTACCCGGTTAGCCGGCGCGAGGGCCTCGATCATCGCCGTCGCGCACACGCCGCCCGTCAGGGCATTGGCCAGGGGGTCCGGCCCGCCGTCGGCGTCGTCCACGATGTCGACGCTGTCCTCAGGGCCGCCGTCCACCCAGGGCGACGTCGCCGTGAACGTCCCGGCCCGGCGGTCCACGCCAAACTTGGGGTCCGGGCCCACGAAGCGGACCACCCCGGCCCTGGCCAGCGCCGCGAGCTGGGCTGAGCGCAGGGCCGGCGGGCCGCTTGCAAGGCCTTCCACGAACGCTTCGAACCAGCCGCGAAGGCCCGCGACCCAGGATTCGTCCGTGATGCCGCTGTCCGCCACCGCGGTCTTCAGCACGGCCCGGCCGTGGTGCAGGGCACCGATCGCCATCTTCACGGGGTCGTCCTCGCCGAGGGCCGAGCGCCGAGCGTCGTCGAGCAGATAGTCGACGACGGCGGCGTCCAGTTCGGCCCGGGAGCCGAACGAGCGTCCGGCCAGGGGCGCGGCGAGGCCGAGCAGATCCAGACGCTGGGCGGCCCGGACGTGGACCGCCACCACGGATTCCGCGGCATTTTCCCAGTTTCCGGTGGAATGCGCGTGCGGCCGCAGGGACTCCTCAAGGGCTCGCAGGAACTCGGCCGGGCCGGTCAGGATGGCACCGGGCTGCGAGCGCGCGAGGGTCGAGTAGTAGGCCCAGAGCGCGTCCCGGTGCAGCAGTGGCCAGAGGTCGTGGTCGAAGGACGGCCGGATGCCGGCTTCGGCGAACTTGGCGGCCACGTCCTCGGTGCAGTACCGCAGCTTGACCCCGCCGGGGTAGTAGCCGCTTAGCGTCGCCTTGGCCCGGTAGGGGGTTCCGCGGCGGGACGCGGCGATGATCAGCGGTTCGCGGCCGGAGGGCAGGTAGGTCAGTTCCCCGCTATCCTCCGTGCCCACGAACCGGCCGCCGCGTCCTTCCGTCAGCTGTCCCATGACGTCAAAAAAGTTCAGGCCCATGCCGCGCACCAGGACCGGCCGGCCGGCCGGCACCTGGGTCCAGTCGACGTCCGCGGGCGCCGCCGGCGGCACATACAGGAGACCCAATTCCTCCGCAGCGGAAAGCAGCTCCCGCTGCTCGGCGTTCAACCGCGCGTCGAGATGGCCCAGGGCCAGGACCACGGAGTCGGCGGTGAGCGCCGTGCCGTCCTCGAGCACGACGTCAAACCGCGCCGGGGACGCGTCCGCCGGGTCACCGGACGCCGCGGGAGCGTGGCGGACGGACGTCGCCGTCGCCGCGTGGAAGTTCACGGTGACACCGGCCGGCAGCCGGGTCAGCAGCTCCTCCAGGGTGCACCGCAGATACCGTCCATACAGGGCCCGGCTGGGAAAGTCCGTCTGCCCAAGGCCGGAGATTTCGGTGCGTTCCTCGTCGGTCAGGGAAGGATGCGGCTGGCGTTGCTGGAGTTCACGCCACCGGTCAAATGTGTCCCCGGCCAGCGGCGCTTCGAGCTCCGGATCCTCAGGAACGATCGTCGGGTAAAAGGACTGTGTATTCATCAGGTACAGCCGCGACTGTCCAGGCTGCCAGACATGCCCGGGACCCGCGGGGTACGGGTCAATCACGTCAATGTGCAGGGTTCCGGCGGAACCGGCGGCGGCCCGGTTGGCCAGGAGCCGCTCCAGCACGCTCGTGCCCCGGGGACCGGCGCCTATCACTGCCGTCCGGATGCTTCGCGATGTAACCACGGCATCCAGCGTATCGGCAACCCGGCCGCGGATTGACCGCCGCTTGACTTGCCACTGCCGCACCGATGTCCTTGGATGGAAAAATGACCACCACAGAAGCTGTTCCCCCGTCCGCGCCCGGCCAAGCCGCCGGTACCGTCCCGGTTGCGGAGTCCACACCGGAACCCGTCGACGAGAACATCTGGCTGGAGGACATCTACGGCCACGAGCAGTTGGCCTGGGTCCGCGAGCAGAACGCCCGCACCGAAGAACTCCTCGAGGACGGCGAGTACACGGACCTGGAGGGCAGGATCCTGGAGGTCCTCGACTCCACCGACCGGATCCCCATGGTGGGCAAGCACGGCGAGTGGTACTACAACTTCTGGAAGGACCGTGAGAACCCGCGGGGCCTGTGGCGGCGGACCAGCTGGGACAGCTACCGCGCCGGGAGCCCCGCGTGGGACGTCCTCTTGGACGTCGACGCCCTCGCCGCCGCCGAGGGTCAGGACTGGGTCTTCCACGGCGCCAACTTCCTGCGCCCCGCCCCGGGAGAACCGCACCGGCGGGCCCTGCTGGCGTTCTCCCCCGACGGCGGGGACGCGAACCGCTACCGCGAGTTCGACGTCGAGGCCCGCGGCTTCGTGGACCCGGCCGACGGCGGCTTCGACCTTCCGACCGGCAAAGGCAACGCCTCCTGGCTGGACGGGGGTACGCTGCTGGTCGCCACCACCGCCGACGGCCTGCCTAAGACCACGTCGTCCTACGCCAGGACCGGGGTGAAGCTGCGCCGGGGCGAATCGCTGGCGCAGGCCGAGAAACTGTTCGACATCCCCGAGGACCACATGATGGCGATCGTGGCGCACGACTCCACCCCTGGCTTCGAACGCACGTTCGCGCTGGACTGGATCAGCTTCTTCGAGAAGACCACCTCCGTGCTGCGGGACGGCGAGTGGGTGCAGATCGATGTGCCCGCAGACGTGAACCTGAGCTCGCACCGCGACTGGCTGCTGTTCCGCCCGCAGCGCGACTGGACCGTCAACGGCACCACGCACCCGGCGGGTTCGCTGCTTGCCGCCGGGTTCGAGGACTTCCTGGCCGGCGGCCGCGATCTGGCCGTGCTTTTCACGCCCGACCCGCACACCTCCCTGCAGTCCTGGAGCTGGACGCGGGACTTCCTGCTGCTGAACCTGCTCCGCGACGTGTCCTCCGAAATCCACGTCCTGGATCCGCGCAGCCCGGGCACGGACTCGGCCTGGGCCGTCACCGTGCTGGACGCCTGCCCGCCCCTGCACGACGTCAACGCCTTCGCAGTGGACGATGAAGATGACGCCGAAGGTTCGGACGACGACGGCACCGGCGGCACGGCCGCCGTCTCCGAAGGCGAGGCGCCCGGCGCAGGGAACGACTTCTGGCTCGTCGCCACGGGGTTCACGACGCCCACGACCCTGACCCGGGGAACGCTCACCCGCGAGAGCGCCCCCGGGACAGCCGCCCCCGGGACTGCCGCCAGCGTCGCCAGCACGCACGAGGTGATCCGGACGTCGCCGTCGTTCTTCAACGAGGCGGACTACGAGGTGCAGCAGCACTTCGCCGTGTCCAAGGACGGCACCAGGGTTCCCTACTTCCAGGTCGGCGCTAAGGACCTGGTCCTGGACGGGCAGAACCCGACCCAGCTCTCCGGCTACGGCGGTTTCGAGATCTCCCGGACCCCGGCTTACAGCGGCGCGATCGGCCGGGCGTGGCTGGAGCGGCGCACCGAAGAGTCGGCCAGCGCCGCAGGAGAGGCCCCGCACCGCCGCGGCGGCGTCTACGTGGTGGCAAACATCCGCGGCGGCGGTGAATACGGGCCGTCCTGGCACCGCGCCGCGCTGCAGGGCAATCGGCACCGCGCCTATGAGGACTTCGCCGCCGTCGCCAAAGACCTGATCTCCCGCGGCGTCACCTCCCGAGAGCGGCTCGGCTGCGTGGGCGGCTCCAACGGCGGGCTGCTGGTGGGCAACATGCTCACGCAGTACCCGGAACTGTTTGGCGCCGTCTCCTGCGGGGTTCCTCTGCTGGACATGCGCCGGTACACCAAACTGTCCGCCGGCTACTCGTGGATCGGCGAATACGGCGACCCGGACGACCCCAAGCAGTGGGAGTTCATCAAGACGTTCTCCCCGTATCACCTGCTCAAGGACGGCGTGGACTACCCGGAGACATTCATCTGGACCGCGACGTCCGATGACCGCGTCGGCCCGGTGCAGGCCCGGAAGATGGCGGCCCGCATGCAGGCCATGGGCATTCCCAACGTCTGGTTCCACGAGGCGCTCGAGGGCGGACACGCGGGCGCCTCAGACAACCGGCAGGCTGCCGCCCTGCAAGGCCGCAGCCAGCATTTTCTCTGGCGCGCCCTGGCCGGCCGGGAAGCGTAGTCGGCCGTTTTGCACTGCGTGGCACCTTCTGCGTATCCTTGGTTGGCTAGTTAATAGCAATTGGAGACGTGCCAGAGCGGCCGAATGGGCTTCACTGCTAATGAAGTGTGGGGCACAACTCCACCGGGGGTTCAAATCCCCCCGTCTCCGCGTTTGGCCCCGGTCCTCGGACCGGGGCCTTTTGCGTTCCCGGCCGGACTGCGTCTTCCCCTTCGGGCGGCTTCCCCGTCAGGGGCGATAAGGTCCGGTGACCGGACGTCCCGCGCCGCCGGCGGCCGCGGATGGCAGGATAAGCCCATGGCAAGCAATACGGATTTTGACGCGATCATCGTCGGCGGCGGCCACAACGGCCTCGCTGCGGCAGCGTACCTGGCCAAGGCCGGGCGCGACGTTCTGGTCCTCGAAAAGCTGGAGCACCCCGGCGGGGCAGCGGTCTCCGCGCACGCGTTCGACGGCGTCGACGCCCGCCTCTCGCGCTATTCGTACCTCGTCAGCCTCCTGCCGCAGCAGGTCATCGACGACCTCGGCCTGCGCATCACGCTGGCCCGGCGGCGCTATTCCTCCTACACCCCCGACCCCACGGACGGCAGCCGCGCCCTGCTCGTGGACAACGGGAACGAGGCCGCCACCGCCGCGTCCTTCACCGCCGTCGGCACTCCCGACGGCGACTTCGACGCCTTCACCATGTTCTACGCCGCCTGCCGGCAGCTCACGGAGGCCCTCTGGCCCACGCTGACCGAGCCGCTGCTGCCGCGGTCCGATGCGCGGTCCCTCGCCGCCCGGGCCGGCGCCGCCGAGGCGTGGGCGGCCATGATCGAGCATCCCATCGGGCACACCATCAGCAAGGAGCTGCAAAGCGACCTGGTCCGCGGCGTGGTCCTGACGGACGCGCTGATCGGGACCTTCGCCCGGGCCGATGATGAGGACCTGCAGCAGAACATCTGCTTCCTCTACCACCTGATCGGCGGCGGGACCGGCGACTGGGACGTGCCGGTCGGCGGCATGGGCGCGGTGTCCGGCGAACTGGAGCGGGCCGCCCGCGACGCCGGCGCAACCATTTTGACCTCGGCGGACGTCACGGCGGTCCTGCCGGGCGGAGCGGTGGGCTACCGCCATGACGGCCGGGACCACACGGCAACCGCGCGGTGGGTCCTGTCCAACGTGGCGCCGGCTGTGCTGGACGGGCTGCGGGGCCGGACCGCTCCAGACAAGGACAACCCGAACCACCGGCGGGAGGGCGCGCAGGTCAAGGTCAACCTCCTGCTCGAACGGCTCCCCCGGCTGCTGGACAGATCCGTTGACCCGGAGGCGGCCTTCGGCGGGACGTTCCACATCAACGAAACCTGGTCCCAGCTCGACGCCGCGTACCTCAGTGCCGCCGCAGGATCGGTACCGTCGCCGCTGCCGTGCGAAATCTACTGCCACTCGCTGACCGACCCCAGCATCCTGTCCCCGGAGCTGCAGGCAGCCGGCGCGCAGACGCTGACGGTCTTTGGGCTGCACGTCCCGGACCGGCTGGTCACGGCGGAGAACAACGCGGACCGCCGGGCCGAACTGCAGGCCGCTGTCCTGGCATCCCTGAATTCCGTCCTGGCCGAACCCATCGAGGACCTGCTCCTGACCGGCCCGGACGGGCGCCCCTGCATCGAAACCAAGACCACCTTGGACATCGAACGCGCCCTCGGCATGCCCCGCGGCAACATCTTCCACGGCGGCCTCGACTGGCCCTTCGTGGAAGACGGCGACCCGCTGGACACCCCGGCGCGCCGCTGGGGCGTGGCAACGGACGATCCACAGATCCTGCTGTGCGGCTCCGGCGCCCGCCGCGGCGGCGCCGTCAGCGCGATCGGCGGACACAACGCCGCCATGGCCGTGCTGGAATCCGAACTGACGCCTGGACATGGTTGAACCGGAACGCGGGGACACCCAGATGAGAGTGTCCGCCGGCGGCGCCGTCCCGGACGCGGACGGCTGGAGCCCGCGCCTGGCCCTGCTGGTGGCCGCTACGTTCTTCATGGAATTCCTCGACGGAACCGTCCTGACCACTGCCATTCCCAGTATCGCCGCCGATTTCTCCGTGCCGGCCGCCGACGTCAACATCACCATGACCGCCTACCTCATGACGGTGGCGATGGGCATCCCGCTCAGCAGCTGGCTGGCCGAACGGCTCGGTGCCCGACGGGTGTTCTGCCTGGCCATCGCCGTCTTCACCGCGGCATCACTGCTTTGCGCGGTCAGCCACGACCTCACCATGCTGACCCTGAGCCGGGTCCTGCAGGGCGCCGGCGGGGCCATGATGGTACCGGTGGGCACCCTGGTGGTGCTCCGCGGCACGCCGAAGAAGGACCTGCTTCGGGCCACGGCCTTCCTGGTGTGGCCCGGGCTGCTGGCCCCGGTCCTGGCGCCGCTGGTGGGCGGCGCACTGACCACCTACCTGTCCTGGCACTGGATCTTCCTGGTCAACCTCCCGCTAGGCCTGGCCGCATTCCTCGCCGCCCTGCGCCTCGTCCCGGCGGTCGCCGGCGATGGCAAACGGCGCCTTGACTGGCTGGGGCTGGCCCTGACAACGCTCGGGGTGGGCTCGCTGCTGGTCGGCCTGGAGCTCATGGGCGGGCGCGACGCCGGCATCGCGGCCGCCGTGGGGATCGTGGCTGGCCTGCTGTTCCTGACCGCCGCCGTGGCTTGGATGCGGCGCTCCGGCACGCCGCTGTTCAAGCTGTCCGTGTTCGGCGCACGGACCTTCCGCGCGACAGCCACTGGCGGCTTTGTGTACCGCCTGACCATCAGCGCCGTGCCGTTCCTGCTGCCGCTGATGTTCCAGACCGGCTTCGGATGGGACCCGCTGCGCGCCGGGGCGATGGTGTCCGCGGTGTTCGTGGGGAATATCGGCATTAAGCCCGCGACGACGCCGCTCATCAGGCGTTTCGGGTTCAAGCCCGTCCTGGTGTTTGCATCGCTGGCTTCCGCAGCCACGTTTGCTTTGTGTGCGCTCCTGAACGCCGGCACCCCGGAGGCCCTGATCATCACCGTGCTGGTGGCCAGCGGGGCGTTCCGGTCCATCGGCTTCTCGGCGTACGCGTCCGTCCAGTACGCCGACGTCGTCCCGGCCCAGCTGCCGTCGGCGAACGCCGTCTCCGCCACGCTCGTGCAGCTCGCCACCGCGGCAGGGATCGCCGTGGGTGCCCTCCTGCTGCGGGTCTTCGGGGGCAGCGGCAACTGGGCCGCCGCGGCGGCCGACCCGGCAGCGCCCTACCGGGCCGCTTTCGTGGCCATCGCCGTCCTGATGCTCCTGAGCACCGTGGACAGCCTGGCCCTCCCCCGGCACGCGGGTGCCGAGGTCAGCCGGCCTGGCCCAGCACCAGCGGCAGAACGGCGCCGGCGCCGGCGAGCCTGAGAGCACGCCCGGAGACGGTCAGGGTCCAGCGGCTGTCCACGAGGTCGTCGATGAGCATCACGCTCTGACCGCGGATTCCGGCCAGCGCCTGCTCCAACTCGGGCCCTACCACCAGGCGGTCCCAGACTCCGGCGAGCCGGTAGGCACTGTTGCCGCCCCGACCTCCGGTGGGGCCGCCGTGGTGGAGCTGGAGCTGGCCCAGGTACGGGATGCGGCCGATCTCGGAGATCCCGCGGGCCAGGGACTCCACCAAGGCGGGCTTCCCGCGGGACGGCAGGCTGATGATCGCGGCGGGTCGTCCGGCGCCGCTCCAGCCTGGAGTCCGCGCGTCTCCCGTGCCCCATTCCCGGAGCACCTGGACGCAGGCCTGCAGCATGCCGGGGTCCACTCTCCGGTCCGGCGCGCCGGCGGCGAAGGCCTCGCGCAGGGCACCGCCCCAGCCAAGATCCGTGAGGCGGGCCAGGACCCGGCCGTCCGCGAGGGCTTCATCCGGCTTGATCTTGCCCTTCACGGGCACTCCGAGGCGGTCCATGCCGGTGGGCCACTGCAGCCGCGGTTCCAGGACGACGCCGGCCCGGCGCAGAGTTTGCCCCGCGGCTTCGGTGGCGGCGTCGGCGATGTCGGCAGGGAACCAGCGGCCCGCGCAGTTGTCGCAGCGGCCGCAGGCGCGCGCCGTTTCGTCGTCCAGCACCGAGGTGATGTATTCGATCCGGCAGCCGGCGGTGTCCTGGTAGATGACCATGGAATCCTGTTCATCCACCCGGGCCTCGGCGATCCTGCTATACCGTTCGGCGTCGTAGCTCCAGGGCTGCCCGGTGGACCGCCAGCCGCCGCCGACGCGTTCGACGGCGCCGTCCACGGCCAGCACTTTCAGCAGCAGCTCCAGCGGGGTCCGGCGCAGGTCCACCCGGGCCTCGAGGGCCACCGTGGACACCGCCGTACCGGCCTCGGCCAGGGCGGTCAGGACGCCGGCGGCTTTTTCCTCGGACGGCATGGACGCGGTGGCAAAGTACTGCCAGATGTCCCGGTCCTCCGAGCCGGGCAACAGCAGGACGTCAGCGTTCGCCGCGCCGCGGCCGGCGCGGCCCACCTGCTGGTAATACGCCACAGGCGAGGACGGCGCGCCAAGGTGCACCACGAAGCCGAGGTCCGGCTTATCGAAACCCATCCCGAGGGCGGACGTGGCCACGAGGGCCTTGACCTGGTTGTCCTTGAGGAGCTGTTCGGCGCGTTCCCGGTCCGCGGGGTCAGTGCGGCCGGTGTAGGCCAGCACCTCGTGGCCGGCTTCGGCCAGCAGCCGGGCGGTGTCCTCCGCCGCGGACACCGTCAGCGTGTAGATGATGCCGCTGCCCTGCAGGTCCTGCAGGTGGGTGAGCAGCCAGCCCAGCCGTTCGCGGGAGTCCGGCAGGGTCAGCACACCCAGCCGGAGCGATTCCCGTCCCAGTGCGCCGCGGATGGTCAGCACGTCCTTGCCGAGCTGTTCCTCGATGTCATGCACCACCCGGGAGTTGGCCGTGGCCGTGGTGGCGAGCACCGGGACCGTGTCCGGCAGCTGGGTGATGAGGTCCGCGATGCGCCGGTAGTCGGGGCGGAAGTCGTGGCCCCAGTCCGAGATGCAGTGGGCCTCGTCAATCACCAGAAGCCCGGTCCGGCGGACGAGCTCGGGGAGCTGGTTTTCCCGGAAGGACGGGTTGGTGAGGCGTTCGGGCGAGACCAGCAGCACGTCCACTTCATCTGCGGCGAGCTGCCCGCGGACGGTGTCCCATTCCAGCTGGTTCGCCGAGTTGATCGCAACCGCGCGCACGCCGGCCCGGGCCGCGGCGGCCACCTGGTCGCGCATCAGCGCCAGCAGCGGGGACACGATCAGTGTGGGGCCGGCGCCGCGGCGGCGCAGCAGCAGGGAGGCAACGAAGTACACGGCCGACTTCCCCCAGCCGGTGCGCTGCACCACCAGGGCCCGCCGGCCTCCGTCGACCAGTGCCTCAATGGCCTCGAACTGGCCGTCGTGGAACTGGGCATCCGGGTGTCCCACCAGCTCCCGCAGTACATCCTGGGCCTGATCCCGGGTCGAGGAGGCAGCGGTGGAGACGGCGCTGCCGGAAACGGTGGTGCTGGAAAGGGCGTTCTGGTTACTGGCCATTGCTTCAGTATCCCAGCCACCTCCGACGCCCGCGCAGCCGGGGCCCCGCTATGTGCACAATCCCACGGTGCGGGCAACACCCGGCCGCACCAACAGAACCAACGCAACAGAACCAATGCAAGGGAGCCAATGCAAGGGAGGCCGGTGCAACAGAACCTGAGCGCCACAGTGCCGCAACGTAAGATAAGACCCGTGACTACGGACAAAACAAAGACTTTTGACCTCTCGGCCGCGTTCAAGGCCTATGACGTGCGGGGGATCGTGGGCGAATCCATTACCCCGGAGATCGTCGAAGCCGTCGGTGCTGCCTTCGTTGACGTCCTGGACCTGGCGGGGCAGACCGTCCTGGTGGGCGGCGACATGCGCCCCTCCTCCCCCGAGTTCGCCAAAGCCTTTGCCAACGGCGCCGCGGCGCGCGGCGCCGCCGTCCAGCTGCTGGACCTGATCTCCACCGACGAGCTGTACTACGCGTGTGGCGCCCTCAACGCGGCCGGCGCCACGTTTACGGCCAGCCACAACCCGGCCGAATACAACGGCATCAAGATGGCCAAGGCCGGGGCCGTGCCGATCTCATCCGAAACCGGGCTGAAGGAAATCCAGGCCCGCGCCGAGGAGTACCTCAACGCCGGCACCATCCCCGCTGCCGGCACCCGCGGCCTGGTGGGCGTGCACGACGTCCTTAAGGGTTACGCCGAGTACCTGCGCAGCCTGGTGGACCTGCGCGGTTCACGGCCGCTGAAGGTGGTGGTGGATGCCGGCAACGGAATGGCCGGCCTTACCACTCCGGCCGTGCTGGGCGATGCACTGCTGCCCAAGCTGCCCCTGGAGATCGTGCCGCTGTACTTCGAGCTGGACGGCTCGTTCCCGAACCACCCGGCCAACCCGCTGGAGCCGGAGAACCTGCGCGACCTGCAGGCGGCCGTCGTCGAGCACGGCGCGGACATCGGACTGGCCTTCGACGGCGACGCTGACCGCTGCTTCGTGATCGACGAAAAGGGCGAGCCCGTCTCGCCGTCGGCCATCACCGGCATGGTGGCCCGCCGCGAAATCGCCCGCGCCCGGGGCCTCGGCGAAGACACACCCACCATCATCCACAACCTGCTCACCTCCCGCGCCGTTCCGGAGCTCGTGGAACGCCACGGAGGCCGGGCCGTCCGCACACGGGTGGGGCACTCCTTCATCAAGGCGGACATGGCTGCGGAAGGAGCCGTCTTCGGCGGGGAGCACTCGGCGCACTTCTACTTCCGCGACTTCTGGAACGCCGACACCGGCATGCTGGCAGCCATGCACGTCCTGGCCGCGCTGGGCGAGCAGGACGGCCCGCTGTCCGAACTCGGCCGCGAATACGAGCCCTACCGGTCCTCTGGAGAGATCAACTCCGAAATCGAGGACAAAGCCGGCGCAGTCGAGCGCGTCCGCCGGGACTTCGAGGACGACGACGTCGAGATCGACCGCCTCGACGGCAGCACCTTCATTGCCCTCGACGGCAGCTACTGGTTCAATCTGCGCCCGTCCAACACCGAGCCGTTCCTGCGCCTCAACGTCGAAGCAACTGACGCCGCAACCATGGAACGCGTCCGCGACCGTGTGCTGGCCCTGGTCCGGGGCTAGCCGTGGCCGCCAGTCCTGACGAGACCTCAAACACTGTTTCCTGGCGCGATTCCGTGCCGGAGGCCAGTGCAGCGGACCTGGAGAACCTGCTGGGCACCGGCGTCGGTGCCGCGCAGGAGCAACTGGAGCGCAACGGCGGTTTCCTGCCCTTCGCCCTGGTGGTGCAGAACGACGACGAAGTCCGGCTGGTCGCCGTGACCCCGGCGGACCCGGCGGACGGATCGGACGGCCACTTCGACGCGGACACCATGATCCGGGACCTCCACGAACTGCTCCGGCAGCACCGGGACGAGTTCCGGGCCGCCGCCGTCGTCTGCGACATCACGCTGCTTGAGGAGAACTCGGACGCCATTCACGTGGCGGCCGAGCACCAGGACGGGTCCCTGTTCGCCGCGGTCCTGCCCTACGCCCCGAACGCCGCGACGCGCGAACTCGATTTCGGCCAGCTCGCGGCCGATACCAACGAACCCGCCGTATGGGTGGACTAGACCGTCCGTAAGCTGGGGATATGAAGATCAATGCCTTCGCTGATGTGAGCCTGCGCGCCATGATGGTGCTCGCAGCCGCTCCCGACGGCGGGCTCCTGACCACGCAGAGTGTTGCCGACGCCGTCGGCACGCCGTACAACCACGTCAGCAAGGCGATGGCGAAGCTGCGCGAACTGGGCATGATCGACGTCGGCCGCGGCCGCAACGGCGGTTCCCGGCTCAGCAGCGCCGGGCGGAACGCCACAGTCGGCCAACTGCTGCGCCAGCTCGACACCCGCCAGGACCCGGCCGACTGCGTCGCTGCGGCCGGGACCTGCCCGCTGATAGCCGAATGCCGTCTCCGGGCCGCGCTGGGCCGGGCTCGCGAGGCTTTCTATGCCGAACTCGACGGGATCGTGATCGCCTCACTGCCTACGGCCCGGCAGATGGCCCCCGTTTTCCAGGCCATCGGGCTGCGCCCCGGGTCTTTAGGCCCTCCGGCCGAGGGGGCCGAAAGCCGCGTGACACGCCCGGGAAACGCCGAATTTGCATCCCATTTCTACGGCATGTAGAACTGAGCTATAAATAGTGGCATTTCAAATGACAGTATTTAGATCGCGGTCCGGCTGAAGACCCCGGGCCACTACCTCAGGAGTCAACATGCTCTCGGACAAGTCCTTCCCCGTCATCGAGGCCACCCTGCCGCTGGTCGGTTCCCGGATCGGGGAGATCACCTCCAAGTTCTACGCCCGACTCTTCGCGGCGCACCCGGAACTGCTGGACGGCCTCTTCAGCCGCTCGAACCAGCGCAACGGCAACCAGCAGCAGGCCCTGGCCGGAAGCATCGCCGCTTTCGCCACCCACCTCGTGACCAACCCGGGCACGCTGCCCGAGACCGTGCTCGCCCGGATCGCGCACCGCCACGCTTCCCTCGGCATCACCGAACCGCAGTACCAGGTGGTCTACGAGCACCTCTTCGCCGCCATCGCCGACGATCTTGCCCTGGTCATCACCCCGGAAATCGCCGAAGCCTGGACCGAGGTCTACTGGCTCATGGCGGACGCGCTGATCAAGCTCGAGAAGGGCCTCTACGCCGCCCAGGCCAACGGCAAGATGTGGACACCCTGGAAGGTGGCCGCCAAGACTCCGGCCGGCACCGGCTCTATGACCTTCACCCTGGAACCGGCCGACGACACTCCCATCACCGCGGCGCTGCCCGGCCAGTACGTCAGCGTCAAGGTCGCCCTGCCAGACGGCCTGCGCCAGGTCCGCCAGTACTCCCTCTCCGGCGACGCCGGCACCAGCCGCAGCTTCACCACCAAGCTCGACGACGGCGGCGAGGTCTCCCCCGTGCTGCACAACGACGTGGCTGTGGGCGACATCATCGACATCTCCAACCCCTACGGCGAAATCACGCTCAAAGAGGGCGACGGCCCCGTGGTCCTGGCCTCAGCCGGCATCGGCTGCACCCCCACGGCATCCATCCTGCGCTCCCTCGCCGAATCCGGTTCCGACCGCCAGGTCCTGGTCCTGCACGCGGAAAGCACCCTGGACAGCTGGGCCCTGCGCTCCCAGATGACGGACGACGTCGAACGCCTCGACGGCGCCGACCTCCAGCTCTGGCTCGAGCAGCCGGAAGCCGGGTCCAAGTCCGGCTTCATGTCCCTGCGCGAGGTGGACCTTCCCGCCAACGCATCGCTGTACCTGTGCGGTCCGCTGCCGTTCATGAAGAACATCCGCAACGAGGCCATCAACGCCGGCATCCCGGCCACGAAGATCCACTACGAGGTCTTTGGCCCGGACATCTGGCTGGCCAGCTAAGGCGCCACCGCCTCCACAACAGCCGGGGCCGCACCTTTTCGAAAAGGGTGCGGCCCCGCCGTCGTTGTGCCAGGCCGGCCTTCAGGCCGGAATCACCAGATCCGGGTGCACCGAGCCGGAAAGCCACTGGCGCACCATTGCATTGAAGAGGCTCTCGTCCTCGACGTTCCAGACGTGGTGCATCCCCGGCGCCAGCCGGAAGTGCGCATTCGACAGTTTCCCGCGCAGCAGTCCGAAGGACTTCGCCACCACACCCGGCTCCTTCTGGCCGGCAACGGCCAGGACGCGGCCGCCGTACCGCCCGAGGCCCTCCGGCAGGGACCCGGCATACACCTGGGCCAGCATCCGCTGGGCGTTGGCGCGCCGGACCGACAGTCCGTGCCGCACATACAGCTCGACCGAATCCGGCGGCAGCCGGAATGCCCGGGCCTGCGCCCGCCAGAACCATTCCCGCTCCCAAAACGCGATTTGGAGCGCGGACAGCGCCCGGGGCAGCCCGCCAACCCTGGACACGACGGCGCCGCTGACCAGCAGCGAGGAGGCAAGTTCCGGATGCCGGGCCGCGACCTGCAGCGCCACCACGGCGCCCAGCGAAAGGCCCACCAGGTGCACCGGCCCAGCCTCGGCGTTCTTGGCAACAAAGGCTGCGACGTCGTCCGCTGTCGCCTCCAGTGTTGCCCACTGCTCCTCCGCGCGCGCTCCGAAGCCGGGGAGGTTGGGAGTGAGGACGTGAAAGTCGGGCAAGGCGCGGACCTGTGATTCCCACATCCAGTTGGCCACGTTCCCGCCGTGCAGGAACACCACCGTGCCGGTGCCGCTTTCCGCCGTTTCGAATTCCTCCCGCGTCTCCGGCCGGTCGGCCCGCGGGTGGATCTCCGGATAGCTGTCCGGCGCCTGGGCGTCGGCAGCGGCTTCGGGGCGCTGGTTCATGCGAGTTCTCCTTCGATTTCCTGCAGCCACTCGAGTTCGGCCTGGGCATGGCGGATGCCGTTGCGCAGGGTGGCCACCCGGAAGTACCGCGGGTCCCCGACCGGCGCCGCTCGCTGGCCCGCCAGCTGCTCCTGCAGCCCCGCCAGGTATTGCGTCGCCGCGTCCCGGCGCGCGGCCAGGAGCTTCCTGGCGTCGGCGTCCTTGAGCTGGGAAGCAAAGAACACCCGGCCCAGGAAGGCGTTGCGTTCGGCATCCGGTTGTGGGGCCGACGTCAGCCACTCGGCGAGTGCCTCGTGCCCGGCGTCGGTGATGCGGTGCACCTGCCGGGCCGGGTACCCGGCCTGCTCCACCGTCTCGACGGCGGCGAAACCGTCCCGGACCAGCGACTCAAGGGTGCGGTAGATCTGGGCCTTGTCCGCATTCCAGAAGTGGCTGATGGTGGCGTCGAAGTGCTTTTTGAGGTCGTAGCCGGTCATGGGGGCCAGACTGAGCAGGCCCAGGATGAGACGTGCGAGGATCATGAACAGAGTATGACACATCAACTAGTCGATATGTCTACTATCCCTGGTGGTGCTCCGCTACCTCATCAGCCCGCGGACGGCACTCCGGTAATTGCATGGCCGAAGCGCAGGAGGTTGCCCGGGTCGTAACTGGCCTTCGCGGCCCGCATCCGTTCGTAGACGGCGGGTGACCACGCCCTGGCCCGGTCAGCCTCGTCCCCCGGCATGCCATGGAAATTGACCAGCGTAAATCCGGTGGAATGCGGGGCCATCGCCGTCAGGATGGAACGGATGGAGGCCATCGACGCCTCGGCTACGGGCGGCATGTTGAGCCCAACAAGGAACAACAGGAAAGCGGCATCCCGTCCTGACACGGCGTCTGCCAGCGCACCGCCCCGGGCCAGCGCCCCGCCGAGCGGGCGGATTTCGACCAGAAGCAGCGGACAGTCCGAGCCCTCGCCGGCAAGCTCGAGCAGATCTGCCACGGTCTCTTCGCCGAAATCCTTCAGGAGCGCCCCGCCGTCCGCGAAGGGGAGCGGGTCCGCCGGATCCATGTGGATCTGGTCCACTTCCAGGTAGTTCATCGGGCCGGCTGTGTCCATCAATGGTGTGGAGACCGCACGCATCGGGGCAAGCAGCGCGTCGCCGTCCTCGCGGCTCCCCATATAGGCAAAGCGCAGATGCACCACGAACTGGGCCCGGAGCGGCGGGGGAACGAAGTCCATATCCGGAAGGCGCAGCAAGGCGATCGACGGGGAGGCGTCGTCAGGGAGTGTGGGAAGCCACTCCCGGAACGCCGCCAGGATGAGGTCCGCGTCCGCCCCCGGATAGATGATTCCGCCGCCGTAGAAATCACCCAGCGGGAAGAGACTGAACTCAAGTGCGGTGACGATGCCGAAATTGCCCTTGCCCCCGCACATCAGCGTGAACAGTTCGGCCTCGCTCTCGGCGTCGATCCGGCGCAGCGCACCGTCGGCGGTTACGAGCTCCATGCTGCGGACGTGCTCCGCCGCGAACCCGTGGGCGCGGCCCAGCACGGGAAGCCCTCCGCCCACCGTGTACCCGACCACGCCGACGTCGGTGCTCGAGCCATGCAGGGCGATCAGCCCCTGGGGCACTGTCGCTTCGAGGACGCTGCGCCACTTGACGCCGGCCCCCACCCTGGCCGTCCGTTCGATGGGATCGATCTGCAGCTCCTGCAGCCGCCGCGTGGTGATGAGCAGGCCGCCGTCGACCGCGGATTCCGCGCCGTGGCCGGTGGACTGGACGGACACCGGAAGCTGGCGCTCGGCAGCCCACTTCACCCCCGCGGCGACGTCCTGCGCGTCTGCGGCGCCCAGGACGACGTCGGGGCGGTGGACCGTGGCGACGTTGAACGCGAACGTTTCTTCGGCGAATCCGGGGCTATCCGGCACTGCCACGATGCCGCTGACGGCCGCGGACAGGGCATGGACGTCGTCGTTGACCAGCATGGTGAACTCCTGAGCTCCCGCTTTGAACGGGCACGTCGGGGGCACGGCTGCAGACGCTTGGAATGCCCCCAGCACCCTCTCCAGTCGGCGGACGGGCCCGGCTGATGAATGCGGACAAGCCTAGGGACAGGCGGCTATGCGGCCTAGGGACCAAAGTCCCCCCCACTTACGGGGACGGCGGCTTAAAGAGAGACGGCGGCGCCGCACCTGGGAAGGGTGCGGCGCCGCCGTTTTGCTCTGCGGGTGAGTTAGCTGAGCCGGGCCTTCAGGCTGTCCAGCTCGGCCTGCAGCGCCTCGGGCAGTGAGCTGCCGAAGTTGGCGAACCATTCCTCGATGGAAGCCAGTTCGGTGGCCCACTCGGCCGGGTCAACCCGGACGGCCTCTTCAACCTGGGCGGGGGTCATGTCCAGGCCCTTGAGGTCGATCGCGTCAGCGGTGGGGACAAACCCGATGGGGGTCTCGACGGCGTCGGCCTTGCCCTCGAGGCGTTCGATGGCCCACTTCAGGACACGGGAGTTGTCGCCGAATCCGGGCCAGGCGAAGCCGCCCGCGGAATTGCGGCGGAACCAGTTGACCAGGAAGATCTTGGGCAAACGCTCAGGGTTGGCCTTGGCGGACAGGTTGACCCAGTGGTTCAGGTAATCGCCCGCGTCGTAGCCGATGAAGGGCAGCATGGCCATCGGATCACGGCGGACAACGCCGACTGCGCCGGCCGCCGCGGCCGTGGTCTCGGACGACAGAGTGGAGCCCATGAAGATGCCGTTGGCCCAGCTGCGTGCCTCGGTGACCAGCGGGATGGTCGTCTTGCGGCGGCCGCCGAACAGGATGGCGGACAGCTCCACGCCGTCCGGGTTGTAGTACTCCTCGGCCAGCATGTCGATCTGGTCGATCGGCGTGCAGAACCGGGAGTTCGGGTGGGCAGCGGGCTTGTCCGAGTCCGGAGTCCAGGAGTTGCCCTGCCAGTCGGTCAGGTGTGCGGGCACTTCCTCGGTCATGCCCTCCCACCACACGCCGCCGTCGTCGGTCAGCGCCACGTTGGTGAAGATGCTGTTGCCCTTGGCGATGGCACGCATTGCGTTGGGGTTGGTGCCCCAGCCCGTGCCCGGTGCCACGCCGAAGAGTCCAGCCTCGGGGTTGACGGCGCGGAGCTCGCCTTCCTTGCCGAACCGCATCCAGGTGATGTCGTCACCCAGGGTCTCGACCTTCCAGCCCTCGATGGTGGGATCGAGCAGCGCAAGGTTGGTCTTGCCGCAGGCGGACGGGAAGGCGGCCGAAACGTAGTACTTCTTCTGCTCCGGTGAGGTCAGCTTCAGAATGAGCATGTGCTCGGCAAGCCAGCCTTCGTCGTGGGCCATCACCGAGGCGATGCGCAGGGCGAAGCACTTCTTGCCCAGCAGGGCGTTGCCACCGTAGCCGGAGCCGAATGACCAGATGGAGCGTTCCTCCGGGAAGTGCACGATCCACTTGTCCGGGTTGCAGGGCCAGGCGACGTCGGCCTGGCCGGGCCGCAGCGGCGCGCCGACGGAGTGCAGGGCCGGGACGAAGAACGCGTTGGTGGCGGTGATCTTATCCAGAACCTTGGTGCCGATGGTGGCCATGATGCGCATGGAGGCGACAACGTAGGCGCTGTCCGTGATCTCCACGCCGAACTTGGGATCCTCGGCGTCGAGGTGGCCCATCACGAAGGGGATGACGTACATGGTGCGGCCGCGCATGGAGCCGGCGAACAGGCCGCGCAGCTTTTCCTTCATCTGCGCCGGGGCCATCCAGTTGTTGGTGAAGCCTGCATCATGTTCCTTCTCGGAGCAGATGAAGGTCTGCTCCTCGACGCGGGCCACGTCGGCGGGATCAGAGAACGCGGCAAAGGAGTGGGGGAAAAGCTCCTCGTTCAGCGGGGTGAGAGTCCCGGCGGCAACCAGCTCGTCAGTGAGCCGCTTGCGCTCCTCTTCCGAACCATCCACCCAGTAGATCCGGTCCGGCTGAGTCAGTTCAGCCACCTCTTCGACCCAGGCCAGCAGGCCGGCATGTGTGGTGGGTGCTTTTTCAAGCAACGGCAGTCGGGCCAGATCTCCCATTACGGTTCCCTTCCTCGGGTTCGTGGTGTGTCCTAAATGCTAGGGCTCGGCGCGGATCCGCTTTCGGGGCCGGAGGTGGGATGACTTGGGCGCGCGAAATGAAAAACCGCGGAAAATCAAGGAAGTAAGGCGTCCGCCGAACGTGTTTTTGTGACCAAGGTCACGTAGACCGGTCTAGTCAGGGAGATTACACCCTGCTCGATTTGTAACTGGGCCCGGGCTCGCGTAAAGTAATTCGAGGTTCGGGGAGCGAGAAGTTCTCCAAGGGCCGAGAATGCGCCCATAGCTCAGCTGGATAGAGCGTCTGTCTACGGAACAGAAGGTCAGGGGTTCGAATCCCTTTGGGCGCACAGATGAAGAAGATCCGCCCCGGTTCGCCGGGGCGGATCTTCTGTTTTAAGCTCCACTCCCCGGCCGGAATCAGGCGGTGGACTGGGCGATGACGTTGCGGATCTCTTCGAAGTGCCAGCCGAGCCGCTCGGCCGCGCGGGCCTTGTCCGCCGAGGCGACGGCCTCATAAATCTCCCGGTGCAGCGTCGCGAAGTCCTCGAGGTCGACGTCGTACGGGCCGCCGACCTCAAGGTGGATCCGGCGATAGACCTTCCAGAAGACGTCCATCAGGCTGACCAACAGCTCGTTGTTCAGGGGTTCAAAGAGCCTGCGGTGGAACTCCGCGTCGGCTTCGATGAAGGGCTCGCCGGCGGCGGCCGCCGCCTCTATCCGCAGCACAGTTTCCTCTACCGCGGCCAGCTGTTCCGGGGTGATCCGGTCCATGGCAGCGCCGATGAGGCCGGATTCGAGGGCCTGCCGCACATCCACGAGCTGCATGGCCTCCTCCCCGTGGTGCCGCAGGGACAGCCTCGCACGGAAGGTGAGCCCGTCGGTCAGCGCCTCGAAATTGCTCGCCGCCACGAACATGCCAAAGCCGTGCCGGATCTCGATGACACCCACCGCTTGGAGCGCCTTAAGAGACTCCCGCAGCGTGTTGCGGCCCACGCCCAGCGCTGCGGTGAGCTCACTCTCCGTCGGCAACGGATCCCCGGGCACCAGATCGCGGTCCAGGATCAGCTCCAGAATGTCCGCCTGTAACGCCCGCAACCGGGCCTGCGCGCTGAACCTCGCCACCGATGTCATCTTGCTTGCTGTCATATTGCCTGCGGCCATGGCCGGCTCCTCCCCCAACTATTGTCCCAACAGTAGCCATGGCCGCTGGTCCTGCAAAGAGCGGTCGGCAGATTTCGCCGGGGTCCCGCTCTGACGTGCCGATACTCCGGTGCCGACGGCCCGGATCCCGCGCGGCCCCGGCGTAGTCTGTTGGCATGACGGCACAGGTGGAACGGGAATTCGATGTCATTGTCATTGGCGCGGGGGCCGTGGGCGAGAACGTGGCGGACCGGGTGGTCCGCGGCGGCCTGACGGCAGTCCTGGTCGAGGCGGAACTGGTGGGCGGCGAGTGTTCCTACTGGGCCTGCATGCCCTCGAAGGCGCTCTTGCGGCCGGGCACCGCCCTGCACGGGGCACAGACCGTTCCCGGGGCCAAGGAAGCTGTCACGCGCACCCTGGATGCGGCCGCCGTACTCAAGCGCCGCGACCATTTCACCTCGAACTGGAAGGACGACAGTCAGGTCCAGTGGGTGGAGGACACCGGAATAGAGCTGATCCGGGGCCGCGGCCGGATCAGCGCCCCGCGGCGCGTGGAGGTGGCCGGGCGGGACGGCAATAGTTACGCCCTCACAGCCCGGCACGCCGTGGTGCTCGCAACCGGTTCCATCCCCACCCGGCCACCCGTCGAGGGGCTTGACGACATCCCGTACTGGACCACCCGGGAGGCGACGTCCGCCCGCGAAGTTCCGGCACGGCTCGGGGTACTCGGCGGCGGAGTGGCCGGCGTCGAACTGGCACAGGCCTACGCCCGCCTCGGCGCATCCGTGACGCTCGTGGCCCGCCACGGCCTCCTCGGCGTGTTCCCGGAACAGGCGGCGGAACTGGTGGCGGCGGGCCTGCGCGCCGACGGCGTCGAACTCCGCCTGAACACCGGCACGCGAAGCGTCAGCAAGAACGACGACGGTTCCCTCACGGTGGTGCTCGACGGCGGCGCCGGAGGCGGGCAGGACGGGGCCGCCCCGGAATCAGGCCGTGCCGCGGAAACGAGCCTGACTGTGGACAAACTGCTGGTCGCCACCGGCAGGCACCCGGCCCTCGACGGGCTGGGCCTGGACAGCGTCGGGCTCGCGGCCCCCGAGGGAAAGCACTTGCGGATCAGCACCGATTCCACTGGACTAGTCCACCACGCCGCAGAGAACGAGACCTCCCCGTGGCTTTACGCGGCAGGGGACGCCGCCGGACGGGCCCTGCTGACCCACCAGGGCAAGTACGGCGCCCGGGCCACCGGCGACGCCATTGCGGCCCGGGCCAAAGGCGAGCTCACCGGCGAGCCGGCACCGTGGACCTCCTTCGCCCAGACCGCCTATGACCACGCGGTTCCGAACGTGGTCTTCACCGACCCGGAACTGACGAACGTCGGCAGAACTCTGGCGCAGGCAGAGAAGGACGGATACCGGGCCTCCACCGTGGAGCTTCCGATCGAGGTGGCCGGCTCCTCCCTGCATGCGGAACACTACGACGGGTGGGCGCAACTGGTCATCGACGAAGACCGCAGAGTGCTCCTGGGCGCCACCTTTGCCGGCCCGGACGTCGCAGAACTCCTGCACTCTGCCACGATCGCCGTCGTGGGGGAAGTGCCGCTGGACCGCCTGTGGCACGCAGTCCCCTCCTATCCGACCATCAGCGAGGTCTGGCTCCGGCTGCTCGAGGAATACGGCCTCTAAACCGGCGGCAGCACCCTGCGGAAGCTGTGGCGGCGGCGCATCAGCTTCGCCTCGGCCTACGGCCTATTTGAACTGACCGGTCAGTTCAGTTAGCCTTTAGGGGACATCTGTTTCTCCGAAAGGCCTGCCTTGCTCTGCGTACAACAGCTCTCCGTGACCGGCCGGCGCGATGACCTGCTGCCCTCAACTTCGCTACAGGCCTCGCGCGGTGGACTCCTGCTCGTCGCAGGTTCCCGCCAGGACCAGCGGACCGCGCTGGCCCTTACGCTGAGCGGGCGCATGAAGCCCTCCTCGGGAAGCATCGGCTGGGACGGAAGCGCCCGGATCACGGCACTCCGGAAGGCGGCCAGCGTGGTCGACTCGCCAGGGGTCAACGAGCCGGAACAGCACTTGAGCGTCCGCGACCTCGTTACCGAGGATCTCGCCCTGGTCCCGCGCCGCCACCGCGGGGCCCTGCGCAGCACACCCTGGCTGCGGCTCAACGGTTTCGAGGACATCGCCGGGCTGTGGACCGAGCAGCTGCCCGCGCGCCGGCGGATCGAGCTCCTCACGGCGCTTGCCCTCGCCAATCCGGACACCGGCCTGCTCGTGGTGGACTCCCCTGACCGGCACAGCGGCGATGCCTCCGACTGGCTCCCGCGGCTGGAATATCTGGCGCATGACGCCGCGCGGCCGCTCGCCGTCGTCGCCACCGTCACCCGCATTCCGGACGGCTGGACCGGGGCCGCCGCCGTGATCGGCAATGCCGTCCCGCCGGCCGAGGAACCGCTCCCCGCCGAAACCCTGCTACCCGAAACCCTGCTACCCGAAACCGAGGACGCAAAGTGACTGTGCTGCGGCTGGCCCGCTCCGAGCTCAAACGAATGACCGGCGGGCTGCTGCCTAAGCTGACCATCCTGGCGCTGGCCCTCGTTCCGCTGCTCTACGGTGCCGTGTACCTTTACGCCAACTGGGATCCGTACGGCAAGCTGAACCAGATCGATGCGGCCCTGGTAGTCCAGGACTCCGGCGCCGCGTCTGCCGACGGAACCCGGCTGGAGGCCGGCCGGAAGGTGGCCCAAAGCCTGGTGGACGGCCACGTCTTCAACTGGAAGACGGTGGACAGCACTGAGGAAGCGGACCAGGGCGTCAGCAACGGCACGTACGCCTTCGCCCTGAAGATTCCGCAGGACTTTTCCGCGAACCTGGTCTCCCCCGGCAGCTTCGACGCCGCCAACCAGGCCATGCTCAATGTCACCACCAACGATGCCAACAACTATCTCCTGAGCACTATCGTCGACAAACTGACCACCGCGGTGCACACGACCGTCGCCAAGGAGGTGGGCGAGGAGACCGCCAACCAGCTCCTCACCGGGTTCGGGACCATCCACACACAGATGCTCAAGGCCTCCGACGGCGCAGGCCAGCTGGCCGACGGCGTCGCCCGGCTCCACGACGGTACGGTGACCCTGCACCAGGGCACCGGCGAGCTCGAGTCCGGCGCCACCGGGCTTTACAACGGCGAGGTCAAGCTCCGGGATGGTGCCAATTCACTGAGCGCCGGGGCGGGGCAGCTCAGCGGAGGTCTAGCCCAGCTCAAGGACAAGTCGGCGGCGCTGCCGGCCAGCGCCCGGCAACTGGCTGACGGCGCCGCCCAGGTCGCCGCCGGCAACGCCGCGCTCAACGCACAGGTGCAGGCCATCCCCGGGCAGCTCGCCGCTGCGGAGCAGGCCGCGCAGCAAGCCGCCGCGCAGGGCCAGCGGAGCCGGGTGGTGGCGTCCACCGGCCGGCTGGTTGCCGCCGGAGTCCTCACTCAGGAGCAGGCGGACGCTGTAGTGACCGACGTCGACGCCACCGCCGCGCCGCCCGCGTCAACCCCCTCCGCCTCCGCGTCCAAACTGCAGGCCGCTGCCGCCCAAGTGCAGAAGCTGGCCGACGGTTCCGCCGCCGTCAGCGCCGGCGCCGCACAACTGGCCGGCACCGCGCCCGCCCTCAGCGACGCAGTCGCCAAGGCCTCCACCGGGGCGGACCAACTGGCCGCCGGTTCGGCGGCCCTGGCTGCCGGCCAGCAGAATGCGGTCGACGGCGCCGGCAGGCTCGTGCAGGGAGCGCAGAAACTCGACGACGGCGCGGCGCAGCTGGAGAGCGGCGCGGCGACGGCCTCGGACGGCGCACGAACCCTGGCCACGGAACTCGCCCAGGGTGCCGGCAAGATCCCCAACCCTGACGGTGCCCAAAAGAACAGCCTTTCCAAGGTCATGGCCGACCCCGTCGCCGTCAGCAATGTCTCACAAGCCAAGGCCGGGTCCTACGGCGCCGGGCTGGCCCCGTTCTTCCTGACGCTGGCGTTGTGGATCGGCATCTTCATGCTGGTGCAGGCCATGCGCCCGGTCACCCTGCGCGCGCTGGCCTCCAACGCCCCGGCCTGGAAAATTGCCGCCGGCGGCTGGCTTCCGTTCCTTGCGGTCTCCGCCGTGCAGGCGAGCCTGCTGACCGTCGTGGTGGACGCGGGCCTCGGGCTGAATCCCGCCCACCCGGTGCTGATGTGGTTCCTCATGCTGGCGGCCGCCATGGCGTTCAGTGCCATCATCCAGGGCGCCGTGGCCCTGCTGGGTTCGCCCGGCAAGTTCGTGGTGCTCATCCTGCTGGTGCTGCAGCTGGTCTCGTCCGGGGGCACCTTCCCCTGGCAGACCACGCCCGAACCGCTGCACGTGGTCCACCAGATCCTGCCGATGGGCTACGTGGTCAGCGGCATGCGGCACCTGATTTACGGCGCCGACCTCGCCTCCATCCTGCCCACCATGCTGGGTCTGGTTGGCTACACTGTGCTGGGGCTGGCGATGTCGACCGCAGCCGTCCGCAAGAACAAATACTGGACCCTCAAGACGCTGAAACCGGAGATCGCCGTATGACCACCAGCCACAGCGGCGGCAGCACACCAGCCGGTTCCGGGGACGCGGGGCGGAAGCTCCGTCCGGGCCGCACCAACGCCACGAAGCAAAAACTGTTCGAGGCGTCCATGGAACTGATCGGAGAACGCGGCGCGGCGGGCGTGACCGTGGACGAGATCGCGACGGCCGCCGGGGTGTCCAAGGGCACGGTGTATTACAACTTCGGCAGCAAATCGGACCTGATTGCCCAGTTGCTGCGCCACGGCGTCGACATCCTCCTGGCACGGCTCCTGAGCGTCCGGGACGACTCCGCCGATCCGCTGGCCGCGATGGAGGAGATGATCGGCCAGGCCATGGACTTCATGGCGGAGTATCCCTCGTTCGCGCGGCTTTGGGTCAGTGAAAACTGGCGGACCCCCAGCGAATGGCAGGACACCTTTGCCGAACTCCGCGGCCGGCTGCTGGCGGTGATCGGTACAGCCATCGACGGTGTCGCGGAAGTCTACCCCGTCGACGCCGCCGTGTCCCGGGGCAGTCTTGAAACGGCGATCTTCGGGGCCTGTTTCGTGGTGGGGCTGGACCGGCAGACGTACAACCCGGAACGGACCAGGGAGCAGAGCGTGGCGGCAATTATGGCCTCCATGCGCGGCTACGTCGTGAAGCAGCCGCCAGCTCAGGCATGATTGTTCACATGCGTCACATGGGAATCAGCGGCAAAATCGCCATCTGGGCGTTCCTTGCCGCCCTGGGGCTTCTGGTCCTAACGGGAATCACCCTGCACGAGAGCGTTCTCCTGTGGTTCATCGGCGCCGCCGCCGCGGCCTACGTGGCCTGTGTGGCCGAAGTTGTGGTCCGGCGCCGGCACAAGACGCTGGCCGCTTGCGGGGTGGGCAGCATCCTCTTCATCGCCTTCGGAATCGCCTTCCTGCGCCAGTGGGGCCTGGCTTTCAATCCCGATCCCAACGCCCTGTCCACGCGCGTCGATTCCGCGCACCCGGATATGTACTTCTACTTGGCGGCGGCGGCCGGAACGTTCACCTTGCTGTTGCTGTTCGCAGGCACCGTCTTGCCCGGCAAGAGCCGCGGCCGCCGCTCCCCCGGCAATACTTCAGGACGCCGTTCCGCGCCCCCGCCGCGAGGCTCGGGGGCGAGGCCTGCAGGCCCGCGGCCAGCTGCGTCGCGCCCGGCCGTGCGGGGAACTGCGCGTCCGGCTGCGCGGGAGACGGCCGCACGCCCGGCGGCTCCCCGGGCGACCGCCCGGCCGGCGGTCAAATCATCCGTCCAGTCACCGGGGGCTTCCGCGAAGTCGCCAGCGGCAAAGGCACCGGTCCGCCCGCCCGCGCCGAAGTCACCGGTCAAGCCAGCCGCAGCCAAGGCACCGGCCCGGGCTGCGACCCGCCGCTGAGCTCGGCCGCAGACCGCGCCTTCCGGGCGGGCGGGAGTCCGGACCAGGTTCCGGCGTCAGAGGTTTCGCGGCTTTTCGTCCCGGTGGTTCGTCTCCGGGTTGCCTTGCGCGGTGTCTGTGCGAGGAACGTCCTCGTTGCTCTGGTTACCGGGAACGTTGCTCTGAGTACCGGGAACGTTGTCGTCGCGAACCCGATCGGCTGACCTCCGGTCCTCGGTGGCCTGCCCGGGCTGCACGTTCCCGCGGTTTTGCGTGTCCTCTGCCGCGTCTTTCCGTTTAGAGGTGACCACGTCCGGGTCCACCTCGTCGGCCTTGCGCATTTGCTCTTGCACGCCGGTACGGACCGTGTCCGCTTCCTCCTGGCGTCCGCGGGCTTCCTGCCGCAGACGCTCGGCGTCGAGCTCGGCCTGCTGCGCGTCGGCCTCCGCACGGGCTGCCTTGGCCTCCCGCTCCCTGGCGCCGAACTCGTCCGCCTTGGCTTTTTCGCGCATTTCGGCAGCCCGGTCCCGGTCCGCCGCGACCTTGCGCTTGCGGCTGATCATGATCGCCACCACTACGATCGCGAGCACCACGACGATGCCGACGATAATTCCTATGAGCTGCCCTGAATCCACGTTGTTCCACCTTTTTCTGCGGGTCGAATTCTCTGTCTCAATACGGCTCGAAAACCACATCAGTCACAGCAACAGTAAACCGCAGAACGCCGCGGCTGACTATGGATGCGGGGGCCGGGCCCCTCGCCGGGTCTCACTTGCCGCGCGGGACTTTGAAACGGGTCAGCCGAGCGTCCTGCCCGTCCAGTTCGGCCCAAGTCTTGTCCGTTTCCAGGACGGTCAGGCCGCTGGTCGGGTACCGGGTGGCGGCGTCCATATAAGCATCGTGGTCGGAATCGCGCGACGCCAGGTGCATGGCGAGGTCCTGCACGCCGGGCATATGCGAAATCACCATCAGCGTATTGACTGTTTCCGGGACGTGGTTGATGACGGCCAACATCCGCAAGGCCGAGGCAGCGTACAGGCCGTCCTCAAGCTTCGGCGTCGGCGCCTTGTCGCCCAGGGCATGGCACACCCAAGTGCAGGTCTGCCGGGTCCGGAGCGCGCTGGAACACAGAATGAAATCAGGCACGACGCCGTGTTTAAGCAGCCATTTCCCGGCTACGGGGGCGTCGCGGTGGCCGCGCTCATCCAGCGGCCTTTCGTGGTCGGCGACGCCGCCGGGCCAGTCGGACTTGGCGTGCCGCATGATCACGAGGCGTTTGATGTGGTGCGCGCTCATGGCTCAATCCTAGTGCGGCAACCGTGAGCCACGGGCACGCATCGCCCGGCCCGGCTCATCCCTCCAGGACGAACGTCACTTCCAGCACGACGTGCCAGGCCACGACCGCTCCGTCCTTGATTTCCACCTTCTGTTCCTTGACCCATGCCCCGGTGACGTTGCGCAGTGTCTTATTGGCCCGGTCGATACCCTCTTTAATGGCAGCGTCGAACGAGGACGTGGAGTTGGCACTCAGGGTGGTGATGCGTGCAACAGACATGGTTCCTCCCAATAGTCGGATCAACGATCCGAAGCCTACGCCGGAGCCCATAAACACGAAAGAGTCGAACAGCCGAGCGAGCACGTGCCGGAAAAGCGAAAGCGCCCGCCCCTTGGAAGGAACGGACGCTTTCGGCTAAGGATTTATAGGGGCTAGATCGAATACTCCGGAGCGGCCCAGACGACAACCTCGGGGTGCTCGTAGAAGCGGTAGCCCTGCCCGCGCACGGTGCGCACGGTGTTGGCGAGGCGTCCGAGCTTGGAGCGCAGTCGGCGGATGTGGACGTCGATGGTCCGCTCGTTCGGCACCTCTTCGGCGTTCCGCCACAGGCCTTCGAGGAGCTCGTCGCGTCCCACCGTGCGGGTGCCGTTCTCGACAAGGTAATTCAAGAGCTCGAACTCCTTGAACGTCAGGTTCAGGGACTCGCCGTCGAGGTGCACTTCACGGCGGGCGAGGTCGATCAGCACACCGGAAGGCCGCGGATCCTGCGGCTGGGGCAGCCGTGTGGTCTCGGTGCGCTGGCGGGCACCGGCGGTGGGGTCGCCAAACGTGGAACGGACGACGTCGAGTGCTGAACCCGGTGCGCTGGCTGGCGCGACGGCGACGGCAGCGTAACTTTCGGCGCCGGTGACGAGCGACTGTGCGTAGGCACGGATTTCCTGGGCGAGCTTGGCGATCGAGGTGCCAGCCGCGGCCGCGGTTTCCTCGTCGATCCCCATGTACAGCACGAAGCCGCGGGCTACGTTATCGCTGGGGGCAGGACGCACAGGGCCGCCGGCACCCGGGGCAATCACGGGCGTGGGCGCCGTGGCCGGGGCGGGGTTAACGGCACGGAGCTGGCCATAGGAGTCAGGGTTATAGCCCTGGGCTGCATATCCGGGGGCAGGGAAGGTCCCGGCGGATCCGGCCGGGGCGAAAGCGGAACGGCCGCCAAAGCCCTGGCGGATCCCGGAGGTCTGGCTGGCCTTGCTGGCGTTACGGACGGAGATGTGGACGTATCCGGATGCAACTGACATGGAATGCTTACCTCAATGTGAATGGCCGTCATCGCGGCTCGAATGCTTCTTTCCCCGCAATGAAAACTGGGGAGGGGCGCCCGACTCTGGGCTGGGGCTGAATGCCTAAAAACTCCTGGGGTGTCAAAGTTAGGCGTGCATTCGACAACAGCGCATCTCGGTACCAGCGGGTGCGCTGATCCAGGAAGCTGCGGCTGCAGATGCTGTTGAGTTCTTGTTCACAATGGAAGTGTGCAACGTAACAATATGAACTTGCAAGTAACAAAGGACGGCAGCTTCCACATAGTGAGACAGAATCCCAAGATGTAGCACAAATCACAATTTCGCCGCCGTGAAAAAATAACAACTGTTTTGCCAACTTGGCGACCATTGGCCCCTGTCGGGCGAATTTTGTTCGACGAACTCGGCGGCTCGGCTGAAATCATTCAAGGCATTCCACGACGGCCAAACCGCCGTACCGCGGCTCGCGGCCTGGGGTTGTCCACGGAGTGGGCACGCCGCCGGACCCGGCGGCTCCGGCGGCTCCGGCGGCTCCGGCGGTTTCGACGGCGCCGGCGGGTCCGGCGGCAATGACCGCCTAACCGGTGGTTAGTTGGACTGGCCCGTCGAGCCGGTCGAGGTTGCTGCCGCGACCATGACCGAGGCGGCCGTGTAACCGGAGCCGTCCTTGGCAGCCACGACGCGCACACTCCCGCCGGCGACGATGTCCGCCACCGTCAGCTGAGACGCCGAGCCGCCGGCCTGCTGGCGTCGCTGTTGCAGATTGCTCACCACTACGTCGCTGCCCAGCGCATAGCTGCGCGTAAAGCCGTCACTGCTTTTAACCGTGACGGAGGACGAGCTCACCTCACTCACCGTTCCCGTCTGCTCTGCCATGGTGACGTACTGGCTTCCCTGCAGCACCACGTAATCCGCATGAACCGCCGCCGAAAGTCCGCCCATCCCGCCGGCGGCGAAGTCGCGGGGGCCGCCCTGCCCGGACATGCCGCCGCCTGCAAACCCGCCCTGCCCCGAGCCCGGCATGCCCGGCGCAAATCCCTGGCCGCCGGCGCCCGGGCCCGCGCCCGCCCCGGCAGCTGCGCCGTCGGCCGTCGCCGAACTTGAGGTCAGCGCATAGACGCCAAGCCCGGACCCGACTGCCAGGACGGCGGCGACTCCGGCCACGGCGAGCCCACGCTTCAGCGTCCACGGCTTGGCGGAGGCGGCCCTGGGTCCGGCTCCCGGCGCGCCCCAGCCGGGCGCGGCGGCCGGGGACGTCGGCTCCGGCTGTGGCATGCCCCAGGCCGGGGCAGCAGCCGGAACCGTCGAGGCCACAGGGGGCACGCCCCAGCCCGACGCGGCGCCGGCGTCGAACCGCCCGGCATCCGCTCTTCCGCCGTCGGGCTGCCCGCCGTCGAACTGGTGACCCTCGAACTGGACGGCTTCAGGTTGCCCGCCGACGAACTGGCGCCCCTCAGGCTGGCTGGCGTCGTGGTGGGAGGCGGGGCGGGGCGCGGTCACGGGCGCGGGCGCCGTTACGGCGTCCGCGGAGGATGCGGGGGCGGGCCCTGAACCGGCTCCGGGATACTGACCGCTCATGATGTTTCTCCTTATTGGTATGTGGTGCGGATCGGTGTTCACTCCAGCGTGCTGACAGATCCTGTGCTGGGGCTGTGCGGGCCGACAGCCGGGCCTGTGACGTTTCGGGCACTCGGAAGCAGAGACCGGCAGCGCCGGGAAGGCCGTCCAGCTCGCTAGGCTGGGATTCACAGGTGCCGCACAGGGTCCCCAAAGCCCCGCCTAACTGGCAGATCGGAGAGTTGTCCCATGGCAACTTCGCACTCCATGACCAACAACCTTCCCCAGCTGACGCATCCGGACGGTTCGCCGATCCGTGCGCTGGTGGTTGACGACGAACCCAGCCTTTCCGAGCTCATGAGCATGGGCCTTCGGATGGCTGGCTGGTCCGTGGCAGTGGCCGGTGATGGGCCGGGCGCCGTGCGGCTTGCCAAGGAATTCCGCCCCGACGTGCTGGTGTTGGACGTCATGCTCCCCGGGTTCGACGGCGTCGAGCTGCTCAACCGGATCCGCGCGTTCGCGCCGGAGGTTCCGGCGCTGTTCCTGACCGCCAAGGATGCCGTCCAGGACCGCATCACAGGCTTGGCTGCCGGCGGCGATGACTACGTCACGAAGCCGTTCAGCATGGAAGAAGTTCTGCTCCGCCTGCACCGGCTGGTCCAACGCTCCGGAGTGGCCGCCATGGACACCGCCGAGCTCGTGGTGGGTGACCTTGTGCTCAATGTCGACACGCGCGAAGTCAGCCGGGCCGGCGCTGAGCTCCACCTGACCGCCACGCAGTTCGAGCTGCTCCGTTACCTCATGGAAAACCCCAAGCGGGTCATCAGCAAGGCCCAAATCCTGGACCGCGTCTGGGAATATGACTTCGGCGGCCAGGCGAACATCGTGGAACTGTACATCTCCTACCTCCGCAAGAAGGTCGACGCCAATCACGCGCCCATGATCCACACCGTGCGTGGCGCTGGCTACGTCCTGAAGCCGGCGGACTGATCCGTGCCCACACTTTCCGGCGTGACCCGGGCTCCCGGACGCGACTGGCGCAACCCGTCCACGTGGCATCTGCGCACCCGGCTGGTACTGGTCGCGATGGCACTGCTGGTGGCCATCTGCGGCGCGGTGGGTCTGTTCAGCTACGCCTCCATGGATCTCTTCCTCACCCGGCAGCTCGATGACCAGCTCGGCCAGGCCTCCCACCGCTCGAGCGAGTTCGGCCGGCCCGCCGTCGGCAACCCGGGCGGCCGTCCCGACCCCCTCGAGGCCCGCGGGCAGGGCGCCGGGACGCTGAACGCACGGCTGCTCGACGGCGCGGTCAGCAGGGCCGGCTTCCTGGCCGGTGACGGCACCCGGGAGAGCCTCTCCCCCGACGACAATGCGGTCCTACTGGCACTCACCCCGAACGGTGTACCAGTGGACCGGACCCTTTCGGCGGGCGCGTACCGGCTTACGGCCGCGCGCGCACCCTATGGCGACATCATTGTCACCGGGCTCCCGCTGGCAGAAAAGCAAAACACCTTAGCCTCGCTGGTGTGGACCATGGTGGTGGTATCCGCCGGAGGGCTTGTGCTGATCGGACTCGCGGGCACGGCCCTGATCCGGCGCACCATGAAGCCGCTGGAGCAGCTCTCCGAAGTGGCCACCAAGGTCTCTCGCCTGCCGCTGGATGCCGGCGAAGTGGCGCTGGGGGTGCGCGTCCCGGCGTCGGCCGCCCATCCTGGAACGGAAGTGGGCAGCGTGGGCCACGCACTAAACCAGATGCTGGACAACGTCGCCAGCGCCCTGGAATCGCGGCAGGAGAGCGAAACGAAGGTACGGCAGTTCGTTGCTGACGCCTCGCACGAGCTCCGCACACCGCTCACGGCCATCCGCGGCTACACAGAGCTGATGCGGATGACCGAGCACTTCACGCCCGACGGCGAGAGGTCCCTGTCCCGCGTCCAAAGCCAGTCTGAGCGAATGACCACCCTCGTGGAAGACCTGCTGCTGCTGGCGCGGCTGGACGAGGGGCAGCCGCTCAAGATGGCCGATGTCGACCTCACCCAGTTGGCCATCGAGACGGTGAGCGACGAAAAGGTCATGGCGCCGGACCATGTCTGGCAGCTGGAACTCCCAGACGGGCCTGTGGCCGTTCGCGGCGACGCGGCGCAGCTCCACCAGGTCATCGCCAACCTCCTGTCCAATGCGCGCAAGCACACGGCACCGGGAACCACAGTGGTCACCGGCGTCATGCGTTCGGCCGACGGCAGTGCCGTGGTCACGGTAACGGACAACGGCGGCGGCATCGCCCCGGAGTTCGTCGGCCGGGTCTTCGCCCGCTTCGCGCGGGCCGACGCCGCACGCAGCAATCCGGCGGCCAACGCCGCACCCAGGCCCGCGGTGGCGACGGCGGGCGCCCGGTCCGGGTCCGCCGCCCGGGAAGTTTCTGCCGCTGTTTCTCGGGCTGCTTCCGGGGGCCGCGGCGGTGCCGCCGATGGCGTCCCCGGCAGTCGCGGCGCGGCTGCTGCCGTGCCGACGTCCGAAGGCACGAGCGGCCTGGGCCTCTCCATTGTCCAGTCGATCGTGGAGGCCCATGGCGGCACTGTGGAAGTCACGTCACGACCTGGCCGCACCGAGTTCGCTGTCCGGCTGCCTGCCGTGCCGCCGGTGGTGTAGCCAGCCCACCGGACCCACCATCTCCAGCTCTATCTCCCCGCCCGGAGACTCGACGCAAGCCGACACCCCGCCACTGTGACTCCTGTTACCAAATTGTGACTTCGGCGTCCGAGTGCTGTAGCGTCTTTAGCGTGCGGCCGTCACTAGTGCCGCGTATCCGGATGAACGCCAAACTCTGCCGCTTCCCGGATTCCGCTCGTACAGGCAGAGGCGGGGGACCCAGAGTTCCCGGGCATTCTGCATTCATGCGCCCTCGGGGTGAAGCCGACACGTGATTTTCCGTGCGGCCGGATGACCTCATCCGAACCCGACAGCTAACTCCGCCGGCGTATGAGAGGCGATCATGACTGAATTCCAGGTACAAACGCGCCCTGACGGCGTTTCCGATTCCCGCACCGCCAAGACGCGCCACCGCGCCGAACCGGCGAAAAAGACGACTGCCCTGTCCCGGCTGGCCGCCGGGTTGGGCATCAGCAGCCGCCGCGCCGCCGTCGCGACAGCCACCTGCGCCGTACTGCTGGCCGGCGGTGCCGCCGCTGTCCAGGCAGCCGAGACGGGCGCCCACGCGACGAACGCTGCGGGCACCGAGGCGGCCACGCTCGCCGACCCGCTGCCCAAGCTTAACTTCGAACAGGTCCTGGTCGCTGCGCCGGCGCCTGCAGCGCAGCACAACACGGCAGCACGGACCGCCGCGGCCAAGCCCGCCAAAGCGCCGGCCGCCGCTCCGGCAAAGGCGCCCGTGAAGGTGGCCGCCCCGGCTAAGGCGCCCGCAAAGGCGGCTGCCCCCGTGAAGGTGGCTGCCCCCAAAAAGGCACCAGCCCCCGCAAAGGCGCCTGTCGCCGTCAACGACCCGGCTGGAGCACAGGCTTACGCCGCCGCCAAGCTGGGCAGCTACGGCTGGGGCGCCGGTCAGATGCCGTGCCTGCAAAAGCTCTGGACCAAGGAATCGGACTGGAAGACCACTGCGACGAACGCCAGCAGCGGCGCCTACGGTGTGGTCCAGTCCCTGCCTGCCTCGAAGATGGCGAGCGCCGGTGCCGACTACATGACCAACTACCGGACCCAGATCAACTGGGGACTGGACTACGTCAAGTCGCGCTACGGCTCCCCCTGCGGGGCCTTGGACTTCCACCTGGCACACAACTGGTACTAGGCCGGCAAAACAGCCAGCCCGCGCACAGCGCGCACAGAGGCCCCGGATCCACGTGATCCGGGGCCTCCTCTGCGCGGGCGGGAGCCGGAGCGGGCCCGATTTCCACAGGCCCCGCACAGCTTCGCCCTAAAGCCTTCATATGGGCCGCCGGGAAAGTGGGACCATGACGTTCACAGACCAGGCCCCAGGAACCCTTCCCCATCCCGCGGCGACGCCGGCGGTCCCGGCGGGACCCGCTGCATCGTCCGCGCTGGCCTTGGCCGACGTGGCCGTCCCGGGCACGCTTGCCGGCCCTGCTGCGGGCGCGTTTGCCCTCCCGTTCACCACCGAAGCTGGCGGGCGCCGGTTGGCCATTGACACCCGTGCCAGCACGCCGGTGCTGGACGTCACCGTCCCCGTCTTCAATGAAGAGCGGGACCTCGAAGCCTGCCTGCGCCGGCTGCACGCCTATCTTCTTGGCTCTTTCCCGCATTCGTTCCGGATCACGGTGGCTGACAACGCCAGCACCGACGGGACGCTCAAGACCGCCGAACGGGTGGCCCGGGAGCTGCGCGAGGTGAACGTGGTCCATATGGCCGAGAAAGGCCGCGGCAACGCGCTCCGCAAGGTGTGGCTCGCCTCGCCGTCGCCGGTCCTGGCGTACATGGATGTGGATCTCTCCACCGATCTGGCGGCGCTCGGCCCGCTCCTCGCCCCGCTCATTTCGGGACACTCCGACCTCGCGATCGGCACCCGGCTGACCCGCAACTCCCGCGTGGTCCGCGGACCCAAGCGGGAATTCATCTCTCGCAGCTACAACTTCCTGCTGCAGTCCTGCATGGGCGCCCACTTCAGCGACGCCCAGTGCGGCTTCAAGGCAATCCGGGCGGACGTGGCCCGGCAACTGCTCCCCCATACGCTGGACAACGCCTGGTTCTTCGACACGGAACTGCTGGTCCTGGCCGAAAAGTGCGGCCTGCGTGTCCACGAAGTGCCCGTGGACTGGACCGACGACCCGGATTCCAGCGTGGACATCGTCCAGACCGCCCTCGCCGACCTGCGCGGCATGACACGGCTGAGCCGGGACCTGGTCTCGGGCCGGATCCCGGTTCCCGAACTGCGCGCCGCCCTGGCCCGCGGGCCGCTGCCGGCATCCTCGCGGGCCCACGAACAAAGCCCCGGCGGAAGCCTCTTCGGACAGCTCGTCCGCTTCGGCAGCATCGGGGTGGCCTCCACCCTGGCATACCTGGTGATCTTCCTGTTCTGCCGCGGGATCATGGACCCTCAGCTGGCCAATTTCCTCGCCCTGCTCACCACCGCGGTGGCCAACACCGCAGCCAACCGGCGCTTCACGTTCGGCATCCAGGGCAGCAGCCAGGCCGCCCGCCACCACTTCGAAGGACTTCTGGTCTTTGGGATTGGGCTGGCCCTGACGTCGGGTGCGCTCGCCCTGATTCACGGCGTGTCGGGCGGAACACCGGACCGCTGGCTTGAACTGGTCACGGTCACCGCCGCCAACTTGGCCGCCACGGCCGTCAAGTTCCTGCTCTTCAGACTGGTGGTCTTCCGCCCCCGGGCCACCCCGGCCATACAGGCGCCGGGCGCCACACCCGCTGTTCCGGTGCCCGGCGCCCCCGGTGCTTCCCTCCTCTGCACGAAAACCGCTTGCACAGAAACCACTTGCACAGAAACGGCCGAGTAAATGACCACTACCATCAGCCCCGCGACCGGCGCCCAGCCCGGCTCCCCCGCCGGCGGCCAGCCGGCAGGCCAGGAATCACAGGCCCAGGCGCATGAAGCGGCAGGATCAACGCCGCTCCCGCTGCCGTCCCGGAGCCACAAGGACAGTCTCCTGTTCGGGTTGCAGCCCCGTTGGGTGCGGCCCTCGGCAGCTCTGCTGTTGGTCATCACCGCCGGGCTCTACCTGTGGAACCTGCAAGCCACCGGCTACGCCAACTCCTTCTACGCCGCGGCGATCCAGGCCGGAACCAAGGACTGGACCGCACTGCTGTTCGGCTCCCTCGACGCCGGCAACGCCATCACGGTGGACAAGCCGCCCGCTGCCCTGTGGATTCCTGCCCTCGCCGGACGGATCTTCGGCTTCTCGGCCCTGAGCATGCTCGTTCCCGAGGCACTCATGGGGGTGGCCGCCGTCGGGCTCCTCTACCTGACGGTCAAGCGGGTCTCCGGCCCTGCCGCAGGCCTGATAGCCGGCGGCGCCCTGGCGCTGACCCCGGTGGCCGCGCTCATGTTCCGGTTCAACAACCCCGACGCCATGCTCACCCTGTGCCTGGTGCTGGCCGCGTATCTCACCACCCGCGCCATCGAGAAAGCGTGCTGGAAATGGCTCGCCGCGGCCGGGGCCGTGATCGGCCTGGCATTCCTGACCAAGATGTTGCAGGGTTTCCTGATCGTGCCGGGACTGGCCCTGGCGTACCTGTGGGCGGCGCCTGCCACCCTCGGGCGCAGACTCTTGCACCTGCTGGCCGCCGCCGCGGGGATCGTGGCGGTAGGCGGAAGCTACCTTGCGCTGTTCCAGCTGACCCCGGCCTCAGCCCGCCCGTATATGGCGGGCTCAGAGACCAACAGCTTCCTGGAACTCACGTTCGGCTACAACGGCCTGGGCCGGATCACCGGTTCCGGCGGCGGCCCGGGCGGCAACGGCAACGTGGGCTTCGGCGGCACGGCCGGCATCACCCGGATGTTCGGGACGAGCTTCGGCGGCGAGGTGTCCTGGCTGCTGCCGGCCGCCCTGATCCTCCTGGCCGCCGGACTCTGGTTCACCCGGCGCGACTCCCGGGCCTCGAGAACCCGTGCGGCGCTCCTGCTGTGGGGCGGCTGGCTGGTGGTCACAGCCGGGATCCTGAGCTTCATGGGCGGCACGGTGCACCCGTACTACGCTGTGGCGCTGGCTCCGGCAGTCGCAGCCCTGGCAGGCATCGGCTCCGTGGAACTGTGGCGGGGCCGGGCCTACTGGCCGGCACGGATTGTCCTGGCCGTGACAATTCTCGCCACCTCGGTCTGGTCCGCCGTGCTTCTGGGCCGCGACCCGGCCTG
This sequence comes from Arthrobacter sp. NPDC058192, assembly GCF_042883665.1. NCBI lineage: Bacteria > Bacillati > Actinomycetota > Actinomycetes > Micrococcales > Micrococcaceae > Arthrobacter > Arthrobacter sp. NPDC058192. The sequence continues at coordinate 103,007 of NZ_JBHVVJ010000008.1, read as the reverse complement.
GCTTCCCGCGCTCCGCGTGGTGGTGGTGGCCCTGGGCGTACTCGCGGCCGTGGCCGTGATCCTGCGCGTGGACAGCCTCCCGGCTCTTCCTGCCCGGTTCCGCAAGGCCGCCACCGCCGGCGTCGTGATCCTCTCCGTCCTGGCGGGCGGGCTTGGCAGCACTGCCTGGACGCTGGCGACGGCGGCCCAGCCGCACTCCGGTTCCATCCCCACGTCCGGGCCCACCGCGTCCGCCATGGGCGGCGGTTTCGGGGCTGCCGGCAGGACGGCCCCCGACGGCGGGAACGTCAGCACCGGCGGCGCCCCGGGCGGCGGGATGGGCGGTATGGGCGAGGGAACCAGCTCGTCCGAGCTGACCGCACTGCTGCGGTCCTCCGGCACCAAGTGGTCCGCGATTGTCTCCGGCGCCACCCAGGCCGCCAGCCTGGAACTCGCCACCGGCACCAGCGTGATCGCACTCGGCGGCTGGAACGGCGGCGACCCCTACCCGACGCTCGCACAGTTCCAGGCCATGGTGGACCGCGGCGAGATCGGTTACTTCATCGCCGGCGGCGGCATGGGCGGGGGCCGCGGCGGCAACTCCGAGGTCGCCGCGTGGGTCGCGGCCAACTACCAGGCCCAGACCGTGGGCAACACCACCGTCTACAAGCTGGGGGCATAGGCAGCCATGACTGACACCCTTTCCCCCGGGGCGGCCCCGACGCCGGACCGGGTTGGCACGTCGCCGCTGCAAGCACCTGACCGCCCCCGGTTCCTGCAGTCCCGGTTGCTGCCGTTCCCCTCTGCCACCCGCTCCAGTGCCCCTGCCGCTGCCGGGCGGACCCGGCCTGGACCCCGGGTGCTGCGGAGGCGGCTCGAATTGGCGGGCCTGCTCCTGGCCACCGCCCTGCTGTACCTGTGGAACCTCAACGTCTCCGGCTGGGCGAATGCCTTCTACTCTGCCGCGGCCCAGGCCGGGTCACAGGACTGGACGGCCTGGTTTTTTGGTTCGTCCGACGCCGCCAACGCCATCACCGTGGACAAGCCGCCGGCGTCGCTGTGGGTGATGGGGTTGTCGGTGCGGCTCTTCGGGCTGAGTTCCTGGAGCGTCCTGGTCCCGCAGGCGCTCATGGGAGTCGGCACGGTCTGGCTGGTCTACCTGGCCGTGCGCCGGGCCGCGATGCCCGCCACGGCCGATGCGCGGCTGGCCCGCCGGGCCGGGCTGCTCGCCGGCGCGGTCATGGCCCTGACGCCGGTGGCCGTGCTGATGTTCCGGTTCAACAACCCGGACGCCCTGCTGGTGCTGCTGATGACGGCGGCCGCCTACGCGGTGGTGCGCTCCATCCAGGACGCGCGGCTGCGCTGGCTGCTGTTCGCCGGGGCGCTTCTGGGCTTCGGGTTCCTCACCAAACAGCTGCAGGTCCTGCTGGTTGTCCCCGGTTTCGCCTTGGCCTACCTGCTCGCCGCGCCGGCCGGGCCGGGCAAGCGCCTTCTGCACTTGCTCGCCGCGGGCGGGACGATGGCCGCCGCGGCCGGGTGGTGGCTGGCCGCCGTCGAACTCATCCCCGCCGCGGACCGGCCCTACATCGGCGGTTCGCAGAACAACTCCATCCTCGAACTGACCCTCGGCTACAACGGCCTGGGCCGGCTGAACGGAGACGAGACCGGAAGCGTGGGCGGCGGCAACGGCTGGGGCACGCCAGGGCTGTTCCGGCTCTTCAACAGTGAGTTCGGCGGCCAGATCGCCTGGCTGCTGCCGTCGGTGCTGGTGCTCGGAGCGGGTCTGCTCTGGCTGGGCCGGCGGGCGCCGCGCACCGACGCCGTGCGGGCCTCGGTGATCATCTGGGGCGCCTGGGTGGCGGTGACCGGCCTGACGTTCAGCTTCATGGCCGGAATCATCCACCCCTACTACATGGTGGCGCTGGCTCCCGGCATTGCCGGGCTCGCCGGCCTCGGCGGCGTCCTGCTCTGGCAGCGGCGGGACCAGCCCGTGGCGGCCGCGGTGCTCGCCGGGGCGGTCGTGGCGGCCGGCGTCATGGGCTCCGAACTGCTCGGCCGCACGGCAACCTTCGTGCCGTGGCTGCGCTGGTTGGTGCTCCTCGGCTCGCTCGCCGCGGCCTGCCTGGTACTGGCGGCCCCGGCGGTGAGGTGGCCCGTGGCGGCGTCCAGGATCATGGCGCGGACGACGGCGGCGCTCGCCGTCGCGGCCGCCCTTGCCGGACCGCTGGCGTACTCATTGTCGACGGCCGCCAGCGCCCACAGCGGCTCGATCGTCAGTGCCGGTCCGGCCGCGTCCGCGCGGGGCGGGGCAGGCCTGCCGCGGGCCTTCGGCGGTACTACCGGCATGAACGGGACTGGCGCGAACGGCGGGGGCGCCGGCCGTGGCCCAGGGGCGGGCGGGGCGGCCGGCATGGGCGGCCTGCTCGGGGCCAGCACGCCGTCAGCGGCCCTGGTGAGCGCGTTGCAGACGGACGCCGGGAACTTCACGTGGGCTGCCGCCGTCGTCGGGTCCAACAATGCCGCAGGCTACCAGCTGGCGACCGGACTTCCGGTGATGGCCGTGGGCGGGTTCAACGGCACGGACCCGGCGCCGACGCTGGCGCAGTTCCAGCAGTACGTGGCCGACGGCAAGATCCATTACTTCATCGCCGGGCAGATGATGCAGGGCGAGAGCGGATCCGATGACGCCGCCCAGATTGCGGCCTGGGTGCAGGCCAATTTCACCGCCCAGACGGTGGGCGGGACCAGCGTCTACCTGCTGGCGGGGTAGTCGGACGGATGCCGGCGGGGCCGGCATCCAGGGCCCTAAAACGTGAAGGACAGGGTGCGGACGCCGGCGCTGCTGAACTCCGTGGTCACCGACACCCCGGAGTAGTCGGGAATGTGAAGCACGCCGTCCGGCAGTTCGCCGGCGTTGGGTCCGACCGCCACTGTCCGGATGCCGGCGGCGACGCCCGCGGCGATGCCGGCCGGCGCGTCCTCGAACACCACGGCGTCGGCCGGGTCCACGCCCAGCAGGGCGGCCGCCCGGAGGTACCCCTCAGGGTGCGGTTTGCCGCGCAGGACATCCTCGGATGTGACCGAAGCGGCCGGCACGGCGATCTCCGCGGCCGCCATCCGGACTTCGGCCAGGTCCCGAGAAGCGGACGTCACCAGGGCCACGGCATCCGGCGGAAGGTTCGCCAGCAGCTCCAGCGCGCCCGGCACCGGAACAATGCCGCGGGTCTCGGCCAGCTCCATCCGGCCCAGTTCCGCCGCCAGCGCAGCGACGTCCGCGCCGGCGGGGGCGAACCTGCGGACCGTGTCCATCGCCTGGACCCCGTGGGAGGTGGCCAGAATCTCCGCGATATCCAGGCCGTAGCGTCCGGCAAACGTGGCCCACACCTGCTCCACGATGCTCGTGGAATCCACCAGCGTGCCGTCCATATCAAACAGGACGGCACGAGCGGTCAGGGTCGTGGCACTGCGGCGGAGGGGAAGGCTCATGACTCCATCCTGCCCCATGTCCGCTCCCCACAGCCGCGGCCCGCTTCACATTGGCCCCGGGCGGGCCGTCACCGCGCCGTCACCGCACGCAATGCGGCGGTATCAGCCGGTTTCAGCCGTTGGGCCGGTTCGGGATGTACTGCACGGCCCATTTGTTGCCGTCCGGATCGGCGAAGTAGACGAAGTGCCCCCAGTCCTGGATGTCGACGTCGCTGACGTCCACACCGTTGTCCTTGAGCTGCCCGTGCGCGGCCTGGATGTCGCTGACCACGAGCTGCAGGCTCGGCGCCGTGCCGGGCGGGGCGTCATTGAGGCCCTCGCCGATCGCGATCGAACAGCCGGAGCCCGGCGGTGTCAGCTGGACGAACCGCAGACCCTCCGTGGGGCGTTCGTCGTAGTCGGCGTTGAAGCCCACCTTGTTGACATAGAAATCCTTCGCCCGGTCAACATCGGACACGGGGACAAACACGAGTTCTAGTTTCCAATCCATGGCGCACAGGCTAGCGCGGGCGGCGATGGGGCGGAAGGGCTCCGCCTACGGCTGCCCGGGTGTTGAGGCCGGGACAGGGACGTTGCAGGCCCTCGGGCAATGCATGAGTTCCCGGTACGGGCAGCCGATGCGCTGGATTCGGCGGCGATAGTCATAGGGCCGCTTATCCGGCAATTTGGTTACGGATGGGGGCCACGGTGGTTCCGATGACGCTAGGATTGTGCCGGAATGACGCACTTAGCAACGACGCTGAGTGGTTGTCGCCAGGTAGCCATGCATCGGCCCATCCAGCGGCAGTGCCTGGTCCCAGCTACACAGGAGGCTGTCCTTATGCCGGAACTAACACCGGATCTTTCCGGGGAATGGCGCATCGATCCGGACCACACGCGGATCGGGTTCTCCACCCGGCACGCCATGGTCACTAAGGTTCGCGGCGCTTTCAACGACGTTGAGGGAATCATCAACGCCGACGTCGAGAATCCCGTCAACTCATCCGTGCGGGTGAGGATTCAGGTCGCCAGCATCGACACCCGCAGTGCCCAGCGCGACGAACACCTTCGCACCAACGACTTCTTTGATGCGCCGGGCTATCCCGAGATCACGTTCGTCAGCACCCGGATCGATCAGGTCGAAGAGGGGAATTTCATCGTCAGCGGCAATCTGACCATCCGCGGCGTAACCAAGGAAATCAGTCTGCCGATCGAGTTCCTTGGGGTTGAACGGGACCCGGCAGGGCAGCTGCGCGCCGGGTTCGAGGGATCCCGCCGCATCGACCGCCAGCAGTTCGGCGTCAAGTGGAACACGGCCCTTGATTCCGGTGGCCTGCTCGTCTCGGACAAAATCACCCTCGAGTTCGAGGTTTCGGCTGTCAAAGCCGAGGCGGGCCAGGGCTGATCTGGCGGGGCTTGCTAGCAGGGCGGGGCTGACAGGGCGAGGCTAGCCCGCGATGCCGTACAGGCGGTCGCCGGCGTCGCCCAGGCCGGGCACGATGTACGACTTCTCGTTGAGTTTCTCGTCAATCGAGGCCAGCACGATGGTCACGTTGGCGCCGGACAGCTCCTCCTCCAGCTTGGCCAGGCCCTCGGGGGCGGCCAGGAGGCAGATGCACGTGACGTCGGAGGCACCGCGCTTGAAGAGGAACTTGATGGCCTCGCGCAGGGTTCCGCCCGTGGCCAGCATGGGGTCCAGGACGAAAATCTGGCGGCCCGTGAGGTCATCCGGGAGACGCTCGGCGTACGTGATGATGTCTAGGGTCTCTTCGTCGCGGGCCATGCCCAGGAAGCCGACCTCCGCGGTGGGGACCAGCTTGGTCATGCCCTCGAGCATGCCGAGCCCGGCGCGGAGAATCGGAACAACCAGCGGGGTGGGCTTAGTGAAAGCCGTGCCGATGGTGGTGCTGACGGGCGTCTCGATGGTCACGGGCTCGGTGCGGACCTCACGCGTGGCTTCGTAGGCGAGGAGCGTGACAAGTTCCTCGGTGAGCTGGCGGAAGACCGGGGACGGCGTGTTCTTATCCCGCAGAACGGTGAGCTTATGGGCGACCAGGGGGTGGTCCACAACGAGAGTGCGCATGCGTCAAAACTATCACCCGGACGCCGGGGACCGTCCCGCGGGTCAGGGCCTATCGGCGCCGTTCGCCCCTGCCCCTTTTCCTGCCGCAGTGCCGCCGCCGTCGGCCGCCGTTGCGCCGCTGGCGCCCGCACCCAGGTGGGCGGGGTGCTCGAAGGTCGGCGCGGGGCCGGCGTGTTCGCGGTGCCGCAGCACATGGAAGAGATGGTGGGCCAGGATCACAATCCCCACCCAGGCCAGTCCCAGCGCCCATCCCACCATCACGTCGGTCATCCAGTGGTGGCCCAGGAAGACCCTGCTCATGCCCATCGCGGCGATGAACAGCACCCCCGCCGTGATGATGACCACCCGGGCGAGCGTGCGCTTGATCTGCAGGCAGGCCAGGTACACCACCAGTGCGATCACCACCGTGGTGTTCAGGGTGTGGCCGCTCGGGAACGAGGGCGAGTTCTCGTAGGGCGGCACGGCGTCGGCGTGGTCCGGGCGGGTCCGGCCAATCAGTTTTTTGCCCAGGCTCGTGGCGGTGATGGAGACGGCGGCGGCGCCCCCGATCAGGATCAGCGGCCGCCAGGTGCGCGAGGTGTAGATCAGCAGTGCCGTCAGGATGCTGGCCAGGATGGGCATTCCGATTCCGCCGCCGATGTTGGTGAACCCGGTGACAAAGGCGTCCAGCCCCGGACTGCGGATCTGTTCCATGAACGCCAGGGTGGGTTTGTCCAGGTTCGCGAGGCCGGCCTCGTCCACCACGTTGTCGTAGAGCTCGGCGACGAAAAGCGCAAGGAAGATCACCAGGATGCCGCCAATGAGCATCGTGATCCACAGTGCGGCGTAGGGCACCACCCACTTGCCCCAGTGTTTCGTCAGCCAGTTCTCGGCTCCGGTCGTCACGGCCGCCTCCCGAATGCTTGGGGCTGCCCAGCTGCGCTGCACAGCACGCTTATGGTTGAACCTATCATTGAGCCATGACCTCCCCCGAGCCCCGCCATGCCGAGTGGCTGGGACTTGCCCTGGCCGAGGCACGCCGGGCCCTGGCCACGGCGGACGTGCCGATCGGCGCCGTCGTCATTGGACCGGACGGCTCGGTTCTGGGTTCCGGACGCAATGAACGCGAGGCACTGGGTGACCCGACGGCCCATGCCGAGATCGTCGCCATCCGGGAGGCCGCCGCGCGGCTGCGGGCCCGCCGGGCGGCGGAGGGCAGGGACGACGATGGCTGGCGGCTGGAGGACTGCACCCTGGCGGTCACCTTGGAGCCGTGCGCGATGTGCGCGGGGGCGGTGGTCCTGGCCAGAATTCCGCGTGTGGTGTTCGGCGCCTGGGATGAAAAGGCCGGGGCGGCGGGCTCCGTGTTCGATATCCTCCGCGAGCGCCGACTCAATCACTGGGTGGAAGTGTATGGGGGCGTGCGGGAGCAGGAATGTGCCGCGCTGCTGCGGGACTTTTTTGCCGGACATCGCGCCTGATCCGTTCCGGCTAGCTGGCCGTACCGGGGGCAATGGAAGCCGCCGCGGCGGCTGCGGAGGCCGCCAGCGCGTCGATCCGCTTCTGCCGGCTGGCCGGTGAGTCCAGGCTGAACGCCCGGAAATCGCCGAGGTCCTCCCGGACCCAGGCTTCCACCTCGGCAATCCGCGCCGTGACGGCGGGCGTGGGGCCATGGAACAGCCAGGTCACGATCCGCTCCTTGGCCGGCTCGTACTGCCAGAGTCCGATGATCCTGCCGCGGTCCAGGATGGGGTGGTCCGGGAGGTCGGCCTGCAGTGCGAGTGATTCCAGCGCCGGTTTGTGCTGGTCTTCCTCCGCAAGCAGGTCCGCCGCGTTGCGCCGCAGCAGGAACAGTGAGTCGGTGCCCGCCAGCAGCTGGATCTGTTCGGCGTCCGGTTCTTCGAACGTGGCCAGCCGGCCGACGTCGTCGGGCAGCATCCACAGCGCGTCACCCCCGGCGAGCGTCAACGCAGTGGGCACCTCGACGGCGCCGACGGCGGCGAGTGCGGTCTTGCTTTGCGCCACGGTGAAGCCCGTAAACCACTGCGACTGTTTGAGGGTGGCTCCCCCGGTCCAGCCCAGGTAGCGGCGGATCAGCTCGGTGCGGGCGGCGTCGTCGTCGAGCGTGCTCGGCGGCAGGTTCCAGAGCTCGTAGGCGTAGCGCTGCTGGTCCAGGCGCCCGTTGGCCGGGACGCGGCGGATCCTGCCCTGTGATTGGAGGATCCCCAGCGCGGTGGGCAGCGTGGTGGCGGCGCCCTTCTTCTTGCCTTCCTCGCCGAGGTTCCGCACGGAGTCACCCAGCTCCTCCTTGAGCTGCCGCGGATCCATTGGCCCCTCCGCCTCGGCGAGCGTGTGCACCACCTGCTCCTCCAGCAGCGTGATTTCACCGCGGTCCACGCCGAGCCTGCCCAGCACGCGCACCGCTTCGGCGGCGTCCTTGCCCAGCTTCAGGGACCACGCGAAGTCGTCCCGGCCCAGGACGTAGGTGCAGCCGCGGGCGGCGGGAAGTTCGAGGATCCGGTGCGCGAGCACGTCCGCGTCCACCTGTTCGCGGCGGATGCCGGCCCGGGCGAAGAGTGTGATGTAGGGATTGGCGCCGCCAACGGACCGGGCCCAGCCGGCCCGGGCCAGAACCTGCTCCGCCGTGCAGCCGGCCAGCGAGCCGTCCAGGCCCTGACGGTGCCAGGCCCATGCCCGGAGACGCTCCCGGGTCAGGGTCTGCGGTTCCGGCATGGTGGCGCGCTCGTCTACCGAGGGCGACGTCGTCGTTGCAGGCTGGGTACTCATGGGCTCATTCTCCAACAGCTTCTCCGTCAGCGGTATCAACCTGCGCCTGCCAGTTTGGCCGCCCGTCCGCGCCCACGAGCTCCAGCACGGTCCGGGCCGTGGCGTCCCAGCCGGGCAGCCCGCCCCGGGCGGCCCGGGCCGCATCCTGCCAGCGTGCCCGCAGCGCGGGGTCGGTCAGCCAGCGGCGCAGCAGGTCCGCGAGCGGGGCCGGGTCCGTTCCGAGGCCGACGGCGGCGCCGGGCAGCGGTGTTCCGCGGCCGGCCGCGAGCGCCTCGACGGCGCCGGTGCCGTCACGGACCACGACGGGAGTGCCGCGGGCCAGGGATTCGATCACCACCAGGCCGTAGGCTTCGGCCCGGGAAATCAGCAGACTGAGATCGGCTGCGCTCCATTCGGACTCGAGTGCTGCGCCCCGGAGTTCGCCGGGGATGCTGACCCTCCGCATCAGGCCCAGACGTTCCACGGAATCCCGGAGCTGCGCGGCGTAGTCGGGGTCGGCGGTGTCCGAGCCGATGAAGGACGCCGTCCATGGCAGGTCCGTGAGTTCGGCGAGCGCGTCAAGCAGGAGCGCCTGGTCCTTGTTCGGCAACAGGGCAGCCACGGCGATGAAGTGCGGGATGCCGGAGCCGGCGGCCAGGCTGCCCGCCGCCAGCGGGGCGGCTGCCGTACCGGGAAGCGCCACCCCGATATTTTCCAGGCCGTGCCGGGCACGGATCCGCGCCGCGGCCGAACCGCTGGTGCAGATGACCCCGGCGGCGGCCGCCATGGCACGGCCCTCCCGTTCCAGGTCCGGCAGGGGCATGTGCAGCAGGATCCAGGCCGGGTGCCCGGCGGCCGCCGCCGCCTCAAGCTCATCGGGCGCACCGGAGGCAATCAGGCTGTCCACCAGGGTCACCGAGCCCCGGGGCGCCGCACCCAGCAGCCGCGACAGCCGGCGCCGGTCCTCCGCGCTGCCGCCGGGCCAGCCGCCGTCGAGCGGGCACGTTTCCACTTCGGCGCCGTGGCCGCTGAGCCCGCGTGCCAGGGCGGCGTTGTAGACGTTCCCGCCGGAATTATGCCGGATGTTGCCGGGCACGACGAGCCGGAGGCGGAGGCTGGCCGGCACCATCAGCGGCCTAGCTTGCGTCGAAGTTCAGCGAGTAGCCCGCCCACGCGTCGGGGGTCTCGCGCAGGGTGACATCCAGGCCGGCGAGATCCTTCCCGTCCGCGCCCACGCGGACCTGCGCGGCGACGGCGTCGGCGATGTACTGCGCGAGGGCCTCCGTGGTGCTCAGCTTGCCGGAGAAGTCGGGGTGTTCGTCGAGGTTCTTGTAGTTCAGCCCGTCAAGGACCTCATCCAGCACGTCCCCCGCGGCGCCGATGTCCAGCACGATTGAGTCGTCGTTGAGCGCACGACGGCGGAACGTCACCTCCGTGACGAAGGTGGCCCCGTGCAGGCCCTGGGCGGGGCCAAAGGCCTCCCGCGGGAGGCTGTGGGCGATCATGAAGTTACGGCGAACGGTCAGACTGAACACGGATTACCTCGTGGCTTCGGTTGGCTGGGCTGGGGATGGGATTGCGGCGGACGGGGTTTCGTTCGGTGGGTATTCAATGACGTGGCACAGGGCGTCAAGGGTCCCGTCGGAGAGGCGCTGGACGACGCCGGGGAGTTCGGCGAATGTGGAGGAACCGGTGAGGAAGACGTCGAACACCGGATCCCGCAGCAGGGAGACCGCAAGCGCAAGACGGTCGGCGTTCGTGCGGCGGTGCCGCCGGGCACGGGCCACCACCCCGACCTGGCTGGCGCGGATCGACAGCCGGCGGGCGTGGAAGTCCTCCCCCAGCGGCAGAGTGACCGACCGGTCGGCGTACCAGGACATTTCGATGATCTCCCCTTCGTCCCCCACCAGCTGCAGGGCCCGTTCGAGGCCTGCCTGCGAGGCGGAGCAGTGGATCACGATGTCACAGTCGGGCAGGGCATTGTCGGGGTGGCAGAAGTCGACGCCGAGGGCCTCAGCGAACGCGCGTTTTGCCGGGTCGACGTCGACCAGCTGCAGCCGCTCCAGCGGGAAACCCGCCAGGAGCTTCGCCACCATGCCGCCCACGAGTCCGGCCCCGATCACGGCGACCCGGTCGCCCAGCCGGGGCCCGGCCTCCCACAGGCCGTTGACGGCGGTTTCCACGGTGCCGGTGAGCACCGCCCGGCGGGCGGGAACGCCGCCGGGGATCACGGTGAGCGACTCGACGGGGACGACGAAGCGGTCCTGGTGCGGGTAGAGGCAGAAGACGGTCTTGCCCGTCCAGCATTCCGGGCCCTCCTCGACCACCCCCACGGTCAGGTATCCGAACTTCACCGGGTAGGGGAAGTCCCCCTCCTGGTTGGGGGCGGCCATCGCCGCGGCCACGCAGGACGGGACACTGGCCTGGTGGACGACGAGCTCGGTGCCCTTGCTGATGCCGGAATACAGGGTCCGGACCAGCGCCTCGCCGGGTCCGGGGGCCGGCAGGTCCTCGCTCCGGAGTTCGCCCTGTTCCGGCCCGACGGTCCAATAGGCGGTGGCCGTGGCGTGCTGTTCAGAATTAGTCATTGTGCTTACGAATCTAGTGCCCCCGCTGTTCGCGGGGAAGCGTGCCGCGCCCGCCCGCAGCGTCATGTGCATGCTGTTGCGGCTCGTTTTGTGGATGGGCGCCCTGCTCCGGTACCCTAGTCAGGTTGGTGACGTGTCCGAGCGGCCGAAGGTGCAACACTCGAAATGTTGTTTGGTGTAAAAGCCAACGTGGGTTCAAATCCCACCGTCACCGCCAAGTAGCGAGGCCCCTGCTTCCCTTTGTTTACAAGGGAAGCAGGGGCTTTTGCTTTGCCAAAAATTGGGCCGGTTGGCACAGCAGTTTCAAGCCGAGACTGAAAGAGCTGCAATACTCTGACGATGGCCGTCTATTTGTGTCCCGCTTCAGATGACGAGCAGGATCACCGAGATGCAGTCACCCGACTATTTCGTAGATGAACAGGTCAAAGGTCCGTTCCAACGGTTCCGGCATGTCCATGAGTTCAGCCAGGACTCAGAAGGAGCCACGATGGTGGATCGTATCGAGTCTGCGGTACCGCTCGGACCCATAGGACGTCTGGCCGAGAAACTGGTGCTGGCCCGCTATCTCCAAAGGCTGATCGAGAGGCGCAACCGACACCTTGCAGGTGACTCGACTCATGAATAAAGAGTCTCGGTAGTCGAAGATTCAACGTTGCAGGAGGTAATCGGCGACGCCGTTCGGATTCGACAGAGCGATGAGGTGACCGCCGGGCACAGCATCCGGCTCCAGGCCAAGGCGATCGCGCGCGACTGCGCGCTGAAATTCGAGCGGGAAGAACCGGTCCCCTTCGCCACTGAGCACCCGGATCGGGATGGCTGGCCAATCCGCGAAGTCGCACGCTGACTCGAAGACAGCATTTGCCTCTGGCCGCTGATGCGTTTCTCCCGCAGCCGCCACCTCGGGTGGAACGTCGTGCAGAAAGTAAGTGTTCAGGTCGAACTCAGTGCTGTAGCCACCGCCCCTAGCGGCCGTCTCGCGCGCGTCGAGCCAGCCCGTGTTATCCCACCATGCACCAGGGGTCTCGCCCGGGTTGGGGATCATCGCGTTCACGAAAACAAGCTCTCCGACGGCGACTCGGGTGCACACCAGCGGCGCAGTGAACCCGCCGAGCGATTGCGCCACGAGCACCACGTCGTCGCTCTCACCGATTGCCTCGACCACCAGGCGCGCGTAGTCGGGCAGACCGGCGTTTTCGTCGTCGCCGGGCAGTTCGACTGCGACTGCCTCGTGTCCGGCCCTTTGCAGCAGCGGGATGACACGACTCCAGTACCAGGCTGCGCCGCCCGCGCCGGGCACCAGCACGAACGTGCTCATGAGGCGGGCCGCAAAGCGCCTGCACCCAGGCACGCGTCAAGGACCAAACCTAGGTCATCACGAAACGGGCGAATGCATAACGTCCATGTCATTCCCACATTTTCGCCAAAATCACCGCGCCCGCAACCCCACCTCCACCGTCGGAGGACGATCTCCTCCTTCTGCAACTGCCCCCTAGCCCGCGGTGATATGGAGTGAGCTGGTTGGTCCGACAGCCAGCTCAGCCCGGCCGCCTATAGGCAGCGTGATCTGCGGCTGCGTGTGTCCGAAGTCGGCGTTGGCCAGGACGGGAAGTCCGCTGAGGCCCTGCTGGGTCCTGACGATCTGCTCCAGGAGATCCTTGGTCATCCGGCTTGCCCGCTGGAAGCGGCCAATGACCAGCCCTGTGATACCTCTGGCATCCGGCACCTGAAGGAGGGAGGTCAGGTCCCGGGCGAAGGTTGCCGGATGACTCTCGTAGTCATCCTCCAGGAAGAGAAGCGCGCCATCGAGCGACGGCATGTGGGGCGTTCCTTGGAGCAGATTGAGTGTGCACAGGTTGCCGCCGACGATGCGGCCCGACGCCGTGCCCGGCTGAACGGCCCACCAGCCTTCTCCGGCGAGAGGGCTCCGGTTGTCCTGGTCGAGGAACCAGTCGTCGTCGGTCCACGATTCCGAAGGCTTTATTTCCTGGTCCTGGCCGTTGAGGAGCGTTTCAACAAACCAGTGACGGGTCTGCTCAAAGTGATCTCTCATCCCAAAGCTCGACCAGTGTGGTCCGGAGTATGTCACCAGTCCCGTGTGGGCGAGGATGGCGTTCTGGAGGGCTGTGATGTCCGAGTACCCGCACAGAATCTTGGGATTGGCCGCAATCAGGTCCCAGTCCAGACAGGGAAGAAGCTCGTTGCTGTTGAACCCGCCAATGACGGTAAGAATGCCTGCGACCTCAGGGTCGGCGAAAGCAGCGTGAAGATCCGCGACCCTTGACTCAACCGACGAAGAGTCAAGGCTGTCACGTTCGTCCACGCGTGCCCCGAACGAGATGCTCAGTCCCATCTCAGCGAACCGTTGCTCGATCAAGGCGCTGTGGTCGTGTTCCATGACCATGGCCCGGCTCCGGGCCGGCGCAACGACCCGAACCAGATCACCGGGGATGAGTTTCCGGGGGTATGTGACATCCATGTGAGGGACGCTAACGTGCAATGCCTGCCCGGGCCAACCAGGGGTCAGCGAGGATGCCAACACGTGCTAGACTCCCCGAAATCCCTCGCGGCCCGCATGCACGTCGCAATCACTCAGGAGGTTCGCAGTGCCGGACACCACCTGCCACATGTCGATCTCGCTGGACGGCTTCGTCGCCGGGCCGGACCAGAGCCGCGAGGATCCCCTGGGCAAGCGGGGGCTGGAGCTGCACGGCTGGCACATCGGCGACCCGCGGGCCAACGATGCCGACAAGGTCGCGACCGAGTGGCTCATGCGCCCGCGGGGCGCATATGTGATGGGTCGGAACATGTTCGGTCCGATCCGCGGGGACTGGGCTGAGGAATGGACGGGGTGGTGGGGCCCCGAACCGCCGTACCATGCGCCGGTGTTCGTGCTGACCCATCACGCACATGATCCGATCCAAATGGACGGCGGGACAACCTTCCACTTCGTCACCGACGGCTTCGACGCCGCCTACTCCGCAGCGCGCCAGGCAGCCGGGGACAAGGGTGTGGACATCGCCGGTGGGGCCTCGACCGTCCGGCAGGCACTGATCGCCGGCGTGATCGACGAGCTCACCCTCGACATCGCACCGGTCCTGCTCGGTTCGGGCGAGCGCATCTTCGACGGGGTTGAATCCTTCGATTTCGAACCTGTCGAGGTGCTTCACTCGCCGCTGACCACGCACATCCGCTATCGCCGCGTCAGCTAACTCCGCAGGCGCTGCCGGCAGCGGCCGTCAGGGCCGCCAGCCGATCACGGCTCGCCGTCAAGCGCTTCCATCTCCAAGCACGCGTCGTCGTAGGAAACCCCGCCGTTGCGGAATACCTGTTCCAGTTCCTTGACCCTGCGTCGTGAATAGGACGTGCTCGACGTTCCCGTGAGGCCGGTCTCGAGGTAGTCGAGCCGGGAGTGCGCGGGCTGCCGGGCCTGGGCGACCAGGTGCAGGCGGGTCTTCGAGTGGAACCAAGCGCCGGGGTGCATCAGGCGACGTGCATAGGCTCTGGGATCGACTAGGTACATGCCTTCATGGTTCACCTCCCTGCTGAGAGGACCCTTAGTTTCTCCTCGGCGTCCCGCCTATCCGCGCACGATCACCACGTCCAGGGTCCGCGGGCCGTGGACGCCCTCGACGCGTTCGAGTTCGATGTCGCTCGTGGCGCTGGGGCCGCTGATCCAGGTCTGCGGGCGGGTGCCGTCGAGCCGGCGGAGGGCCTCCGGCAGAATCGCCGTGATGTCCCCAACCCGGACCAGACAGATGTGCCGGTCCGGGACGAGGCTGAGAACCCGGCGGCCCTGGTCCGGGCCGGTGTCGAGGACGATGGTGCCGGTTTCGGCCACCGCCACGGCGCTGCCGGTGACGACGGCGTCCACCGCGTCCAGCGCTGCCACGCCCAGCCGCTGCCCGGGGGCATCGGTGAGGCGGCGGCGGGAACCGCCGTCGCGCGCGTCTGCCTCCGCGAACAGGGACGCCGCGAGTCCGTGCGGCGCGGCGTAGCTCCGGGCGCCTTCGAGCAGGACGGCGAGCCGCTGCGGCACCGCGGCCGCCTCCTCGACGAAGACGTTCGCCTTGTAGTCGACCAGCCGGTCCGTCAGCAGTTCGATGAGCTCGTCCTGACCGAGGTCGGAAGCCCGCCGGTAGTCCCGGGGCACCTCCGGCACCGCCGGGGCGTCCCGGAGCGCGGAGCGGAGCCGGCCGAGTATCTCGTCGCGCGCGTTCACGGCTTCTCCTTCGGGTGTTCCTTGTTCCACCATTGCCGGAACGACTGCGCCGGCGGGGCGGGGATGTCCCGGCTCTGGGTCCAGCCGCCGGCGATGCCGGGCAGCTTGGTGATCTTCTTGTCAGGCCCGGCGGCAAGCCGGCCCAGGGGAAGCGCCTTTTCCACCAGGCCGAGGTTCCTTCCGGAGGAGAGCGCCCAGGACGCGGCCTTCATGCCGAGGTCCATCTGGCTGGGCAGCTTCTTCTTGCCGCGTTTGCTGTCCACGTCCTCACCGCGCAGATGCACCAGGACGTCCGGGATGTTGATTTTCACCGGGCAGGCGTCGTAGCAGGCGCCGCACAGGGATGAGGCGTACGGCAGGGAGTTGTTCTCCTCGGCCGTGATCCCGGTCAGCAGTGGGGACAGGATCGCGCCGATCGGTCCCGGATACGTGGATCCGTAGGCGTGCCCGCCGGTGCGTTCGTAGACGGGGCAGACGTTCATGCAGGCGCTGCAGCGGATGCAGTGCAGGGCGGCGCGGCCCATCTCGTCGGCCAGGGCGGCGCTGCGGCCGTTGTCGAGCAGGACCAGGTGGACGTTCTGCGGCCCGTCGTCCGGTGTGACGCCGGTCCACAGCGAGGTGTACGGGTTCATCCGTTCCCCGGTGGAGGACCGCGGCAGCAGCTGCATGAACACTTCCAGGTCCTCCCAGCCCGGCAGCAGCTTCTCCACTCCCATGACGGTGATGAGGGTCTCCGGGAGCGTCAGGCACATGCGCCCGTTGCCTTCAGATTCGACGACGGCGAGCGTGCCGGAGTCGGCCAGGGCGAAGTTCGCGCCGGAGACGGCCACCTTGGCGCTGAGGAATTTGCGGCGCAGATGCGCCCGGGCGGCCGCGGCGAGCCGCGCGGGTTCGTTGGTCAGGTCCGGGTCCACGCCGTCCATTTCACGCAGGAAGATGTCCCGGACCTGGCTGCGGTTCTTGTGGATGGCGGGGACCAGGATGTGGCTGGGCTTGTCGTGGTCCAGCTGGACGATGAGCTCGGCGAGGTCGGTCTCGAACGCGGCGATGCCCTGCTCTTCGAGGTATTCGTTGAGGCCGATTTCCTGCGTGGCCATGGATTTGACCTTGACCACCTCGTCGGCGCCCTGGTCCCGGATGAGGGCGGCCACAACGCTGTTGGCCTCGCCGGCGTCGCGGGCCCAGTGGATGGTCCCGCCGCGGGCGGTGAAGTTGGCCTCGAACTCCTCGAGCAGCTCCGGCAGCCTGGACATCACGGATTCCTTGATCGCCCGGCCGGCCTCGCGGAGGTCCTCCCAGTCGGGGAGTTCGGAGACCACGGCCAGGCGCTTGTCCCGGATGGTCCGGGTGGCGTGGCCCAGGTTGGCCCGCAGCTGGGCGTTGCCGAGCTCGCGGTGCGCGGCCTTCGGGAAGGGCTCGTGTTCGTGCAGGTTGCCGGTGCCGAAGACCGGCAGGGACGGCATCCCCAGGAATGTGCCGCTCATCGTGCGGTCCTTCCGGTGGTGAGGCGGACGTCGCCGGTGACGGCGGCGGGGTGCTCGGCGGTGCTGGCCAGGATCTCGGCGAAGTGCAGGGTGGTGACGCCGCTGCCCTGCCGGGACAGGCCGCCGCCGATGTGCAGGAGGCAGGATGCGTCGCCGCCGGCGCAAAGCTCGGCGCCTGTGCCGCAGATGTTGGCGGTCTTGTCCGCGAGCATCGCCGAGGACACGTCCGCGTTCTTCATCGAGAAGGTGCCGCCGAAGCCGCAGCACTGCTCGGCCTCGGGCAGCTCGGCCAGCTCAATCCCGCCGACGGAGCGCAGCAGGTTCAGCTGGCGGTCGCCGAGCCGGAGCAGGCGCATGCCGTGGCAGCTGAGGTGGTAGGTGATCCGGTGCGGGAAGTAGGAGCCCAGCTGCGCTGCGGCGTCCGTGACGCCCAGGACGTCCACCAGGAGCTGGGAGAGCTCGTAGGTTTTGCGTCCGACGGCGGCCGCGCGGGCTTCCAGCCCGGCGTCCCCGCAGCGGCGGGCGACCATGGGGTGCTGGTGCTTCACGGAGGCGACGCAGGAACCGGACGGTGCGACGGCGACGTCGTACTCCTCCTCCTCGAACGTCTTCACGTGGTTGGCAATAACGGGCAGCGCCTCCTTGAAGTAGCCGCTGTTGACGTGCATCTGCCCGCAGCAGGCCTGCCCGGCGGGGAAGATGACCTCGTGGCCGAGGCGTTCCAGGATGGACACGGTGGCGCGTGCCGTGCCCGGGTACATGGCATCCACGACGCACGTGGCGAAGAGCGCGATCCTCACAAGGCACACCCGCTACTGACAATTCGGGCGGACGGCGCATACTCCGACGGCTGCTGGGAGGCCCGCACGACGGCGCGCAGCTCCCCCAGGCCGCCGCTGAGCACGCCCGCGGCGCGGGCCTGGACCAGGACGTTGCCCAGGGCGGTGGCTTCGACGGGACCAGCCAGGACGCGCTTGCCGGTGGCGTCGGCGGTGAGCTGGCAGAGGAGCCGGTTCTGGGACCCGCCGCCGACGATGTGCACGACGTCGGCGCGCACGTCCGCGAGCCGCTCGGCGTCGGCGATGGTCCGGGCGTAGCCGGCGGCGAGGCTGTCGAGGATGCACCGCACGATGTGCGCGGGGCGCTCCGGAAGGACCGCCCCGGTGTTGCGGACCGCGGCCCGGATGCGTTCGGGCATGTTGCCGGGGGCGATGAAGTAGGGGTCGTCGGCGTTGATGACCGGCCCGCCGGCGGGCAGAGCCGCGGCGGCCTCGAGCAGTTCCTCGAGCGCGGGTTCGTAGCCCTGCCCCGCCCACGTGCGCTGGCACTCGCTGAGCAGCCAGAGGCCGCCGACGTTGCGCAGGTAGCGGATGGTGGCGTCCACGCCGCGTTCGTTGGTGAAGTTCGCGGCCCGGCTGGCCTCGGTCAGGACCGGGTGGGACAGCTCGACGCCGACCAGGGACCAGGTGCCCGAGGAAATGTACGCGAAGCTTTCCTGGCCGGCGGGCACCGCGGCGACGGCGGAGGCGGTGTCGTGCGAGCCGACGGCCACCACCTGCGTGCCGGCGGGCAGCCCGGTCCGTTCCGCGACGGCCTTGGTGAGCGTGCCGACGGTTTCGCCGGGCTGGATCAATGGCGGGAACCGGCCCGCGGGCAGGCCCAGCGCGGCCAGGAACTCCGTGGCCCACTCCCCCGCCACGGCGTCGAAGAGCCCGGTGGTGGAGGCGTTGGTGGCCTCGGTGCGGCGCCGGCCGGTCAGCAGGAACCCGATGAGGTCCGGGATCAGCAGCGCCTGCAGCCCGTCCAGGTCAGGCTCCGTGGCGAGCTGGTAGATCGTGTTGAACGGCAGGAACTGCAGCCCGGTGGTGGCGTAGAGCCGGGACTCATCGAGGCGCCCGTGGACCCGGGCGACGGCGGCCCGGCTGCGGTCATCGCGGTAGCTGAAGGGCGCCGCGACGAGTTCCCCGGCAGCGTTGACCAGGCCGTAGTCCACGGCCCAGGTGTCGATCCCGATGCTGGCGATGCTCTCGCCGCGGGCTGCGGCCGCCGTGGCGGCGGCCGCGAGCCCGGTGAGGACCTCGGCGAACAGCGCGTCAAAGTCCCAGCGGAGTCCGCCGTCGAGCACCTTGACGCCGTTGGGGAAGCGGTGCACCGTCTCCAGCTCCGCGCTCGTCCCGCCGGGACCGCCTGCGACGCGGCCCAGGATGACCCGGCCCGAGGACGCACCAATATCGACCGCGGCGAAAACACTGCCGGCGAAGACGCCACGGGTGTGCGGCGCCGGGGCTGCAGAGCTCATCGCAGGAAGGCCGCGGCCACGCCGGCGTCCACCGGGATGTGGAGCCCGGTGGTGTGGGACAGGTCGTTGCCGGTGAGGACAGCGGCGGCGTTGGCCACGTTTTCGGGCAGCACTTCGCGCTTGAGCAGGGTCCGCTGCGCGTAGTACTTGCCCAGTTCCTCTTCCTGCACACCGTAGACGGCGGCGCGCTTGGCGCCCCAGCCGCCGGCGAAGATCCCGGAGCCGCGGACCACGCCGTCGGGGTTGATGCCGTTGACCCGGATCCCGTACTCGCCCAGTTCCGCGGCGAGGAGCCGGACCTGGTGGGCCTGGTCCGCCTTGGTGGCGGAATAGGCGATGTTGTTCGGCCCGGCGAACACGGAGTTTTTGGAGGAGATGTAGATGATGTCTCCGCCCATCTCCTGGCCGATCATCACCTGCGCGGCGGCCTTGGCCACCAGGAACGAGCCCTTGGCCATGACGTTGTGCTGCAGGTCCCAGTCCTTCTCGGTGGTTTCCAGCAGCGGCTTGGAGATGGAGAGCCCGGCGTTGTTGACCACCAGGTCCAGCCCGCCGAACGCGAGCACCGCTTCCTGGATCGCCGCGGCGATCTGGGCCTCGTCGGTGACGTCGGCCTGGACGCCGATGGCGACGTCGGCACCGCCCAGTTCCTCGGCCACCTTTGCGGCGTTCTCCAGGTTGAGGTCTGCTATGACGACGCATGCGCCGTCGGCCGCGAAGCGGGTGGCGATCGCCTTGCCGATGCCCGACGCCGCCCCGGTCACCAGGGCGATGCGTCCGGCGTGGGATTTCGGCTTGGGCATGCGGGCGAGCTTGGCTTCCTCCAGGGCCCAGTATTCGATGCGGAACTTCTCGGATTCCTCGATCGGGGCGTAGCTGGAGAGGGCTTCGGCGCCGCGCATGACGTTGATCGCGTTGAGGTAGAACTCCCCCGCCACCCGGGCGGTCTGCTTGTTCGCCCCGAAGGAGAACATGCCCACGCCGGGGACCAGGACGATCGCCGGGTCCGCGCCGCGGAGGGCGGGGCTGTCCGGGGTCGCGTGGCGGTCGTAATACCCCTGGTAGTCCTCGCGGTAGGCGGCGTGGAGTTCCTTCAGCCGGGCCACGGAGTCCTCGATCGGGGCGTCCGCGGGCAGGTCCAGGACCAGGGGCTTGACCTTGGTGCGCAGGAAGTGGTCCGGGCAGGACGTGCCCAAGGCACCGAGCCGCGGGTGTTCGGCGCTTTCGAGGAACTCCAGGAGGGCGGGGTCATCGCTGAAGTGGCCAAGCTGCGGCTTGTCCGTGGAGGCCAGGCCGCGGATGACCGGGGCCAGGGCGGCGGCCTTGGCGCGCCGTTCGGTCTCCGGGGGGGCGGCGTAGCCGGGCAGCTTCGGCCCGAAAGGCTCGTTCCTGCCGTGGTCCTTGATGTACTGCTCGGCCTGCTCGATGATCCACAGCGAGTTGGCTTCGGCTTCCTCGCTGGTGGCGCCCCACGCGGTGATGCCGTGGCCGCCGAGGATGGTGCCGACGGCCTGCGGGTTCGCGTCCTTGATCGCGGCGATGTCCAGGCCCAGCTGGAAGCCGGGGCGCCGCCACGGCACCCATGCCACCTTCTCGCCGAAGATCTCCTTGGTGAGGGCCTCGCCGTCGGCGGCGGTGGCGATGGCGATGCCGGAGTCCGGGTGCAGGTGGTCCACGTGGGCGGCGTCGACCAGGCCGTGCATGGCGGTGTCGATCGACGGCGCGGCGCCGCCTTTGCCGTGCAGGCAGTAGTCGAACGCGGCCACCATTTCGTCTTCACGCTCGACGCCGGGGTACACGTTCTTGAGCGCCTGCAGCCGGTCCAGCCGCAGCACGGCAAGGCCCTCGGCCTTCAGCGTGCCGAGGTCACCGCCGGAGCCCTTGACCCAGAGGAGTTCGACGTCCTCACCGGTCACGGGGTCCTTCTCGGTGCCCTTCGCGGAGGTGTTGCCGCCCGCGAAGTTGGTGTTCCGCTTGTCCGCGCCGAGGCGGTTGGAACGGGAGATCAGGTCTTCAACAGTCTTGTTCTCAGTCATAGCCGTGTTCTGCATTTCTGTGTTCTGCATATTCATGCTTATGCGCCCCATCCGGCTTGCTGGCCGCCGACGCGGTCCTCGTTGATCTTCTTCTGGTAGCCGCTGGCCTTGAAGGCGGCCAGCGGGTCCGCGGGCAAGCCGCGGGATTCACGCCACTGCGCCAGGGCGGGGCGGACATCGGTGTAGAAGGCATCGTTGAAGATGCCATTGGCAGCCAAAACATCGCCGGCCCGCTGCGCCTCGGCGAGGGCGTCGGTGTCGATGAGCAGGGCGCGGGCCGTCATTTCCTGGACGTTCAGCACCGAGCGGATCTGGCCGGGAATCTTTTCCTCCAGGTTGTGGCACTGGTCAAGCATGAGGGCGACCCCGGACTCCCTGCCGAAGCCGCCGCCGCGGATGACCTCGTGCATGATGCGGAAGAGCTGGAAGGGATCCGCTGCCCCGACGATCAGGTCATCGTCCGCGTAGAAGCGGGAGTTGAAGTCGAAGGAGCCAAGCTTGCCCAGGCGCAGCAGCTGCATGACGATGAACTCGATGTTGGTTCCCGGCGCGTGGTGGCCGGTGTCCAGGCAGACAAAGGCCTTCTCGCCCAGGGCCAGGGTCTGGGCGTACGAGGTGCCCCAGTCCGGGACGTCGGTGTGGTAAAAAGCCGGCTCGAAGAACTTGTACTCCAGCACCAGCCGCTGGTCCGCGCCGAGGCCCGCGTAGATTTCCTGCAGGGACTCGGCCAGGCGGTCCTGCCGGCCGCGCATGTCGTCCTGGCCCGGGTAGTTGGTGCCGTCCGCGAGCCAGATCTTCAGGTCACGGGAGCCCGTGGCGTTCATGATTTCCAGGCACTCGAGGTGGTGGTCGATGGCGCGGCGCCGGACCGAGGAGTCCGAGGAGGTCAGGGAACCAAACTTGTACTCGTCGTCCTGGAACGTGTTGGAGTTGATGGTGCCCAGCCCGACGCCCAGACCTGCCGCGTATTCCTTCAGGGCCGCATAGTCATCCACCTTGTCCCAGGGGATGTGCAGCGCAACTGTGGGGGCCAGGCCGGTGAGTTCGTGGACCTTCGCGGCGTCGGCAAGCTTCTCGTGGACCGTCCGCGGGGTGCCGGGGGTGCCGAACACCTTGAAGCGGGTGCCGGAGTTGCCGTAGGCCCAGGACGGGACCTCGATGGCAAGTTCCCCGAGGCGGCTGAGGGCCGTTTCTGTGCTGTTCATGGTTGTTCCTTCTGCGGTTGGTGGCTGTCCCCGGCGGCGTTGGCCGCGGACAACTGGTCCTCGAGATTGAAGATTTCGGTGAGCTGGACGAAGCCCTGGTCCGGCGCCTGCGCGCCGTCGTCGAACAGGACGGCCATCTCCGCCTGCCAGCGGGCATTCACCTCGGTCAGGGCCATGCGGGCCCGTGCTGCGTCAAAGTCGTCGCATTCGACGTAGCCCACCAGGAGCCCGTCGTCGGCGAGGAACAGTGAGTAGTTGTTCCAGCCGGCGGCCTTGAGTTCCCGGAGCATTTCCGGCCAGACGGCGGCGTGGCGCCGCCGGTATTCGGGAATCTGGCTGGGTTTGACCGAGGAGCGGAAGCACACCCTCATGAGAATTTCTCCTGGTTCCGACTCTGCTTCGGCTCTGGTTCCCAGCCTACTTGAATCGATTCATTTAAGCAACGGCATTCTGCCAATTTGTTCCGCCAGTTCCGGCGCTGAGTCTGACATCAGCGCCGGAACTGACGGGCCTAGAAGTTGTACTGGTCCACGTTCTGCGCGGTGAAGACCGTGGGATCGCCTAGCAGAACGGTGGAGTCTGGCCCCACCTTGAATTCGCCCATGGTGCCGGCCTTGAACGTCTGGCCTTCGGCGCCGGTGATCTGGCCGGACGCCAAGGCTGCGCCGGCGTAGGCGGCGAGGTAGCCAAGCTTCTCAACGTCCCACAGGGCGAAGGACTTCATGGTGCCGTTCTTCACGAATTCCTTGAGCTGGCTGGGGAAGCCGAGGCCGGTCAGCTGCACCTTGCCCTTGTATTCGGACCCGGAAAGGTACTGGGCCGCAGCGGCAATGCCGACGGTCGTGGGCGAGATGATGCCCTTGAGGGTCGGGTGGGCCTGGAGCAGCGCCTGGACTTCCTGCTGGGACTTCTGGGCGTTGTCATCGCCGTAGACAGTGGCGACGAGCTTGAGCTTGGAGTACTCGGGTTTCTGGAGTTCCTTCTTCATCAGCTCGATCCACGCGTTCTGGTTCGTGGCGTTGGCCGTGGCAGAAAGGATGGCGATGTCCCCGCCGTCGGGTCCGACGGCGTCGGAAATGAGCTTGATCTGGGTGGACGCAATGCCTTCCGCGGTGGCCTGGTTGACGTAGAGGTCCCGGCAGGAGGGGTCGGTGTCCGAATCAAAGGTGACCACCTTCGCCCCCGCACTGCGGGCCTCGTCCAGCGCCGAACAGATCGCCTTGGGATCGTTGGCCGAGGTTGCAATGACGTTAGAGCCCTGCTGCGTGAGCGTGTTGATGTAGCTCACCTGGCTGGAGGCGCTGGCTTCGGAGGGGCCCACCTCGGAGAAGGTGCCTTTGTACTCATCGACCGCGGTCTTGCCGCCGCGGTCAGTGACGGTGAAGTAGGAGTTGTTCAGCTGCTTGGGCAGGAACGCGACCTTCAGGCCTTCCTTGATCGGGGCGTTGGGATCCGCGGAGGCGCTGGAGGTAGCGCCTCCGCCGCTGGCGCTGCTGGAGCTGTTGGTGGTTCCGCCGCAGGCGCTGAGCGCCAGCGCGAGCCCCGTGGCGACGGCGATGTAGGTCGGCGCGAGGCGCCGGGATCCGGTGGTGGACATGAATTTCATAGTGGTGCCTTTCAACTGAACGTCGTTGTTGCTGTGGTTTGAGGTCGTCAGGTCGCTGAGGTTTTGCGGGACAGGGAGCGCGCCCAGGTGATGGCGTTGGGGGCGACGACGGCGAGGATCAGGAGGCCGCCGGTGAGCATGGACAAGGTGTCCTCGGGGACGCTGGCCAGCTGGAGGGCGTTGCGCAGGATGGCGAGGAGTCCGACGCCGGCGACGACGCCCGGCAGGGTGCCCTTGCCGCCGAAGATGGACACGCCGCCCAGCAGTACTGCCGCGATGACCGACAGCTCCAGGCCCGTGGCGTTGTCGCCGCGTGCGCTTCCGTAGCGCAGCGTCCACCAGACGCCGACCACGGCCGCGATGGCACCGGAGATGACGAACAGCCAGAACTTGGTCCGGGCGACGCCGATTCCCGAGAAGCGGGCGGCGTCGACGCTGTAGCCGATGGCGAACAGGGAGCGGCCGAAGCCCGTGAAGTGCAGGACGACGCCGAAGATGATGACCAGCAGGATTACCGGAAGAATCCAGACCGGGACGCCGGTAGTTCCGATCTTCGCCTGCAGGCCGGTGGTGATGGCCCGTGGGAAGCTGGTGACCGCCTGGTCCCCCAGGACCACGAAGGCAAGGCCGCGGTACAGGGCCAGGGTGCCGATGGTGACGGCCAGGGACGGCAGGCCGACCACCGAGACGAGGAAGCCGTTGAAGGCACCGGACACAACCCCGAGGACGATGCACAACGGGATGATGGTTTCCATCGGCATCCCGGCGTTCCAGAGGGCTCCGAACACGCAGCTGACGAACCCGGCGATGCTGGCGACGGAGAGGTCGATCTCCCCGGTCAGGATGATGTAGGTCATCGGCAGGGCCAGCAGCAGGATCGGGATGATGTCGATGAGCAGGAACCCGATGTTGCGCGGCGTCGCGAACCCGGTCACGGTCAGGGAGGCGACCACAATGCTGGCCAGGAGGGCCACAATGATCGCGGTGTCCCAGCTGCGCAGGAAGCCGAAGCGGGGCGGCCGGCTGGTTTCTGCTGCCGGCGGTGCTGTCTCAACCAGCATGTGAATCGTGTCCTCTCAGACGGCGCTCGGTGCGCAGGGCGAGGTATCGGTCCAAGACAATCGAGGCCAGGATCAGCGCGCCCACCATGGCACGCTGCCAGAACGGGGAGACTCCCAGGACCGGGAGGGCGGAGGAAATGGTGGTCAGGAGCACGGCGCCGATTGCGGCTCCGTAGACCGTGCCGACGCCGCCGGCGATTGCGACGCCGCCGACCACGGCCGCGGCCACGACATTCAGTTCGAGGCCCTGGCCCGCCGTCGCGTCCAGGTTGCCGTACTTGGCCGCGTAGATCACGCCGGCGAGTCCCGCGAGGGCGCCGGAGATGGCGAACGCGGAGAAGACCTTCCGCCCCACGCGGATCCCGTAGAGCCGGGCGGCCAGAACGTCTGAACCGATGGCGTAGAACTCCCGTCCGGAACGCGCGTTGTTCAGGTAAAGGCCGAAGACGATGACGACGGCGAGGGCGATCAGGGCCAGGTACGGGAACCCCAGCAGGGCACCGGCACCGAGTGCGAGGAAATCCGCCGGCAGGTTGGACGGGCTGATCTGCTGGCCCTGGGCCCAGGCGAAGTCGACGCCGCGGAATATGTACAAGGTGCCCAGGGTGACCACCAGGGCCGGCACCTTGGCCACCGCGATCAGTGCTCCGTTGAGGGCCCCCAGGAACGCGCCGAAGGCGACGCCGATGACCAGCATCGCGATCACCGGAAGGTCCGGCAGCGCTATGAAGATTTTTCCCGTGGCGAAGGCCGTCAGGCCCAGCACGGATCCGACCGACAGGTCCACGTTCTTCGTGACGATCACGATCGCCTGGCCGACGGCGAGGATCACGAGGATCGAGGAGTTCAGCAGCAGGTCCTTGATGCTTTGCGCGCTCAAGAACCTGGGATTGGCGGCCACCGTGACGGCGATGAGGATGAGCAGCGCCAGGAAGACGCTGAACTCGCGGGATCGGGTCAACGTCCCCACCCAGGCCATGGACGGCTGACGTTGCAGGGATAAAGTGGTCACGCTGTGGTCTCCTTGGTTTTCGGGTCGACTCCCGTGGCGGCCGTCATGACGGATTCCTCCGTGGCGTCGTGGCGGCTAAGTTCGGCGCTGATCCGGCCCTCGTGCATCACCAGCACGCGGTCGGACATGCCCAGGATCTCGGGCAGCTCCGAGGAGATCATCAGAACGGCCAGGCCGGTGCCTGCAAGCTCGGAGATGAGCCGGTGCACTTCAGCCTTGGTCCCGACGTCGATGCCGCGGGTGGGTTCGTCAATGATCAGCACGCGCGGGCCGGTGGCCAGCCACTTGCCCAGGACGACTTTCTGTTGGTTGCCACCGGAAAGAGTGGAAATCGGGGACATCGGGGACCCCGCCTTGATCTGCAGTTTCTTGGCCCATTCCCTGGTGGCTCCGGCCTCGGCCATGCTGGTGAGCAGGCCGAAACGGCTCAGCTTCCGCCGCAGCGTGAGCGTGAGGTTCCGGCTCACGTTCAGCTCCATGACCAGGCCCTGTTTGCGCCGGTCTTCCGGCACAAAGGCGACTCCTGCGGCCATCGATGCCCGGGGGGACAGGGATTTCAGCGGCTCGTTGCGGACCAGCACTTCGCCGGAGTCGTACTTGTCGATGCCGAAGACGGCCCGCGCCACCTCGGAACGCCCGGCGCCCACCAGACCGCTGAGGCCGACGATTTCGCCTTCCTTCACCGTGAAGGAAATATCCGAGAAGACGCCCTTGCGGCTCAGTCCCTTGACTTCGAGGGCGGTCGGCCCGATCTGCGTTTCCTGTTTGGGGAACAGTGACGAGACGTCGCGGCCGACCATCTGCCGGATCACCCCGTCTACGGTCAGTTCGGCGGCCGGGGCGGTGGCGACGTGCGCGCCGTCGCGCATTACCGTGATCCAGTCCGCCAGTGCAAAGACTTCCTCGAAGCGGTGGGAGATAAACAGTACGGCGGCACCTTGGGCCTGCAGGGTGCGGGTGACCGCGAAAAGCCGATTAACTTCGACGCCGCTCAGTGCCGCCGTCGGCTCGTCCATGATCAGGACCCGCGCGTCGAGGGAAATGGCCTTGGCGATTTCCACCACCTGCTGGTCGGCAATCGAGAGGCCCTGCGCGGCCCGGTCGGGATCGATCTTGACCCCCAACTGCTCAAATAGCTCCAGCGCCTGCCGGCGCATCGACTTCCGGTCAATCCGGCGCATCGAGCGCAACGGCTGCCGGCCCATGAAGATGTTCTCGGCGACAGTGAGGTCCGGAAACATGGTCGGTTCCTGGTAGATGACCGCAATCCCTGCTTCGCGGGCATGGAGCGGATCGCGGAACGAGACCTCCTCGCCGTCCAGCAGGACCTGACCGCGATCCTGCTGGTGCAGCCCGGCAAGTGTCTTGACCAGGGTGGACTTGCCGGCGCCGTTTTCCCCGACCAGCGCGGTGACCTGGCCCCGGTGCAGGCTGAGGCTGGCTCCCCGCAGGGCGTGCACCGCGCCGAAGGACTTGTGGATGTCGCGCAGTTCCAAGACCGGAACGTCGGCCACCTCGGCACTCCGGCTGCTTCGAACGGTGGCGTCCTGTGCTTCGGCCATGTCCGTTACTCCTTTGTAATGAATCGATTCATTTGTGAACCTACTCACACGGTAGGGCCTGTTTCCACGGTGTGTCAACAGGTTTACGGAAGGAACGCGATGTGAACGGCGTAACATTGCTGGAGCCTAGTTGATTCGATTCAGATGCGGGAGGTTCTTCGGTGCCAAGCGGCGTGGGTGCAAAGCTGAAGGATGTTGCCGCGCTCGCCGGGGTTTCTGTCGGCACTGTCTCGAATGTGCTCAACCGGCCGGAGCAGGTGTCGTCGGACAAGAGA
This sequence comes from Arthrobacter sp. NPDC058192, assembly GCF_042883665.1. Taxonomy (NCBI): domain Bacteria; kingdom Bacillati; phylum Actinomycetota; class Actinomycetes; order Micrococcales; family Micrococcaceae; genus Arthrobacter; species Arthrobacter sp. NPDC058192. Next base: position 75,388 of record NZ_JBHVVJ010000008.1, on the reverse strand, counting down.
AGCCGTGTGCTGGCCGCCATTGACGAGCTGGGATTCGTGCGGAACGAATCGGCCCGGTCCCTGCGCTCCGGTTCCACCAGGAGCCTGGGCATGCTGGTGCTGGACGTCCGTAACCCCTTTTTTACCGACGTGGCACTGGGCGCCGAAAACGTCGCCGAGGACCACAAGCATTCGCTGATCCTGGCCAACAGCGCCGAAGACTCCGGCCGGGAGCAGGCCTATCTTGACCTGTTCGAGCAGCAGCGGGTCCAGGGCATCCTGATCACCCCGTTCGGGAACGTGCTCGAACGGCTTGAAACCATGCGCTCCCGGGGCATTCCCTCGGTCCTCGTTGACCGGCTCGCCCGAACCGACCAGTTCTGCTCGGTCTCCGTTGATGACGTCGCCGGCGGCGCGACGGCGCTGTCCCACCTTCTCAGCGTCGGCTCGGTCCGCCCGGCCTTCGTCGGCGGCCCGTTCACGCTGCAACAGGTCGAGGACCGCCACCGGGGCGCCGCCGATGCGGCCGAACGGGCCGGGATACCGCTTCAGTTGTTCGAAACTCCCGACTTGAAGTTTGAGCGGGGACGGCACGTCGGCGATCTGATCGCGGATATCGAACCCGGCCATCGGCCGGACGCCGTCTTTGCCGCCAACGACCAGCTGGCGCTCGGGCTGCTGCAGTCCTTCGCAGCCAACGGGCTCCGGGTGCCCGAGGACGTCGCGATCGTCGGCTTCGACGACATCGACTTCGCCTCCCAGTCCAGCATCCCGCTGACCTCCGTCAGCCAGCCGAGGCAGCTGATCGGCGAACGTGCCGCCGAGCTCCTCTTCGACGAGATCGACGACGAACCCGGCCACGTGCACAGCCAGGTGGTGTTCACGCCCGAACTCGTCGCCCGGCAGAGCACGAGGCGCGGCTAGGGAGGCCCGATGGGCAGCACAGACTACGAGTTTCAAACCGTCTGGCGGGTGGCCGGAACGCCCGAGGAGGTCGCAGCCATCCTTGGCGAGGCCACTGCGATGCCCCGCTGGTGGCCGTCTGTTTACCTCGCCGCCGAACCGGTGGCTGGCGCCGCCCCGGAGCCCAGACCCGGCATTCCGCGCCCCGTGCATCTCCACACGAAAGGCTGGCTGCCCTACACGCTCCGCTGGACGCTCACGGTCACGGAGCCCGTCACCAGCCGCGGTTTCACCCTGAGCGCCGCCGGGGACCTCAACGGCACCGGCCGGTGGACCTTCGAGCCGGACGGCCCGGAAACCGTCATCACCTACGACTGGCGCGTCGGTGCCGCCAAGCCCCTGCTGCGCCGGCTGAGCTGGCTGCTGAAACCGGGCTTTGCCGCCAACCACCGCTGGGCGATGGCCCGCGGCCAGGAGAGCCTTGCCCTGGAACTGCGCCGGCGCCGGGCAGCTGCAGGCATTCCGCCAGGCAACCCACGGGCTGTTCCGGCTCCTCCGCCGCCCACTTTTACGTGGTGGCCAGGACGGCAAATCCGCGCCGCCGCCCAGCGGAACCGCTAGCGGAACCGCGCCGGCGCCGATGGGCCCCGCTGTGGCGCACGAGCAGTTGACCTCGGTTGATGCCCGGAAATTACAATCCGGGCATCAATCCGGCTCCGCCGCCGTGGCATCGTTGACTAAGGCACCGTTGGGCAGGATGGTTGAGCCATGAGGTCCCACCGAATCAAGCATGCACTGGTTCTGACGACGGCTGCCGCGGCGGCCCTCCTGCTCAGCGGCTGCGGGGGCAGCGCGGCGCAGGCCCCGGCAAGTACATCCGCGGCCGCCCCGGCAGACAGCGTGACAAGCCTGCCCACGGCCTCCGGCACCGGCACCGAATCTGCGGCCGCAGCCGCCCCATCATCGCAGGCGGCGCCCCAGACAGGGCCGGCGCCATGCAAGTCTTCGGGCCTGACCGCAACCACCGACGCCACCGGCGGGGGCGCGGCGGGCAGCGTGTACATGGAGCTCATCCTGACTAACTCCGGCAGCGCACCTTGCGTTCTGAAGGGCTACGCCGGCGTCTCGCTCACAGCGGGGCCCGACGGCAAGCCGATCGGCGCCGCTGCCACCCGCGACGACTCCACTCCGGTCACGGACGTTGTGCTCGCCCCCGGCAAAGCCGGTACCGCCACGCTGCGCTACACCCAGGCCGGCAACTACCCGGACTGCGCACGGGCGGCGGCGGCAGGATTCCGAGTCTACCCGCCCAACGACACCGCTTCCCTGTTCATCGCGCAGCCCAGGGACGCCTGCAGCAACGCGGAAATCGAACTGCTCACCATCGCAGCCTTCCGGGCGAAGTAGCACCGGGCCCGGAGGCCGCTCGCTGGCCGTGATCGCGCCCGGCCAGGAGTGTCGGCGGGGTAGGGCATGATGGAGGCATGAAGGGGCAGGAGAGCGGCGGCATGCTTGCCGCCGACGCCATGGACCGGTTCAGCCGGCCGACCCGGGACTGGTTCCTGGGCGCTTTTTCGGGGCCCACCCCGGCCCAGAACGGCGCCTGGAATGCCATCTCCTCCGGCTCGCACGCCCTCGTGGTCGCCCCTACGGGCTCCGGCAAGACGCTCGCGGCGTTCCTCTGGGCGCTGGACCGGCTGCTGGTTTCCGCCCCGGCCGAACCCGAGCCCCTGCCCGGCGTGGACACGGCAGCCAAGGGCCCGCGCCGGAGGACGGGCCAAAGCAGGGCCGCGCAGCGGAAGACCCGCGTACTGTACATCTCGCCGCTCAAAGCGTTGGGTGTCGACGTCGAACGCAACCTCCGCGCACCGCTGATCGGCATCACACAGACCGCCAAACGCCTCAACCTCGCCGCCCCGCTCATCACCGTGGGCGTACGGTCCGGCGACACGACTGCCGCTGACCGCCGCTCGCTGCTCAGCCACCCGCCGGACATCCTGATCACCACCCCGGAATCGCTCTTCCTCATGCTGACCTCCAAGGCGAGGGAGACCCTCAGCGAAGTGGACACGATCATTGTCGACGAGGTCCACGCCGTCGCCGGAACCAAGCGCGGGGCGCACCTGGCGGTGTCGCTGGAACGGCTCGACGCGCTGCTGCCCAAGCCCGCCCAGCGGATCGGCCTGTCGGCCACCGTGGAACCGAAGGAACTGGTGGCTCAGTTCCTCGCCGGTTCCGCGCCGGTCGAAATTGTGGCACCGCCGTCGCGGAAGAACTGGGACCTGACGGTCTCTGTCCCCGTGGAGGACATGTCCGATCTGCAGGGCGCGGCCGGCGCCTTCGACTCCGGCCCCGCTTCCGGACTCCAACCGCAGGCGTCCATCTGGCCGCACGTGGAGGAAAAGATCGTGGACCTGGTGCTGGCCAACCAGTCCACCATCGTGTTCGCGAACTCCCGGCGGCTGGCCGAGCGCCTGACCGCCCGGCTCAACGAGATCTATGCCGAACGCCAGCTGATGGCAGCCGGAGGCGGCTGGGACGACTTCGGCGTGGGGGCGCCGGACTTCGATGCCGTGCCGGTTGATGCCGTGCCCACCAGCACCGTCCCTATCGAGGCCATGCCCGGCGGTGCGGCTGCGGTGCCGGCCTCCACCGCGACGCCGGCGCACATGATGGCCCAGGCCGGCAGCACCGCCGGCGCGGATCCTGTGCTGGCCCGCGCGCACCATGGCTCCGTGTCCAAGGACCAGCGCGCCCTGATCGAGGACGATCTCAAGTCCGGGCGGCTGCGCTGTGTGGTGGCCACGTCCTCCCTGGAGCTTGGCATCGACATGGGTGCCGTGGACCTCGTGGTGCAGGTCGAGTCGCCGCCGTCGGTGGCCAGCGGCCTGCAGCGCGTGGGCCGTGCCGGCCACCAGGTCGGCGAAATCTCCCAGGGCGTCCTGTTCCCCAAGCACCGGGCCGATCTCGTCCACACGGCCATCACCGTCGAACGCATGCTCGACGGCAAGATCGAACGGCTCAGCGTCCCGGCCAACCCGCTGGACATCCTGGCCCAGCAGACGGTGGCCGCGACCGCGCTGGGGGCCATCGACGTCGAGGAGTGGTTCGCCACGGTCCGGCGGTCCGCGCCTTTCGCCTCACTCCCCCGCTCCGCGTTCGAGGCAACCCTGGACCTGCTGGCCGGGCGCTATCCCTCGGACGAATTCGCGGAATTGCGGCCGCGGGTCATCTGGGACCGGAACGCTGGCACCATCGAGGGCCGTCCCGGCGCGCAGCGGCTCGCCGTCACCTCCGGTGGGACCATTCCGGACCGCGGGCTCTTCGGCGTCTACATAATCGGCACCGAAGCCGAGGGCACCGGCGGTTCTGCCGGTGCGGACGGCAGGGCTGCCAGCCCCGCCACCGCCGCAGCCAAAGGCGGGCGCCGGGTGGGCGAACTCGACGAGGAAATGGTCTATGAGTCCCGGGTCGGCGACATCTTCGCGCTCGGCGCCACCAGCTGGAAGATCGAGGACATCACGCACGACCGCGTCCTCGTCTCGCCGGCATTCGGCCAGCCCGGCAAGCTCCCGTTCTGGAAAGGCGATTCGCTCGGCCGGCCGGTAGACCTTGGCCGCGCCCTCGGCGCGTTCATGCGCGAACTGGCAGCGTCCGACGTCGGACCGGCCACAGAGCGCTGCCAGGCCAGCGGGCTGGACGACTACGCCGCGAACAACCTGATCCAGTACCTCGCCGAACAGCGGCTCGCCACCGAGGTGGTCCCCAGCGACACCACCCTGGTGGTGGAGCGGTTCCATGACGAGCTCGGCGACTGGCGGGTGGTGCTGCACAGCCCCTTCGGCCTGCCGGTGCACGCACCGTGGGCCCTGGCGGTGGGCCAGCGCCTGCACCAGCGCTACGGGATGGACGGCTCGGCCATGGCGGCCGACGACGGCATCGTGCTGCGGGTTCCCATGATGGAGGACGAGCCGCCGGGCGCCGACCTTTTCCTCTTTGACCCTGAGGAACTCGAGCAGATCGTGACCGCCGAGGTTGGCGGCAGCGCCCTCTTCGCGTCCCGGTTCCGTGAGTGCGCTGCCCGGGCGCTGCTCCTGCCCCGGCAGAACCCCGGCAAACGTCAGCCGTTGTGGCAGCAGCGGCAGCGTTCAGCCCAGCTGCTGGATGTCGCCCGGAAGTACCCGACGTTCCCGATTGTCCTGGAGACAGTGCGCGAATGCCTTCAGGATGTCTATGACCTTCCGGCGTTGAAGGACATCGCCGCCTCGGTGGAACGCCGGGAGCTGCGGATCGTGGAGACCACCACGCAGCAGCCGTCACCGTTCGCCAAGTCCTTGTTGTTCGGCTACGTCGCGCAGTTCCTCTATGAAGGCGACTCGCCGCTGGCCGAACGCCGGGCCGCCGCCCTGGCCCTGGACTCGACCCTGCTCAACGAACTTCTGGGCCGGGTGGAGCTGCGCGAACTGCTCGACGCGAAAGTCATCGACGCCACCGAACGCGAACTGCAGCGCCTGGCGCCGGACCGGAAAGTGCGCGGGCTGGAGGGCGTGGCCGACCTCCTGCGCCTCCTGGGTCCGCTCACCCCGGGCGAAGTCGCCGCCCGGCTCGACCCAGCTCAGGCGGCTTCCGTTCCAGCCACCGAGGATCAGTCCGCTCCCGGGCTTGACCAGGTCGGAGCGGGAGCCGGGGACATAGCTGCCGCGCTTCCGGACGCCCCCGTCGCCGACGCCGCGGCCCACCTCGCGGTGCTGCAGCGCGCCAACCGGGCGATCAAGGTCAATATCGGCGGCGCTGAACGCTACGCTGCGGTCGAGGATGCCGCCCGGCTCCGCGATGCCCTCGGCGTGCCGTTGCCCATGGGCGTACCGCTGGCCTTCATCGCACCCGTCGCGGACCCGCTCGGGGATCTCGTCTCGCGCTACGCCCGGACCCACGGGCCGTTTACCGCCGCCGAAGCGGCGGCCCGGCTGGGGCTCGGGGTCGCCGTCGTCGGCACGGCGCTGAAGCGGCTTGCCGACGACGGCCGGGTGGTGGAAGGCGAGTTCCGCCCGCACGCTTCGCCGCCGCCAGCCGTTGCGGGCAGCGAAGAAGCCGGGGACACCGCGCCCTCGGCGCCCGTTCAGCCTGTTGTTCTGCCTGTTGTTCTGCCTGTTGTTCTGCCTGTGGCCAGTGTGAGCGAATGGTGCGACGCCGAGGTCCTCCGCAAGTTGCGCCGCCGTTCGCTGGCCGCGCTCCGGGCCGAAGTCGAGCCGGTGGACACCACCGCTTACGGCCGGTTCCTTCCGGCTTGGCAGAACGTGCGGGTACCCGGCGGCCGCGGCCAGTCAGCGCTCCGCGGGCTGGACGGGATCGTCACCGCCGTCGACCAGCTCTCCGGCGTGCCGATTCCCGCCTCGGCCTGGGAGCCCCTCGTCCTGGCCAGCCGGGTCTCGAATTATCAGCCCGCCATGCTGGACGAACTTATGGCCGCCGGCGAAGTCCTCTGGTCCGGTGCCGGCCCGCTGCCCGGCAACGACGGCTGGGTCAGCCTCCACCTCGCCGACTCGGCCGAACTGACGCTGAATCCGGCCATCGATTTCGCGCCCGGCGACGCCCAGCAACGGCTGCTGGAGCACCTGCAGAACAACGGTGGCGGCTACTTCTTCCGGCAGCTGACCGACGTCGCTGGCGGAATGGACGCTGTGCTGAGCGACCAGGACGTCGTGGCGGCCCTGTGGGATCTTGCCTGGGCCGGCCGGATCACCGGCGACACGTTCGCCCCTGTCAGGGCCCTCATCGCCGGCGGCCACACGGCGCACCGGCAGGTGGGACGCGCCCCCCGGGCCCGCGCCCCGCGGCTCAGCCGGCTCGGGCGTGCCCACGGCACCGGCCTGCTGGGATCGCCGGGGCTCACCGGCGGCCGGTACGGCTCCGGAGCCGGCACCGCCCCCGCGCCGCCGCTCGCCGCGGGACGCTGGTCCGCGCTGCCCACTCCGGAACTCGACCCCACCATCCATGCCCGCGCCACCGCGGAACTCCTCCTGGACCGCTACGGCGTAGTCACCCGCGGCTCGGTGATGGCGGAAAACATTCTCGGCGGGTTCGGCCTCATGTATAAGGTGCTGGCCAGGCTCGAGGAAGCCGGGCGCTGCCGCCGCGGTTACTTCATCGAACACCTCGGAGCCGCGCAGTTCGCCGTCCCGGCCACGGTGGACCGGCTGCGCTCCTACGTCGAAGACGCCCAGCTGCACAAGGCCGAGCCGGTGGCCTTGGCCCTCGCCGCGACCGACCCGGCCAACCCCTACGGCGCCGCGCTGCCCTGGCCTGCACTCAACGAGGACGCCGGCACGGGACACCGTCCCGGCCGGAAGGCCGGCGCCCTGGTTGTTCTGGTCGACGGCGCACTGGTGCTGTATGTGGAGCGCGGCGGCAAGACCCTGCTCGCCTTCAGCGACGACGCCGACGTCCTGGCAGCGGCCGGTGCGGCCCTGGTGGGCGTGGTGACCCGCGGGGCCATGGACAAGCTGATCATGGAGAAGGTCAACGGGCACGGCATCCTGGACACCCCCATCGCCGCCGCCCTCGTCCAGGCCGGGGCCTACTCCACTCCGAAGGGACTGAGGATCCGTGCCTGAGGGCGATTCCGTGTTCCGCGCGGCCGCGCAACTGCACGCCGCACTCGCCGGCCAGCAGCTGATCTCCTCCGATTTCCGAGTGCCCCGCTTTGCCACCCTCAAGCTCGACGGCTGGACGGTGGAGGAAGTAGTACCGCGCGGCAAGCACCTGCTCATGCGGCTCGTGGGGCCGGCGGCAGACGGCGCGTTTGAGTCCTCCGCCGGCCGCCCGCACAACGGTGCCGGCACCGGCACCGTCACCGGAGCCGGCACCCCAGCCAAGCGGCTGACTATCCACTCCCACCTGAAGATGGAAGGCGCCTGGCAGATCTATGCTCCGGGCGGGCGCTGGCGAAAGCCCGGCTTCACCGCCCGGTGCGTGCTGCGCACCGCCACGGCCGACGCCGTCGGATTTTCCCTGGGCCTTCTGGAGGTCATCCGCACCTCCGAGGAGGACTCCGTGGTGGGCCACCTCGGCCCGGACATCCTCGGCCCGGACTGGGACCTGGCCGAGGCCGAGCGCCGGATCCGCGCCGCTCCCGACGTCCCGATCGGGGTGGCGTTGCTGGACCAACGGAACCTCGCGGGCATCGGCAACATCTACCGCTGCGAGGCCTGTTTCCTCTCGGGGGTCCATCCGGCGGCGCCGGTCTCTTCAGTGCCGGATTTGGCCGGCATGATCACCCATGCCAAAGTCCTGCTGGAAGCGAACCTGGGACCCGGCCGGCGCACCACGGTGCTGAGTCCCGGCGGCCGGTCCGTGGGCCGGACGCCAGCGCTTCCCGGCTACTGGGTCTACCGTCGGGAGCACCAGCCGTGCGTCAGGTGCCGCACGCCCGTGCGCCGGGGAGTCCTGGCCAAGGACACCGGCACCGAAGAGCGGGACATTTACTACTGCCCGACCTGCCAGCCCGCGCCGGGCCCGAACAATGCACGCCCGGCCTAGGGCGCGGCGACGGCCGGATCGGTTGCCGCGACGGGCTGCCCTGGCTTTGGCCGTTCCGGCACCGTGAACCGCGGCAGCAGCAGCTGCACCAGCGGGCCGATGGCCAGGGCATAGATGACCGTTCCGGCTCCGACTGAACCGCCGAGCAACCAGCCGGCCCCGAGCACCACCACTTCGATGCCGGTCCGTGACGCCCGCACCGACCATCCCGTGCGGCGGGCGATTCCCGTCATGAGACCGTCCCGGGGTCCGGGCCCGAGGCGGGCGCCGATGTAGCAGGCCGTTGCAATGCCGTTGAGCAGCACGGACCCCGCCAGCAGGCCGATCTGGCCGCCGAGGTGCGAGAACTCCGGGATCAATGCCAGTCCGATGTCGGCAAAGACGCCAACCAGCACCGCATTGGCCAAAGTGCCCAATCCAGGCATCTGCCGGAGCGGAACCCAGAGGAGCAGCACCAGAAAGCTGACGATCACCACCACAGTGCCGATGCTCAGGCCGAACTTGCCAGCTATGCCCTGGTGGAACACGTCCCACGGGTCCAAGCCGAGCCCCGCCCGGATAAACATCGCGAGGGAGACGCCGTACAGGGCGAGACCAATCAGTAGCTGGAAGAGTCTGCGAGTCATCATGGGCTCAAGCCTCTCTGAAACTGGCCTTGTAAACCATATCCAGTTTGAGATACTGGCTTTATGTCCGGCTTCCTGAACCCCAGCTCGCTTGCCCGTCTCCTCGGCGCATGGAACGTGGGCGCCGCGCCCGCCTACCGCGAACTGGCCGACGTCGTCCGCCTGCTGGTCCTGGACGGACGCGTCGCGCTGGACGTCGCACTTCCCAGTGAGCGGTCCCTGGCCACAACGCTCGGTGTCAGCCGGACCACCGTCACGGCGGCATATTCGCTGCTGCGCGAGCAGGGCTTCCTCAGCAGCGGCCAGGGCAGCCGCGGCCGCACCTGCATTCCGCGTCACGGCACCCTGACCGCCGGGGCGGGCCCGAACGGCGGGGAGGGTGCCACCGGACACGGCGGGCCGGATGCCGCATCCACGCTCAGCGGGCCGCCGGGCCTGGCCGTTCCGGACGGCCTCCTTGACCTGGCGTACGCGTCGCTGCCGGCGAGCGGCGAGGTGGTGCACCGCGCGTTTGCCACTGCGCTGACGGAACTCCCGGCCCTGCTGCCCGGCTTCGGCTACGACGCCCTCGGGGTGGGCGCGCTGCGGGCGGCAATCGCAGCCCGCTATTCGTCCGAGGGCGTGCCCACCACCGCGGACCAGATCCTCGTGACTTCCGGCGCGCAGCACGCCCTGAACATTGTGCTGCGGACCCTCGCCGGCCGGGCAGACAAAGTCCTCGTGGAACACCCGACCTACCCGAACGCCCTCGATGCCATCCGCGCCGCCGGCTGCCGGCCCGTGCCGGTGGCCATGCCCGCGGGCGCGGGCTGGGATCTTGACGCGCTGGAGGCCACACTGCTGCAGCTGCGACCGGCCATGGCATACGTGGTGCCGGACTTCCACAACCCGACGGGCCGGCTGATGCCCGATCCCCAGCGGCGGCGGCTGGTCCGGGCCGCGGCCGCGTCCGGCACCGTGCTGGTTGTCGACGAAACGCTGCGCGAGCTCAACCTTGACGCAATGTCCGCGGTGCGGATGACGGCATTCAGCCCCGCGGTGGTCTCGATCGGCTCACTGAGCAAATCCCACTGGGCCGGGCTGCGTACCGGCTGGATCCGGGCCAGCGAGCCACTGATCCAGCGATTCGCTGCCGCCCGGACCACCATGGACCTCGGCGGTCCCGTGGTGGAGCAACTCGCGGCCGCCCATCTGGTCACCGCGCTGTCCGAGCCGCTGCCGGCGCGGCTCGAGGCGCTCCGGGGCAACCGGGACGCCCTCCTCGGGCTGATGGCGGAACACCTGCCCACCTGGCAGGCGGAGCGGCCCGACGGCGGCCTGTCCGTCTGGTGCCAGCTTCCGGTTCCGATCAGCACTGCCTTAGCGGTGGTTGCCCCGGACTTCGGCGTCCGGCTCGCCGCCGGTCCGAGGTTCGGCGTGGGCGGCGCCTTTGATCGCTATCTACGGGTGCCGTTCACATTGCCGCCGGAGCAGCTGGAGACCGCGGTCCTGGCCCTGCGCGCCGCTCAGGACCGGCTTGAGCGTTCTCCCCAGTTGCGGCGGAACCTCCCGGCACCGCCTGCCGCCGCGATTGCCTGACCGGACCGTTCGGCGCTTACCAGCGCGCCCCGGGTTCGTAGGAGCCGGCACTCCATTCCTGCCCTTGGGGATCCAGAACCCTGCTGCGCCTGGACCCCCACTCTGTATCCTCCGGTTCGATGACTGAGGTTGCGCCTGCGGCCATAGCCTTGCCATAGAAATTGTCGACGTCGTCGACCAGCAGGTACAGGCCGTGGCCAGTCGACCGGCCGATCAGCTGCGGCCTTTGGTAATCGGCGTCGCTGCTCGCCACCATCACCACGGCCTCCCCCATACGCAGCTCGGCGTGCACCACAGTGCCGTCGGGCCCGTCTTGGCGGTTGACAGCTTCAAAGCCCACTTTCCGCAGCCAATCCAGGGCCGCGGGCGCGTCAGCGTAACTGAGATAGGCGAACAGCCGGGTTTCCATACCGTGATGGTATTTGCCGGGCTCCGTGCTGGGAACACTTTGCCCGGGCCATCAATTCGGGCCCTGTTGCGTCGCCTGAGGCCCCGCAAAGTGCTCAGCCCGTTGGATTAGCTGGCGTCAGGAGCGCCGGACTCCGCGGCGACGTCGCTAGGGTGGAGTTCATCGAGAATCGTTTCAGCTGTGTCGGGATCGCCCAGGATCCGGAAATGTCCGGCCGTCTGAAGCTGGACATTCCTGGCTCCGGGCAGCGCGCTTCCTTCGGGGATGTGGGGATCGAAGACGCCGTAGACGGAACTGATCCTGCGGTTGACGGTTTCTTCGCGGGCCATCTGCAGCGTCAGGGCGTTGCGGGGAGAGAAGATGCGCAGGCTGGGGATGAGCAGGTAACGCGCGTAGCGCGATCCGGAGAACGGCGTGCAGATGGCGACCATGCGGTCGATCCGGCGTTCCGCGTCCATCGCGAGCATGGCGTATTTACCAATCAGGCCTCCCTTGCTGTGGGCGACGATCCTGACTCCCTCGAGGCCGGCCGCGGCAATGTGTTCGGCCACGAAGCGTGCGGCGACCGGCACCTCGTGCCGGTTCCACTGCAGCACCTTGACCACGTGGACCGGATGCCCGGCGGCATGCAGGGCCGTGATGAGCGGCAACATGAACCGCCAGTTCTCGTACACGCCCGGGATCACCACCACGGGACTGCGGTGGCCGCTGTGGAAGGAATCAGCCCTCGTCCGGGACAGTGCACCGCGGATTTGCCACCCGGCAGCATACGCGTAGTCCTGGGCCCACCAGAGCGCCTTGCGCAGCACGGAACTCATGCCGTGGCCTCCAGGGTCCTGCCGGGACGCCCGGCGAAATCCAGGATGGCTCGTGCGACGGCGGTGGTGCCGGTGTGTTGGACGACGTGGCCGCGTCCGGGAACCTCACGGAAATCCCCGGCCGCAGCGCGCGCGGCCAGCACCTGGCACCAGTCGCGCGATGCCACCGGGTCCTTGGCACCCCTTAACACCAGGACCGGAACCCCAACATCGCCGATGCGTTCCTCCAGGGGGTAGGCCATCATGACGGGGAGCTCGGTGAGGTACCACCGGGGCCCGCACCTCAGGTAGTCCGTCAGGACGATCAGGTTGGAACTGGCGCTCTCGAAGAACGCGCAATCCGTGGTGAGGTCCAGGGCCTGCCGCGTCACCGAGCGCCGCCGGGGGTCTACCACCGGGCCCATGAGGACGAGCTCGGTGATCCTGTCCGGCTGCCGTATGGCGGCCTCGACCGCGAACTGGGTTCCCATCGAATGCCCCACCAGCACACAGGACGTCACCCCCGCCTGGTCCAGGGCGGCCAGGATGAAGTCCGCGTAGTCCCCGACCGACAACCGACGGCCCGGCTTCGGCGTCCCGCCAAAGCCGGGAAGATCGATCGAGTACGTGTCCGTGGTCTCGGCCAGCAACTGGTGCAGCCGGAACAGGTAGCGGTGGGACACTCCAATGCCGTGGACGAGGACGAAAGCCGGGGCCGCCTCGCCCTCGGCGCGGGCCTTCCCCGCTCCGCGGGACGCATACATGCGCCCGCTCAGCCCTTGCCAGCGGACGTCGGAAACGGTGAGATCAGCCATCCGTAGAGGATAGCCTCCTATCGGCTGGGAGCGGTTCACCCTGTCGGTGGCGGCCCCGTCGGCGCGCATCCTTCCCGATCCTTCAGGATCAGTGACCCGGCTGTAAACCATGGACCAGGCGGGCCGCCAGGCCCGAGAGCAGGATGGCCAGGCCCTGGTCGAGTTCCGCAGCGCCGTCGTAGTCGGCGAGGACGGGCGCGAGGGCGCGCAGACGCGGGAATTCCTTGACCGGGAGGTTGTGGAGGCCGAGGCGCAGCAGTGCCTCGTTCTCGTCCGGGTCCACCACCCACTCCTGCAGCTCATTGAGGATGTGCCCGTAGAGGAACCCGTAGTAGGCGCGGTAGACATGCAGGGCGTCCGCCGTCGAGAACCCGGCGTCGACCAGCAGGGAAAGAATGAGTTCCACGGGGCGAAGCGTGCCGAGCGGCCGGAGGCCCAGGGGCGTCGACAGCGGCGCCGTCACCAGCAGGGGCACGACATTGGGGTGGCGCAGCGCGAGCCGTCGGAAATCATGGGCGATGCGCCGGAGTTGCGCTTGCCAGTCAGGGCCAGCCGGCACGGCGGGCAACTGGTTGAGGACCAGTTCAGTAACTCCGTCCAGGACCGCCGCCCGGTTCGCCGCATAGCGGTAGAGGCTCATGGGGTCCCTGCCCAGCTTTTGCCCGAGCCGGCGCATGGTCAGCGCCTCCAGGCCCTCTGCATCGACCAGTTCCAGCGCGGCGGAGAGGACGATTTCACGGCTCAATCGGCTCTTGTTGCCGGCCGCGCCTGGGCTGTCTGCGAGGTCTTGCGGGGCCTTCATGGCTTCTATCCTGACCAAGCAATACCCAGCCGAGCGAGGGCTGGCAGGCTTGCTTCCTAGACTGTCTACGCCTAAAGTCTACATTGTAGAAATGATGTGACGCAGATTGCAGGGAAACATTCCACCGAACCGAAATGCCACTGCAGTTCAACCTGCACCTCGGTCCAATGCGCCCGGTCCGCTTTCGGACCCATCCGCCAGCGCCCGGGCAGCGACATCCAGATTGAAATCCCCGTTCCGATGCCCCCGTGCTGGACACCGGATCGTCAGCTGCTGTAGCCACACGGCGGCATCTTTAGCACCCCCGCGGAAATGAGCCAACCATGGCAGATAGGCATTTTGACCAGTTTCTTCAGGAATCCACCATCCACGAGCTCGATTCGGACTCCAAACTTGAGCGGGACCAGCTCTACGGGCTCTACACCAGCTGGTGCTGCGTGACGGGTGAGCTGCCCGTCAGGGAAGCGGCCTTCTGGGCGGCGATGAAGTCCCGCCTCGTGTCGCGACACAACAACGGTCTGCGAATGAAGGGGGCCGCCGCAGCGGACTACATCCTGAGCAGCTACCCGGTCCTGGTCTGAACCGCGTGCCCGGATCGGCCGGCACGTACGTTCCGCGGGACGCGCACCAACCCATGGGCCACCGGCCCTGGTGTACCTACTGCGACTCCGACGACCACCTCGTCGTCGGCACGATCACCCGACTCAACCAGCTGCAGGAAACCCTCGCCGTTGCCTTCGACTGCTCCCGCTGCGGCGGGTCCCGGGTACTGGCGACAACCGCACAGTTCGTGGCCGCCATCATGGCCCGTCCCACCAGGGCCCGTGACGCCCTGGAGCTGGGGCGTCTCGACGGAGGCTACATCCATTGCGGAGAAGCCATGGCACCGGCAGATCCGGCGATGCGGAATGCATACCTTCCGCTCACCACCGACCCCGGGCCCGCTGATCTTCTGGGCGTGTACCTGCAAACTCGGGTCCTGCGCTGCAGGTGCGGCTTCCAGATGGAACTGCCCCACTGACGCGCCGAACCGGCACCACGGAGCCAACTCACCACCGACGAAACGGACACAACATCACCGATCACCACAACGCCCACCACGGGCCAGAACTGGCCGCCGCGACGGGTGCACTACTGGCAGGGATGGATCTTTCACCCCAGGGGCTTGCGGACATGCCGGCAAAGCAGGAAGACACGGAGAGCCTCGTCTACCCGGGAAACAGTTGACCGCGGTGGTCTTTCCAGAACCTGTCCAAGGCCCGCGCGGCGGCCATAGGATGGAACTGTCAGCCCCGGGGGCTCGCCCCGGGGACAGCCAACCGCAGGGAGGCCACCATGGGCTTGGGAGACAAGATCGACAACGCCGCAGAGAAGCTCGGCGGCAAGGGCAAGGAAGCTGCCGGCGAGGCAACGGGCGATGACAGCCTGAAGGCCGAGGGCAAGACTGATCAGGCGAAGGCGGACCTGAAGCAGGCCGGCGAAAAGGTCAAGGACGCTTTCAAGAAAGACTGAAAGCCAGACGACGGCGCGAGGGATGCTGCTCCTGTTGGGGGCCGCATCCCTCGCGTCGTTCTCTCCTGCCGGCCAAGTAGAATGGGCCGGGTGATGCAATCCCCCCTGCCCGTGCGCGACGGCGTGAACGCAACCCGCCTTCGCCTGCCCGAGGAGGGGCCCTGGGACACGGCGCTGGATTACATGATGCATCGCTGGGGACACATCGACCCGCAAGGCATCGAGGACCGGTTCGACGCCGGGGAGATCGTCGGTGAGGCTGGGGTGGCACTGGACCGCAGCACCCCACTGCAGGAGCACACCTTCATCTGGTACTACCGCACGCTGCCTCCCGAGACGCGCATGCCGGTGGAACTGAATATCCTGCACCAGGACGACCACCTGCTGGTGGTGGATAAGCCCCACTTCTTGCCCACGACGCCCGGCGGCACCTACATCCAGGAATCGGCCCTTGTCCGGCTCCGGAACCAGCTCGGCCTGCCGGACCTCATTCCCATGCATCGCCTGGACCGGATGACCGCCGGCGTCCTGCTGCTCTCGACCAATCCCGCCACCCGCGGCAAGTACCAAGTGCTCTTCGAAAAACGCCAGGTCCAGAAGGAGTACGAGTGTGTGGCGGCGGCCGCCCCGGCTCCCGGGCACCCGGCCGTCGGCTTCCCCGTGGTGGTGCGGAACCGGATGACCAAGTCCCGCAGCTATCTGCTGGCCGAAGTCATCGACGGCGAGCCCAACACGGAGACCCGGATTGAGCTGCTGCGGACGTTCGACGCCGGCACTCCAGCCGGAGGGGGTCCGGCGCCGGGCACCGCCGCGGCCCTCGCCGGACGGCTCGGGCTGTACCGGCTGGAGCCACAATCGGGGAAGACCCACCAGCTCCGCGTCCACATGGCCTCGCTGGGGCTGGGCATCGTCAACGACGCGTTCTACCCGGTATTGCTGGACAAAGCCCCGGACGACTACGCCAAGCCGCTGCAGCTGCTGGCGCGCGGAATCCGCTTCGTCGACCCCATCTCGGGGACCCCCGTGGAATACCGCAGCCGACTGAACCTGAGCCACGCCCGATAGCGGCCCGAAGTACGGTACCTTGTGCCCATGGACTTGGGAAATGCGGACAGCTGGGGTGCCGCGATCTATTTTTGGATCTTCCCCTTCGTGATCGGCGACGCCCTCTTCCCGCCTCTCCCCTCCGAAATGATCGTCATCACAGGCGGTGCGCTCTCCGCCGCAGGCAGCATCAACGGCTTCCTCGTGGTGCTCCTCGCGGCCCTGTCCTCATGGATTGGCGATGTCCTGGTCTTCCAGCTCTTCAAACGGCGCCTGAGCCACGTGCTCGACCGCTGGAGATGGGGCCGCCATTTCCACGCCACGGTGCACGCGGCCATTGCTAAGGCGGGCCGGTCCTCCACCTACGGAGCGATCATCGGCGTCCGCTTCATCCCCGGCGGGCGGCTGGCCACGACGGCCGCAGCCGGGATTGCCAACGTCTCCACCCGCGGGTTCAGCCTCTGCGCGGCCCTGGGCGGCCTGCTGTGGGCAAGCTGGTCCGTGGCACTGGGCTATTTCACCGGCTCCGCGACCGGGCTCCCGTTCTGGGCGAGCTCCCTGATCGGCGTCGGCGTCGGAATGGTGATCGGCGCCGTCGTGGGCGTGGTGGTGACGCGCCGCCGGGGAAACAACTCCCCCGTGGCGGCCGTGGCGAGCGATCCGGACGAGGAACTGGACTTCTAGACCGGCGCCCAGCGGCCGCGGCTGCGGCGCAGCACCGTCAGCGTTCCGGTAAGAGCAACGCGTTCGACGGCGTCACGCATCATGGCTGCCGATTCAATTGCCTGCCTGTTCTCAGCGCTGTCCGCGGTGGCCTCGACCAGGAAGCGCAGGTTCAGCTGCGGTACGCCGCCGGCAAGCTCGAGCTGGTGTGATTCGACGTGGTGCCGCGTCGCGAGCGCCTCGATGGCCGCGGCCATCACCGCTTCCGGGGCGTTTCCCGGCTTGAGCCCGGTGATCTTCAGTCTGGTTTGGAACGACGGCATAGGCTCAAGCCTAAATGCATCGGGTGCCTCCGGCTGCCCGGTTCAGCTGCCGACGCCGACGTCCGGGTTCCTGACCGGAGCGGACCACCGCTCCTCGATGCGGCCGAACCTCCAGACCCCCATGGCCAGCACCCACGTACCCAGGAACAGCGCTACCACCGTGTACCCCACGGAGTCCAGGTTAAGGCCACCGATTGCGGACAACGGACCGGTTGTGATCCCGGCTCGCTCCACGAGGATGGAGATCAGCTCGATCGAGCCGATGCCTAGGGCGACAGCCACCGAAAGTCCCGTGATGACGATGTTGTAGTAGACCCGGCGGACAGGCCGGGACACTGCCCAGCCGTAGGCGAAGTTCATGAGGCAGCCGTCCAGGGAGTCCAGCAGGCTCATGCCTGCGGCGAAGATGACCGGCAGAGTCATGATCGCGTACCAGGGCAGTACGGAAGCCGCCGCACCCCCGGCCAGAATCAGGAGGCTGACCTCGGTGGCGGTGTCAAAGCCGAGGCCGAACAGCAATCCGAGTCCGTACACGTGCCAAGGACGGGTGACCAGGCGAGCGGCTCGGCCGAAGACCCGGTACAACACCCCCGGCGACGGCGTCTGGGCTGACAGGTCCTCCTCGGCTGCTTCACTGGTGCGCATCCGCGCGGCTGACTTGATGATGCCCCGCAGCAGCACGAGGTTCAGGACACCGATGCACAACAGGAACACGCCGGAAACTGCTGTGCCCACAAGGCCTAGAAAAGTATGGAGCTCCGACGTCGCGGCCACGGCCCGGTCTGCCAGTCCGCGGATTCCGGCCGACAGCAGGGCGCACAGGCCAAACACGATGCTTGAGTGGCCCAGCGAAAACCAGAACCCCACCGACATGCTGCGCTTGCCCTCGGCACGGAGCTTGCGGGTGATGTTGTCGATGGCGGCGATGTGGTCGGCGTCGAAAGCGTGGCGCAAGCCCAGGGTGTAGGCGGCCACCCCCAGACCGACACCGAAAACCCCGGCAGAACCGACCGGGATGCTTTGCGGATCCGCCACGCCTGCCAAGACGCCCCAACCCAGAATGTGGAGGAAAGCAACGCACACGGCCACTCCACCGACCGATGCCCACTCCCGGCCCGATAGGGCACTGCTCGCGCCGCGGATCCGTCCCGGGCGCGTAACCTCCGGTTGCTTCATGATCCAGCCTCGGGTCCGCGGGCGGTCCGCTGTCCGTGTGGTTTGGCCGCCTTTTCGGCAGTATACGCCGGCGTCAGATCGGGTGGTTGTGTTTTATCCGGGGCGCGCCTATCTTGGCAGGAAGGGGTGCCGCAATGCACGAACTCTCCATCACGCAGAGCCTTATCGAAGCCGTCCTCGACCAAACCGGCGAGCGGAAAGTCACTGCGGTCAACGTGCAGGTGGGTCCGTTGTCCGGTGTCCTCCCCGACGCCATGCGCTTCTGCTTTGATGTGGCTTCCGCGGGCACCCCTCTGGCCGGCGCGAAGCTGATGATCGACGAACCCCAGGGCGTGGCCCGATGCCGAAGCTGCCACGACGACTTCGACCTGACTGACCTGATCCTGCTGTGTCCGTGCGGAAGCGCCGACGTCGAAGTCCTCAGTGGCCGCGAACTCATGCTGATGTCGGTGGAGGTGGTTTAGCCAGTGTGTACAACCTGCGGATGCGGTGACGAGACAAACATCAGGGTTTCCACCATTCAGGAACCTGCCGGCGCCCTGCCGCCGGAACAGCCGCATGCTCATTCGCACGACCACGAGCACGTCCATTCGCACGACAACGACCACGAGCACAACCATTCCCACGAGCACACCCACGACCATTCCCCCGATCACACTCCTGAGATCATCCCCCTGGAGCAGAGCTTGCTCCACAAGAACGAGGTGCTCGCGGCGAGGAACCGGGGCTGGCTGGAGGGCCGCGGAATCCGGGCGCTGAACGTGATGAGCTCCCCGGGTGCCGGCAAGACCACCCTCCTGGTCCGCACCCTTGCGGACCTGGGCGAACAGCTGCGCGCCGGCGTCATCGAAGGCGATCAGGAGACATCCTTGGACGCGGACCGCATCCGCGCGGTGGGACGGCCCGTCGTCCAGATCAACACCGGGGCAGGCTGCCACTTGGACGCCGACATGCTCAGGCGCGGGCTGGACGCGCTGGACCCGGAGGCAGGGTCCACGTTGTTCATCGAAAATGTGGGCAATCTGGTCTGCCCGGCGCTGTTCGATCTGGGTGAAGCAGCCAAAGTAGTAGTTGTTTCCGTGACGGAAGGTGATGACAAGCCGCAGAAATACCCGCACATGTTCAGGGCAGCCGATCTGGTGGTCATCAACAAGTCGGACCTGCTCCCCTACGTTGATTTCGACGTCGACGGGTTCCAGCGCAGGGCCCGGCAGATCAATCCGCGCAGCGATTTCCTGGTCCTTTCGGCCTCCACCGGTGACGGCCTCACCGGCTGGTATGACTGGCTCGGGGGGACCGGTCCCCGCTCATCCACCTTGACCGAATCTTTGACAAACACGCTGAGCCCCTAGGGCCCCGAAAGAGGCAACGATGCCTACCGAAACTTCCCTGAAGGCCGAAGAAGCCCTCATTCACGTGCTGTGGATCAACGCGGGGCTCAGTTGCGACGGCGATTCTGTGGCCCTGACTGCGGCCACCCAGCCCAGTGTCGAGGAAATAGCCCTCGGCGCCTTGCCGGGCCTGCCCCGCATTGCCATGCATTGGCCCCTGATCGACTTCGAGTGCGGCCCGCAGGAAGGGGCCGACGACTTCCTGGAATGGTTCCGCAAGGCGGACCGCGGCGAACTGGAGCCGTTCGTCCTGGTGGTGGAGGGATCCATCCCCAACGAAAAGCTCCACGCCCCGGGCGGCTACTGGTGCGGGTTCGGGAACGACCTCGAGACCGGCCAGCCCATCACCACCAGCGAATGGTTGGACCGCCTTGCCCCCAAGGCCACCGCGATTGTCGCCGCCGGCACCTGCGCTACCTACGGCGGCATCCACGCCATGGCGGGGAACCCGACCGGGGCCATGGGCGTGCCGGACTACCTCGGGTACGACTGGAAGTCCAAGGCAGGCATTCCGATCGTGTGCGTGCCCGGCTGCCCCATCCAGCCGGACAACCTCTCCGAAACCATGACCTACCTGCTCTATCAGGCCACCGGGCAGGCGCCGATGATTCCGCTGGATGAGGCCCTGCGGCCCACGTGGCTGTTCGGCAAGACGGTCCACGAGGGCTGCGACCGGGCCGGGTACTACGAACAGGGCGACTTCGCCACCGAGTACGGCTCCCCCAAGTGCATCGTCAAGCTTGGCTGCTGGGGGCCGGTGGTCAAATGCAACGTGCCCAAACGCGGCTGGATGAACGGCATCGGCGGCTGCCCGAACGTCGGCGGCATCTGCATCGGCTGCACCATGCCGGGCTTCCCGGACAAGTTCATGCCCTTCATGGATGAACCGCCCGGCGGCAGGCTTTCAACCAACACCATCCGCCCGTACGGCACGGCCATCAGGGCGTTGCGTGGAATCACCACCCACACCCTGGACCAGGAGCCCAAGTGGCGCCGGCCCGGCACTGAGCTCCTCACCGGGGCCCGGCGCACCTGGTAACCACCCCTTCCAGACAGGTGAAGAACATGACGTCAACGATTCCAATGCCGTCCGGAAGCGGGACAGGCAACAACAACCTGGTGGAGATGGCGTGGGACCCGATCACGAGGATCGTCGGCAGCCTGGGCATCTACACGAAGATCGATTTCGCGAACAACCAGGTGGTGGAGTGCAAGAGCACGTCCTCGATCTTCCGCGGCTACTCCCTCTTCATGAAGGGCAAGGACCCCCGGGACGCGCATTTCATCACCAGCCGCATCTGCGGGATCTGCGGCGACAACCACGCCACCTGTTCCTGCTATGCGCAGAACATGGCGTACGGGGTGAAGCCGCCCAACCTCGGCGAGTGGATAGTGAACCTCGGAGAAGCCGCCGAGTACATGTTCGACCACAACATCTTCCAGGAAAACCTGGTGGGCGTGGACTACTGCGAGAAGATGGTCTCCGAGACCAACCCGGGCGTCCTGGCCAAGGCGGAAAACACGCCTGCACCGCACGAGGCTGACCACGGCTACCGCACCATCGCCGACATCATGAGGTCCTTGAACCCCTTCACCGGCGAGTTCTACCGCGAAGCCCTGCAGGTCAGCCGCGCCACCCGCGAAATGTTCTGCCTCATGGAGGGGCGCCACGTGCACCCCTCCACGCTCTACCCCGGCGGCGTGGGCACGGTTGCCACGATCCAACTGATGACGGACTACATCACCCGGCTCATGCGGTACGTCGAGTTCATGAAGAAGGTCGTCCCCATGCACGATGACCTCTTCGACTTCTTCTACGAGGCCCTCCCCGGGTACGAGCAGGTTGGCCTGCGGCGCACACTGCTCGGCTGCTGGGGCTCGCTCCAGGATCCGGACTTCTGCAACTTCGAATACAAGGACATGACCGAATGGGGCCGGAAGATGTTCGTCACCCCGGGCGTGGTGGTGGACGGCAAGCTGGTCACCACGGACCTGGTGCGGATCAACCTGGGCATCCGGATCATGCTGGGTTCCTCCTACTACGAGGACTGGGAAGACCAGGAAATGTTCGTCAGCCACGATCCCCTGGGCAATCCCGTGGACCGCCGGCACCCGTGGAACCAGCACACGAATCCGCGGCCGCAGAAACGCGACCTCGCGGAAAAGTACAGCTGGGTGATGTCGCCGCGCTGGTTCGATGGCCAGGACAACCTGGCGCTGGACACCGGCGGCGGACCGCTGGCCCGGCTCTGGGCCACCGCGCTGGCAGGGCTCGTGGACATCGGCTACATCAAGGCCACCGGCCGCAGCGTCCAGATCAACCTGCCCAAGACCGCCCTGAAGGGCCCCGTCACCTTCGAGTGGAACATTCCGGAATGGAGCAACACACTCGAACGCAACCGTGCCCGGACCTACTTCCAGGCTTACGCCGCCGCGGCGGCGCTGCATTTCGCCGAAAAGGCGCTGGAGGAAATCCGCGCCGGCCGCACCAAGACCTGGGAAACGTTCGAGGTGCCGGAGGAAGCCATCAGCTGCGGCTTCACCGAGGCCGTGCGCGGCGTCCTCTCGCACCACATGGTGATCCGGGACGGCAAGATTGCCAACTACCACCCCTACCCGCCGACCCCATGGAACGCCAGTCCCACGGATTCGGCCGGCGTCTCGGGCCCGTACGAGGACGCGGTGCAGGGCCAGCCCATCTTCGAGGAAAACGACCGCGAGCACTTCAAGGGCATCGACATTATGCGCACCGTCCGCAGCTTTGACCCTTGCCTGCCCTGCGGCGTCCACATGTACCTGGGCAACGGCCAAACCCTGCAACGGCTGCACTCACCGACCCAGACCCTGACCGGCGAGTAGCTGGCATGCACGGCGCAGACCAGCCGGGGCAACCCGGCGAGCGCATAGGGACTCTCCTCGACGCCCTCGGCTCCGGCGGGGCGGTGGCCCGCGGGCGCGCCGAAGACCTCGTGCGCGAAGTGACGGACCTGTACGGCGCCGGCCTGGCAAGGATCCTGGAAATCCTGGATGACCGCGGGCAGCTCGACCGGGCCACCCTGGACGCACTGACCGCCGATGAACTGGTGGCCGGCCTGCTGGTGATCCATGGCCTGCACCCGCAGGACACCCAGACCCGGGTGGCCGCCGCACTGGATGGCGTGCGGCCCTACCTCGGCTCGCACGGCGGCGACGTGGAGCTGCTGGACGTCAGCCCCGGCGGCGTCGTGCGGCTGAAGCTGCTTGGCACCTGCCAGGGCTGCCCGTCGTCGTCCGTCACGCTCAAGTTCGCCGTCGAGGAGGCCATTGAGTCGGCGGCACCGGAGGTGACCGCCATCGAGGTGGTCGAGGCGGAGTCGCGCCCCGCCGTCCCTGCCCTGATCCCGGTGGACGCGCTGCTGGTCCGGCTTAACTCGTCGGACCACGCCGGCGGCGGTACAAGCAGCGGCAACGGCACCCGTGCCAGCCAGCACTGGCAGGAACACTCGCCCGGCTCCTGGCAGGCGGTGCCGGAGATCGCCGGGCTGGAACAGGGCGAAGTGGCGGGCTTCCTGGTGGGCGGCTACCCGGTGCTTGCCTGCCGGACGGGGCAGGATCTGTACGCCTACCGGGACTACTGCCCCCGCTGCACCGGGTCCATGGCCGGCGCGGTGCTCCAGCGCGCCCTCGCGGGACCGGTGGGCGGCGGCCTGCTGCGCTGCCCGGGGTGCCGCGCGCATTTCGACGTGCGGCAGGCAGGCTCCTGCCTTGAGGACCGGAGCCTGCACCTTGACCCGCTGCCCCTCCTGGTCCGGTCCGGCGTGATGTCCGTGGCCGTGCCGGCAGTCTCCGGCCAGGACGCCTGAAATGCCGGCGCCTGAAATGCCAGCACCACAGATGTCCGGTCCGGCCCGTGACGCGGGCCGGGCGCCGGGTCTGCCCGTCGCCCTGCTCCGGCGGATCGCCGCCCAGCCGGCAGCCCGGCCGGCCGGCGAGCGCTGCGAAATGTGCGGCGACCCCATCCCCGAGTCCCACCAGCACGTCGTGGACGTCGAAAGCCACGCCATGATGTGCACCTGCCGGCCCTGCTACCTCCTGTTCACCGACAGCACCGCCCACCTGCGCTACCGTTCGGTGCCGGACCGGTACGTCTCCTTTCCGGACTTCGAGCTGGGTCCTGGCCAGTGGGACGAGCTGGAGATCCCGGTGGGGCTGGCCTTCTTCTTCCGCAGTTCACGGCTAGACCGGACCGTCGCCTTTTACCCGGGCCCGGCGGGGGCCACCGAATCCGAGCTTCCCCTGGACGCCTGGGGCGCCGTGCTGGCACGCAATCCGGCCCTTGCCCTGGCGGCCCCGGATACCGAGGCTTTGCTGATCCGCGGCCCCGGACCCGACCGCCCGCAGGCCGACTGCCACCTGGTGCCGGTGGACGCCTGCTACGAGTTGGTGGGACAGCTTCGCCTCGTCTGGCGGGGGTTCGACGGCGGACAGGAGGCCCGCGACCGGCTCGCCGCCTTCTTTGCGGACCTCGGCCGCCGCAGCAAGCCGGCGCAGGACGATACCCGCGAGCCGGTCCCGGGCGGCCCGCAGTGACCGGCCTGGTGTTCGCCGTCGTCGACGTCCGGCCGGAGCCCTACACCGCGGCCCCGCAGCTGACCGCCCGGCTGCGCCTGACCGAAGCCACGGGCACGGCCGTCCATGCCATCGCCCTGCGCTGCCAGGTGCGGATCCTGCCGCAGCGCCGCGGCTACGCGCCGGAGGAGGAGCCGGGGCTGCTGGACCTTTTCGGCGAGCGCGGGCGCTGGCCCACCACGCTCAAGTCCTTCCTCTGGATGCAGTGCAGCACCATGGTCCAGGGCTTCTCCGGCAGCACCGAGGTGGCCCTCCCGCTGCCGTGCACGTTCGACTTCGACGTTGCCGCCGCCAAGTACCTGAACGCCCTGCAGGACGGCGAGATCCCGTTGGAGTTCCTGTTCTCCGGAACCGTCTTCACCAAGGGCCAGACGGGCTTCGGCGTGGAACAGGTGCCCTGGGATCTCGAGGCGCCGTACCGGCTGCCCGTGGCGGCTTGGCGGCAGCTGATGGACATGCACTTCCCCAACACGGGCTGGATTCGGCTGGATCGCGAGGTCCTGGCGGCCCTGTCGCAGTACAAGTCGGTGCGCGGCCTGACCTCCTGGGAGGCCGCCATCGAATCCTTACTGGCGGCGGCAGCCTCGGGGGTGGGCGGGAAGCCGCTGCCATGAACATGAGCCTGAGCCTGGCCCGCGCGGTGGCCGACGCTGTCCTCTACGAGGGCTATCTCCTCTACCCCTACCGGGCGTCCTCCCAGAAGAACCAGGCCCGCTGGCAGTTCGGCATCCTGGGGCCACCCGGCGCCGCGTCCGCCGGTGTCGGGGAAGAACCGGACATGTTCGCCGATTGCCTGCTGGGCCCCGGACCAGATGCGGAGGTGGGGATCCATCTGCGCTTTCTCCAGCTCCAGGCCCGCACCGCGGAGCAAGCGGACGACGCCGGCCGGTTCACTGCGGTGGACGAACTCGCCGTCGGCGCGGCGCGCTGGCTGAGCTGGGACGAGGCCGTGGAGCACGAAACCGCCCTGGGTCCGTTTCCGCTGGCCCAACTGCTGGACGGGGACGCCGGGCTCGTGCTGCCGGTGGACGTCCCCGCCGGCACGGACGTGGAGGAACTGCGCGACGACGCCGGCCGGCTGGCCGGGCGGCTGGTCCGCCGCCGTCGCGCGCTGCACGGCGAGGTGACGCTGAGCGCCACTACCGTCGAAGGCGGACGACAGCGCGGCCTGCTGCGGCTGCGGGTCTCGGCGGCCAACACAATCCCTTCCGTCGGGGAACCGCCGGACCGCCAGACGGCCATCGCCACGTCCTTCATCGGCGCCCACCTGCTCCTGGACCTGCGGGGCGCTGACTTCCTGTCGCTGCTGGACCCGCCGGACTGGGCCACGGGGGCCACGGCGTCCTGCGCGCAGCACCGCTGCTGGCCGGTGCTGGCCGGGCCGCAGGGGCAGACGGATGTGCTGCTGGTGTCCCCGATCATCCTGTACGACCACCCGGCGGTGGCCCCGGAAAGTTCGGTGGCCCTGTACGACTCGACGGAAATTGACGAGATCCTCACCCTGCGGGTGCTGACCCTGACGGCAGAGGAGAAGGCCGAGGCCCGGGCGACGGATCCGCGTGCGGCGGCGATCATCGACCGGTGCGAGGCGATGTCGCCGGAGGAGCTCCAGCAGCTGCATGGAGTCCTGCGCCATCCGCACGCGTTCGACGTTCCGGAACCCCGCGGGAGCTCCGCCGGCGCCGGAGGGGAACCGCCCGTCTGGTGGACGCCGGAAGCGGAAGCCCTCGTCCAGCCGCACGCGGATGCGGTCCAGATCAAGGGTGTTGCGGTGGCCCGGGGCAGCCGGGTCCGGGTGGCACCCAACCGGCGGGCCGACGCGCAGGACCTCTTCTTCGCGGGCCAGACCGGACGCGTCACCAGTGTGCACTTCGACGTCGACGGCAGCACGCACGTGGGGCTTGTCTTGGAAGATGACCCAGCGGCGGATCTTCATGAAGGGTATGGCCGGTCCTTCTACTTCGCCCCCGACGAACTTGAGCCGCTGGAACCGCCAGGTCAGGACACCCGGCCCCGCACCGAGGATGGAAGGGAAACTCCGCTATGAGAATCATTGGAATGGCCACGGTCTGCCTATTGCTGGCGATGGCCGCCGGAGCCGCCTACGTGGGCATCCGGTCGGTCCCCGACATCCGCCGCTACCTGAAAGTGCGCCAGATGTGACCGCCGCCCTCCAGCCCGGAAACGCCGCCGGCGGTCCCGGCTCCGAAGCTGCGCGCGTCCTCGTCGCGGGCGTGGGCAACATGTTCCTGCGCGATGACGGGTTCGGCCCCGAAGTCGCCCGCCGTCTCACCGGGGATCCCCTCGGCCCGGCACCCGGCGTCCGCGTCGAGGACTACGGGATCCGCGGCATGCACCTGGCCTACGACCTGCTGGCAGGCGTGGACCTGCTGGTGCTCGTGGACACCGTGCCGCCGGACAGCCCCGTGGAGCACGGTACGGCGACCGGCCCGGGGAGCATCCGCGTGCTGCGCGTCGGGCCAGAGGACCTCGACAGCGGAGCACCTCTGGATCCGCACGGCATGGACCCCGTCGCAGTCCTGGGTCGGCTCCGGTCGCTGGGCGGTGAGGTGCCGCTTACCTACGTGGTGGGCTGCGTTCCCGCCGACCTCACCGAGGGCATCGGGCTTTCCGCCCCCGCGGCAGCAGCCGTCCCGCGGGCAGTGCAGGTCATAGGCGAGCTGCTCGCACAATACACGTCGACCCAGGCTTAGGAAGGACTCCTCTCATGTGCCTTGGCATACCAGGCCGGGTGGTTCAGCTGCTCGACGGTTACGGCGGCCAGCTGGCCCTCGTGGACGTTGCGGGGGTGCAGCGGAAGATCAACATCGGGCTGCTGGATGAGGGCCCGCTGGAACCCGGCACGTGGGTCCTCATCCACATGGGCTTCGCCCTGGAACGGGTGGACGCCGCGGGTGCCGACCAGGCGATGGACGGCCTGGAGTTGATGGGCCGCCCCAGGGACGCCGACGGCGACGCCGGTCCAGGCTAGGGCCTGCACTTAAACGACCAACCCAGCACACCAAGGAGAGCACAATGTCACCGACGACACCGTCCGGGCCTGCCGAACCGCCCCAGCCCACCGACCCGGCCGAGGTATCCGAATCGGGCAGGACCAACGACGCCGCGGAAGGAACGGCCCCTGGCACGGCCCGCGCTTTCGGGAGCGAACCGCCCCTGAAGGAACCCGCGCAACCGGGACCCGACGAGACCCCCGACGACGCCGCCATGGCCCCCGCCGACGTCGGGGTAAGTACCACCCGGCGGGGCGAGGACGTCATCAAGGAGGAAGGCGAGGAAGCCGGGCGGGAAAAGACCGAAGCCGACGCTTCGCCCTCCGGACGGCCGGCGGGCGAGTCCTCGCCGCGCCTCGCCACGGGAGTCAAGGCCCCGGAGGACCCGGACACCGCCGCGCCCCACGCCCCCTAACCGCCCCCAGCCGGCTTAGCCCTGGGCGTCCCGCAGACGGGACTCGCCCTCCGCGTAGGTGTCCAGCAGTCGCCGGGCGTGCCCGCCGTCGGGGCCTTCTTCGGCCAGCGCGGACCGCATGCCCTCCAGCTTCTGGGCTCCGGCGGGGAACGGCGGAAGAAGCGGAATGTTCGGGTCCGTCAGCACTTCCAGAACCGCCGGCCGGTCAGCGGACAGCACTTCGTCCCAGGCGGCGCCAAGCTGCGAAGGGTCGTCGACGCGGACACCCTTCAGACCCAGCAGTTCCGCGTAGCCGGCATACGGGAAGTCCGGGATGACCTGGCTGGCGGGGAAGCGCGGCTCGGCCTCCGTCTCGCGCTGCTCCCAGGAGACCTCGGCGAGATCGCGGTTGTTGAAAACGCAGACCACGAACCGTGGATCCCCCCAGTCCCGCCATCGGTGCGCGACGGTGATCAGTTCCGCGACGCCCAACATCTGCATGCCGCCGTCACCGGCCAGCGCCAGCAGTGGCCGCTCCGGATGGGCCAGCTTCGCCGCGAGTCCATACGGGATGGCGCAGCCCATGCTGGCGAGAGTTCCGGACAAATGCGCCGGGACTCCCGATGGCACCACCAATTGCCGGGCGTACCAGTAGACGCAACTGCCGACGTCGATACTCAGCTGCACGTCGGCGGGAAGCCTTCCGTTGAGCTCGCGCACCACCCGCTCCGGGTTGACGGGCTCGGCTGCGACGTTGGCGCGTTCCGCCGACAGGTCGCGCCAGGTGCGTACCTGGTCTTCGACGTCGGCCCGCCACTGCGCGCGTGAGGGCTGGTTCGGCTGCTTGTCGAGCCGCGCGCTTAGCTCGCGAAGCGTTGCGGCGGCGTCGCCCACCAGCCCAACTTCCACGGGGTACCGGTTGGCGATCTTCCGGCCGTCGATGTCGATCTGCACGGCCTTGGCCGTGCCGGGTTTGGGGTAGAACTCCGTCCAGGGATCGTTGGACCCAACGATCAGCAGGGTGTCGCAGTTTTCGAGCAGATGCGCGCTCGCCGTCGTGCCCAGGTGGCCCATGGTGCCAGTGGCGAAGGAAAGCGTCTCGTCAACGTACGGCTTGCCCAACAGGCTCGTGGTGATTCCGGCGTTCAACTTTTCAGCCAGGGCGACAACCTCGGCTTGCGCACCGCGGGCACCCTGGCCGACGAAGAGCGCAATCCGCTCGCCCTTCGAAAGCAGCTCTGCGGCGGCGTCCAGTTCTTCCTCGGCGGGCATCACCCGGGCAGGGTGCCATACAGGAGCGGTGACTACTATGCCGTGTTCGTGGTCGAGTTCCGGCGCCTCCGCGGTCTGGATGTCGTGGGGCACGATCACCACGCACGGGGACTTTGTTTCCAGTGCCGTGCGGAACGCGCGGTCTATCAGCATCGGTACCTGCTCCGGGGAGCTGGCCAGCTGCGCGAACTGCGCGGCGACGTCCTTGAAGAGTGTCAGCAGGTCGATTTCCTGCATGTACGCCGAGCCCAGCACGGTGGTGCTTTGCTGGCCGATGACCGCCACCACCGGAACGCTGTCCAGCTTGGCGTCGTAGAGGCCGTTGAGCAGGTGGACGGCGCCGGGACCTTGCGTGGACGTCACCACTCCGACGCCGCCCGTGTACTTACCGTGTCCGACCGCCATGAAAGCTGCCGCTTCTTCGTGCCTTGCCTGCACGAACTCGATGGCGTCCTCGGACCGGCGGAGGGCGCCCATGAAACCGTTGATGCCGTCTCCGCTGTACCCGAAGACCCTCTCCACGCCCCACGCCTGGAGGCGTTCCACTATGAGATCCGAAACCGTTCGCTGAGGCATGCCAGGACTCCTGTAGTCAGTTGATGGTTACCGCCTGGACCATAGTAAGCATGCTTATAGATTCAGCGCAGAACCGACCACGAGCAGCAGCGGAAGGTCAGCGATCGTTCTAGGTCGATCGTTCCAGGGCGATCGCCGCGCCGCGGTGCTCGACGCCGTCGTTCGCAATGCGGAGATGGCGCGCCGTGAAGTGCTTCAGCCGCTGCAACTGATGCGGGGAGAGCCGGTCACACACCCAGTCCCAGTGCAGCGACACCACGTCCCCGACCGCCAGCCCTGCCACAAAACCTGTGCCGTTCACGGCGTATTTCGCGCTCTCCACCACGGGTTCACCCACGGACAGCGCGACGCCGTCCCACACCAGCGGCCGGGACCGCACCACGGCTTCATCGCCGGTGATCGCCAGCACCTCGCCCCACCGGATCCGGCAACGGTCCAGCACGCTCAGGGCAGTGGCGTGGCGCCGATCGTCGCGGAGCAGGCCGAGCCAGGGGTAGATCTCAAAGACATGAAAGCTGTGGTGCGGCACCCCGCCGGCCAGGACGCCCTCGACCAGATGCGGGAACTGGTGCCCGGTGCGGGCCCGGAACCGGTCCTCCATGGAGTTGCCGATGTTGGTGACCCCCACTGAATCCAGGAGGCTGTTGCCCACCCAGTACGCCTCCACCACGCGGCCGTCGAGGGGATCGGCGATCCGGTTGGCCCCTGCGATCAGCTCCAGATAAGGCCACGCGCCGGCGAAGCCCTTGGCCAGCTCACGGAGGCCCGCGTCCGTCACGCCGGACTGCCCGTAATGCAGCAGGGCATCGCTGTCCGGGGGCCCGCAGCTGCCGCGGGAATTGGGCGGGTAGGCATAGCGGACAAACAACTGCGCGCCGTCGAGAACCATCATCTGGCCACCTTCTGCACAAGGTTCTTCGAACGTAGCACCGGCCCTGTGCCCCGGCAAGGGCCACGAACCCGGTTGCCGTTGACAGCCTTGGGCGTCGGGCGGATCCTGTGAAGAACCTACGCACAGGGGGTCAAATCCATGCGAACCGACGATCTCAGCCGGCGCTCCGTGCTGCAGGTTTTCGTGGCAGGCGGCTCGGCGGCCCTCCTGGCCGGATGCGGCGCGTCCGGGCAGTCGCCGGCAGTGTCGCCCAGCGGTTCCGGAACGGTTTCCGAACCCATCAGCATCACGGACCAGCGGGGCAAGACCCTCACCTTCGCCAAGCCGGTCAGCAGTGTGGTCACCATCCCCATGCCGGCCGCGTCGCTGCTGGTCGCCGTCGACGGCAGCGCCGACCATCTGAGCGCCATGCACAACGCGTCGTGGGTGGCGATGCGTGACGGCGTCATGGGAACCATGTTCCCCCGCGCACTTGAACTGCCGCACGACGTCGCGACGCAGGACTTTACGCCGAATGTGGAGACGGTGCGGTCACTGAACCCGGACGTCGTGGTCCAGTGGTCAGACGCCCAACTGGTCGAGCCCCTGGAAAACGCCGGTTTGACGGTGCTCGGCCTCAAAAACACTGGGACGCAGGAGGACGTGGACGCCTGGGTCAGCATGTTCGCCGCCATGCTGGGCAAACCGGAGCGGGCCGCCGAAATCAAGGCGCGCAGCGACAAGGAACTCGCCGAAATCAAGTCGGCGGCGGCAGGGCGCGGCTCCGCGGGACCGAGCATCCTGTATTTCAATCGGTTCACCGGCGGGCTCAAAGTCGCCGCGGCCAACACCTACAACGACTTCTACATCAAGCTGGTGGGCGGCAGCAATCCCGCCACCGGCAAGGACCCGCTGCCGGGCTCCGGCATGGTTGGCCTGGACGTGGAGCAGGTCCTCCGGTGGGACCCCGAGGTCATCCTGCTGGGCAATTTTGACCAGGCGATGCCGCAGGACATCTACTCGGACCCGGTGTGGCAGAACGTCTCCGCCGTGCGCTCCCGGCGTGTCTACAAGGTGCCGCTCGGGGGCTACCGGTGGGACCCGCCCGGCCAGGAGTCGCCTCTCATGTGGCTTTGGCTTTCGGACATCGCGTACCCCCAGGCGCGCTCCGGGCTGCGCGGCAAAGTCACCGAGTACTTCCGGTTCCTCTACAACCACGAGCCAACAGCAGCCGAGCTGGACAAAATCCTCTGGATCAGCGGGAACAGCGGCTCCGCCGACTACCAACAATTCAATGCTGGATGAAACCAGCTCGGCGCGACTGAACCGCCGCCTGCGGGCCCCTCGGCAGGTCCGGCAGGCCCGGCGGCCCGGCAACCCGGAGCGGGTGCGCGGTCCGGCGGTCCTTGGACCCGTCGTCATCGCCGCCGTGTTGCTGGCCGCCGTCGGACTCGTCGCACTAGCCGTGGGCCGTTTCTACGTCCCGCCCGGGCACGTGGTCCAGATCCTCGCCGCCCAGGTTGTGCCTTTCCCCGTCGAGGCGAGCCAGACCGAACAGAATGTGGTCCTGCTGGTCCGGTTGCCGCGGGTCCTGCTCGGGGTGCTGGTGGGCGGCGGCCTGGCCATCGGCGGCGCCGCACTCCAGGCCATCTTCCGCAACCCGCTGGTCAGCCCCGAGATCATCGGCGTTGCGGCCGGCGCGTCGTTCGGCGGCGCCCTGGCCTTGCTGCTCGGGCTGGGCACCTTCCTCCTGGTGGCCGGGTCCTTCGCTTTCGGCATGCTGGCCCTGGGGCTGCTGTTCCTGATTACCTCGGGCCGCGGCGGAACGCCGATGCTCATGATCGTTCTCGGCGGGGTGGTCACGGGTTCGTTCTTCTCGGCCCTGGTGGCGCTGGTGACGTACATCGCGGATCCGAACACCACGCTGCCGGCCATTGTTTTCTGGCTGCTCGGAAGCGTGGCCACGGCTACGTACACCAAAGTCGCCGTCGCCCTGATCCCGGTACTGGGCGGCGCCGTCGTGCTCCTGCTGCTGCGCTGGCGGCTCAACGTGCTCTCCCTCGGCGACGAGGACGCCGCGGCATTGGGCCTCAAACCGCGTCCCCTGCGCTGGGTGGTGCTGGTGGCGGTGGCCCTCATTGTGGCCGGGGCGGTGGCCGTCAGCGGCGCGGTCAGCTGGGTAGGCCTGGTGGTGCCGCACCTGGCGCGGATGTGGGTCGGCCCGGACCACCGTGTGCTCCTGCCCGTGTCCTTCCTCCTGGGCGGCGCCTACATTGTGCTGGTGGACACCGTCGCCCGCACCCTGACCGCAGGAGAGATCCCGCTGGGGGTCCTTACCGCCCTCATCGGGGCCCCCGTTTTCTTCGTGCTCCTGCGCCGCAACCGGGAAAGGATCTGGGAAAGTGCTTGAGCTGGACGGCGTGGGCTTCGGGTACGCCCGGCAGGCCTGGGTGTTCCGGGATGTCACGTTCCGGGTGCCTCCCGGCACGGCCACCGCGGTGCTCGGCCCCAACGGCAGCGGCAAGACCACGCTGATCCGCTGCGCCGCCGGGCTGCTGGAGCCTGCGGAGGGAACGGTGCACCGGGCGGACGGCGCGGGGTATGTGCCGCAGGCCCGCGGCAGCGTGTTCGGTTACGGCGCCCTGGACATGGTCCTGATGGGCCGGGCGCGGCAGGTGGGCGTCTTCCGGACGCCGGGCGCCGCGGACCGGGCCGCCGCCCTGGAGGCCATGGAGAAGGTGGGCGTCGAAGGGTTGCGTGACCGCCGCTTCCCCACGCTGAGCGGCGGCGAGCAGCAGCTGGTCCTGATCGCCCGGGCCCTTGCCACCGGCTGCCCGGTGCTGGTGCTGGACGAGCCCGCCACCGGCCTGGACCTCAAGAACCAGGTCCGTGTCCTGTCGCTCCTGCGCGGATTGATGGCCGACGGCATGGCCCTGCTGCTGAGCACGCACCATCCGGACCACGCCCTGTCCCTGGCCGACCGCGCGGTCCTGCTGGGCCGCGGCGGCGCGCGGACCGGGCCGGCCGAGGAGCTGCTCACCGACCCGGCCCTCAGCGCCCTGTACGGCGTCCCGGTCCGGACGCTCCCCTATTCCGACGGCGGCGCGGCCCGCCGCACGATCGTGGTGCCCTACGGCGAGCCTTAATCCTGACGCCAAAGCCCTGACGCTCCCTCACCTTCGGCATCTAAAACCCGAACGCTCCCGCACGTTCGGCATCTAAAACCCGAACGCTCCCGCACGACGTGAGAGAGCGTTCGGACATTTCCCGCCACACGTGAGAGAGCGTCCGGAAAATACCCGCCACACGTGAGAGAGCGTCCCGAAATTACCCGCCACACGTGAAAGAGCGTCCCGAAATTACCCGCCACAAGTGAGGGAGCGTCCGGAAATTACCTGCCACACGTGAAAGAGCGTCCGGAAATTAGCCGCCACACCTGAGGGAGCGTCGTGGTTGGGCGCAGTGGGCTTAGCCGGTGTTGCGCAGGCCGGCGGCGACTCCATTGACGGTGATCAGCATGGCGCGCTGGAGACGCTCGTCGATCTCGGCGCCAGACATGGTTGTCCCCGCCTCGGCCCGGACGCGGCGCAGGAGTTCCACCTGCAGGTAGCTGATCGGATCCAGGTACTGGTCCCTGATCTCCAGGGAGCGCTTCAGGGTGGGCTGGGCGTCGAGGATGACGTGCTCGCCGGTCAGGTTCTGGATTTCCTGGACGGTGAGCTCGTACTCGGTCCGGATGGCGCGGAACAGGTGGTGCAGCTCCTCCGGCACCAGGGTCGAAACGTAGTAGCCGGCGATGTCCATGTCCGTCTTGGCCAGGGTCATCTCCACATTGGAGATCACCGAGCGGAAGAAGTGCCAGCCCTCGATCATTTCGTTGAGCTGGGCGGAGTTTCCGGCCTCGCGGGCGGCCTTGAGGCCGGAGCCCACGCCGAACCAGCCCGGAACAATCTGTCGTGACTGCGTCCAGCCGAACACCCACGGGATGGCCCGCAGGCCTTCAAGTCCGGCGCCGGAATCGGGCCGCTTGGAGGGGCGCGATCCGATGTTCAAGGACCCCAGCTGCTCCACCGGGGTGGAGGCCATGAAATAGGCCGGCAGGTCGGGGTCGTCAATCAGCGCACGGTAGCGGGCAAACGCGGCGTCGGAAACCGTTTCCATGACGTCGCCGTAGCGCACCCGCTGGTCCTCCGACGTGCGCGGCGCGCGGTGCAGCGCCGAGCCCTGCAGCACCGCGGCGAGGGAGAGCTCCAGGTTTTCGCGGGCCAGCTCCGGCAGGGAGTACTTGTCCGCGATGACCTCGCCCTGTTCCGTGAACTTGATCTCGCCCTCGAGCACGCCGTTGGGCTGGGCCATGATCGCGTCATAGGTCGGGCCGCCGCCGCGGCCCACGGAGCCGCCGCGGCCATGGAAAAGGCGCACCCGGACGCCGTGCTTGGCCGCCACGTCCCGCAGTTTGCGCTGGGTCTTGTAGATTTCCCACTGACTGGTCATGACGCCGGATTCCTTGTTGGAGTCCGAGTAGCCGAGCATGATTTCCTGCACGTCCCCGCGCAGCCGGACCAGTTCGCGGTAGGAGGAATCCGAGAGCAGCCGGTCCACGATCTCCGCGGAGGCGCGCAGCTCCTCGACGGTCTCCAGCAGCGGCGCGAACCCGATCTTGGCGTACGGGGCCTCGCCAAAGAGATTCACCAGGCCGGCCTCGCGGGCCAGCACGGCCGCGGCCAGGACGTCGTCCGCGCCGCGGGTCATGGAGATGATGTAGGTCTCGATCACGTCGGGACCGTAGGTGCGCAGGGCGCGCCGGATTTCGCGGAAGACGTCGTAGGTGCCGTCGGCGGCGCCGTCGAGCTTGATCGGGTGGCCGGAGAGCGGGCGACGGGACGCGAGTTCGGAGCCCAGCACTTCGTGCCGCTCGGCGCGGCTGAGTTCCGCGTACCGGACGCCGGGGCCGCCCAGACGGTCCATGAGCTGCCCGACGGCGTCGTGGTGGTGGTCGGCGTGCTCGCGGATGTCCAGGGTGGCCAGGTGCAGGCCAAAGGAGGAGATGGCCCGGCGGACGCGGGACAGGGCCCCGTCGGCGGCTAGCGCGCCGTGGTGGTTCCGCAAAGACCGTTCCAGCAGTCCCAGCTCGGCGAGGAGCTCCGCGGTGGCGGTGTAATCGCGGCCGGGCTCGTGCGCGGATCCGGCGGCGACCCGCCGGCCGGTGTTGATCAGCTTGGCCTTGATGCAGGTCAGCTTGAGCCGGTACGGCTCCTGCGCGTTCAGCTCCAGGACGCGGCGGTCAATGCCCGGCAGGTTCGCCAGGTCGACGTCGATCGATTCCAGGAGTTCCTGGTCCGCCCCGGCCAGCGCGGTCGAGTTGGACAGGATGGAGATGAGCCCGTCGATCAGGCCGATGCTGATCCGCACGGCGTGCTGGTTCTGGATCTGGAGGATCTCGCGGGTAACGGCAGCCGTGACGTTGGGGTTGCCGTCCCGGTCGCCGCCAATCCATGAGCCAAAACGGATGGGGGCCTTCTCCGGTGGCAGGGTGACGCCGTGCTCGGTCAGCAGTTCCGAAAGGTCGGAGAGCATTTCCGGCATGGCGTCGCTGAGGATGCCGGTCAGGTAGTAGATGGCGTTCCGGGCCTCATCCACGGGGGTGGGCCGGACCTGGCGCAGCTCGTCCGTCTGCCACATCTGGTCGATCACTTCGGAGAGGTTGCGGTCCTGGCGGCGGCGCGCGGACGCGCCCTCCGTGGTGGATTCGGCCAGGATGTCCGAAAGCCGGCGGATCTTGTCCAGCACGGAGCGGCGGGAGGCCTCCGTGGGGTGTGCGGTGAAGATGGGACGGACGTCGAGCTCGTTGACCACTTCCTGCAGCACGGAGTTGCCGGCCTGGTCCGCGATCTCCGCCACGGCCTTGGCGAGCCAGCCGTCCTTCTCCTGCCGCGTGCGCAGGCCGCGGACCCGGTGCACCTGCTCGGCGGCGTTCGCCAGGTGGAAGTAGAACGCGAAGGCGCGGACCAGGTCAGTGGCCTGGTCCAGCGGCAGGGAGCCGAGCAGTTCACGGACCTGGGCGACGACGTCGTACGAGCTCCACGGCCCGGTGGCGTCGGCCCCGCCCCGGGCGGCCTCCTTGGATTCCTTGGTCAGCAGGCGCACCTGCTCGACGAGGTCGAGGAGTTCGGGCCCGTGCTGGCGGACCAGCGATTCGCCCAGGAGGGTGGAAACCCGGCGGACGTCGGCGCGGAGTTCGGCAGCGAGATCGGTATCGGAATGCATTGCAGTGTCAGCCATGGAAACTATCTTTCGAGGGTTCGACTTGGCTCGTACACTGCGCTGGATACTGTGAGCCTGATTACTTCTTCCCATGGGATGTTACTCGCAGGCCTTCCCGGCCGGAATTCCGTCTCAGATAGTGTCAGCCCCTCCAGTTACGCCGGTCGCGGCCGTTTCAACGCGCGTTCAACGCGCGATCTTGAAGTTGAAGTCCGCATTTCCGAAGGCACCCCAGAGCCGCAACCAGACGGGCAGGAGCATCTCCGTGCCGCGCGCCGTGGTGATGTCGCCCAGGTCGATGATGTCGCGGTGGCCGAGATCCGCAAGCAGGCCGCGCACAACGTCCTTGGCGTCAGCGTCGTTGCCCGAGACAAACACGGAGTGGTCGCCGCCGGCAACGCTTGCCGGGTCCACCATGACACTGGCGTTCATCGTGTTGAGCGTTTTCACCACCCGGGCATCAGGGAACGTCCGCTGGATCTGCTCGCCGAGGCTGTCCGTGTTCACCGGGTTTAGCGAGGGCGGGAAGCCTTGGGAAAAGTCGAGCGGATTAGCGATGTCCACGAGCACCTTGCCGGACAGGTTGGCCGCGCCGGCGGCGGCCAGCGCATCCAGGGAACCATTGCCGTTGGTGGCATTGACGACGATGTCGCTGCCGGCAGCGGCATCGGCGAAGGTGGCCAGAGCGATTCCGGCATGCTCGGCGTGCCATTGCGCGAATGGAACGCCGCCCATCGGACCCGGCGCGGTCCGGGCCAGCGTGGCCTGCGGGTCGCGGGTTCCAATGACGACGTCGTGGCCGAGTTTTGCCAGCGCGTCCGCGACGGCGCGGCCCGCCGTGCCGGTGCCGAGCACTGCGATTTTCATGGAGTCCCCACTTCTAGGTCTGGAGTAGACAGGTCCGTCTACCCTTGCTTTGAGGGTACCAGACAGATCTGTCTACAGGCAGACGCCCAGGCTGGAATAGCGGGGCCGCCGACGGGCACCGGAACATGAAGGACCGCCGCACCCTGCACCCTGCCCCTAGACAGACTTGTCTGTGTACGATTGGGTCATGACGCCGCGCCCAGCCTCCGCCGCGCCGGCGGCCCAGGCCCCCGCGGGCCGCGCCGCAAGCCGCGCCGCAGGCCACGCCGCCGCAGGCACGGCCAAGGAAAAGATCCTGGCCACGGCTTTCCGGCTCTTCTATGCGCAAGGCTTCCGAGCCGCCGGCATCGACACGATCATCGCCGAGTCCGGCGTCGCCAAAGCCACGTTCTACAAGTACTTTCCGGCCAAGGACGACCTCATTCTGGCGTACCTGGAGAAGGTCGACGGCGTCTGGTCCCGAGAGCTTCATGCCGCCGCCGAAGCTGCCGGGGACGATCCGGCGGCGCAGCTCGTGGGCCTGTTTGACGCCCTGACTATTGCCTGCCGGCGCGACGGCTACCGCGGCTGCGCCTTCATCAACGCGGCCGCCGAATCCCTCGCCGGCACCCGGGTCCAC
Source organism: Arthrobacter sp. NPDC058192 (assembly GCF_042883665.1). Taxonomy (NCBI): domain Bacteria; kingdom Bacillati; phylum Actinomycetota; class Actinomycetes; order Micrococcales; family Micrococcaceae; genus Arthrobacter; species Arthrobacter sp. NPDC058192. The sequence goes on along the minus strand of NZ_JBHVVJ010000008.1, from coordinate 37,346 downwards.
GACCGGACGGTGGCCCACAAACAGCAGATCCTCGCCTGGATAAGGGATCTGGCCGCCCGCGCCGGCGCCGGGAATCCGGACCAGCTCGCCCGCAGCCTGACCCTGCTGCTCGACGGCGGCCTGGCCAGCGGGGTGCTCGACGGCAGCCCGGACGCGGCCAGCGCGGCGCGGTCCACCGCAGCCCAGCTCGTGGCAGTCAGCCTCAAAACCCCAACCGCCCCCCAAGTGACCCGCAGCCGGCAGCTGGGCTGATACCCCCGGAGGAACCCATGAACATCCAAGACCCGCAGCTTGCCCGCTGGCAGCGCTTCCGGAACAGCCGCAACACCGCCCTCGCGGACGCTCACGGCTGGCTGACGCTGACGTCCTTCCAGTGGCTCGAGGACCAGCCGGCCGGCGTGGAGCTCGCCCCGGGCCTCTGGTCCACCGACGGCACCACGGCATTCCTCACCGCCGCCGCGTCCGACGGCCTGAGCCTCATGGACACCGGCGAACCCGTGGACGGCACGGTGAGCGCCGTGCTAGCGGACGAGGAATCGCTGATGTGGGTGCAGTACGGCGGCGACGACGGCCGCCAGGTTGTGGTGGAGCTCGCCATGCGGGCCGACAAATACGCCATCCGCACCCGGGACTCGAAGTCGCCGGTGTTCACCGAGTTCAACGGCGTGCCCACCTTCGGCTTCCGGCCGGACCTGGCGGTCGAGGCCCGGTTCGTGCCCTACGCGCAGCCCGTGGACGTCCCCATCGGCACCGCCAACCCGTTGGTCGACGGCGTGCACCGCTCGGTGGGCGAGCTGGTCTTCCGGCTTCCCGGCAAGGACCACGAGTTCCGCCTGCAGGCCGAAGAGGAGAAGCTCGGCGCCCTGACCGTGACGTTCCACGACGAAACCAACGGCGAAAGCACTGACGAGTGGCGCAAAGTCTCCACCGCCCGGCCCCGGCCGGACAACACGGTGATCCTTGATTTCAACCGGGCGATCAACTATCCGAGCGCCTTCACCCCGTACGGCACCTGCCCGATGCCGGTGAAAAACAACAGCCTCGACTACCGGATCGAAGCCGGCGAGAAAGAGCCCGCCCTCTTCTGAGGGACCGTCCCGGGACCGGCCACGGCTCCGCTAGACGATCGCGGACACGCCCGTCACGGCACGTCCGGCAATCAGCGTGTTGATCTCGAACGAGCCCTCGTAGGTGTAGATGGCCTCGGCGTCGGCGAAGATCTTGGCCATCCGGTAGTCGGTGACGATTCCGTTGCCGCCCAGCAGGGACCGGCCCATCGCCACGGTCTCGCGCATCCGGGCGCTGACATAGGACTTCGCGAGTGCCACCTGCGGCATGTCCGCCGCGCCCTGCTGCTGCAGCTGCGCGATCCGGACCATCATGCCCATGCTGGCCACGGCGTTGCCGAGCATGGCCACCAGCTGCTGCTGGACCAGCTGGAACTTCGCCAGCGGACGGCCGAACTGCCGGCGTTCGACGGCGTACTGCCGGGCGACGTCGAAGGCCGCCAGCTGCTGCCCCACCGCCTGCCAGGCCACCATGATGCGGGACCCGCGCAGGAGTTCGTTGGTGTCCTCGAAGCTGCTGATGCCGGCGAAGCGGTCCGCCTCGGCCACCAGGACGTCGGTGAAGGTGATGTCCGCGTTCTGCACCGTGCGCAGCGCGATCTTGTTCTCGATCCTGCTCCGGCACACGCCCGGCAGCGTGGCGTCCACGATGAAGCCGCGGATGCCGCCGTCGGCCTCATCCCTGGCCCAGACGAGCATGTAGTCGCAGAACGTCCCGTTGCCGATCCAGCGCTTGGCGCCGTTGAGCACCCAGGCGTCGCCGCCGTCGGCCGCGCCGCCGGGGACCCGCCGCGCCCGGGTTTCCATGCCGCCGGCCACGTCCGAGCCGTGCTCCGGTTCGGTGAGCGCAAAGGCGCCCGTGGTGCGCAGGTTCGCCGCGTCGTCGAGCAGCCGCGCCTTCTGGTCCTCCGAGCCGAAGCCGTAGAGCGATTCCACGAAGAGGTCGTGGTGGACCAGGAAAAAGGTCGCCAGCGACGTGTCCACCCGGGTCATTTCGGCGATGATGATCCCCGCGAACAGGTGGCTGTAGCCGCGCTGGGCGGGGGCGCTGAGCTCCAGGGCCGCCAGCTTGGGCAGGATGTGGGCCGGGAATTCGGCGTTGTTCCACCAGGTGCCAGCGAACGGGGCGACCTCGGCCGCCAGGAACTCCCGCAGCTCGGCCAGCTTCGCCTGCTCGGCGGCGCTGAGCAGGGATTCGAAATCGAAGAAGTCAGCCGCCGGCAGGCCGGCCGTAGCTTCTGCGGCCGCCGCGGCCGGCAAGGTCCCGGTCACTTCGGACCCATGCGGATGGCGCCGTCGAGGCGGATGGTCTCCCCGTTGAGCATGGCGTTGTCCACGATGTGCGCGGCGAGGTTCGCGTATTCGGCGGGGCGGCCCAGCCGTGAGGGATGCGGCACCTGCTGGCCGAGGGAGTCCTGCGCCTCCTGGGGCAGCCCCGCCATCATGGGGGTCTCGAAGATCCCCGGGGCGATGGTGACCACACGGATCAGCGAGCGCGCGAGCTCGCGGGCGATCGGCAGCGTCATGGCGGCCACGGCGCCCTTGGAGGCGGCGTAGGCGGGCTGCCCGATCTGGCCGTCAAAGGCCGCAACGGAGGCGGTGTTGATGATGACGCCGCGTTCGGGGCCGCCGAGCTCCGTGCTGGCGGGCTCTGCGGCAGCCATCGCGGCGGCGGCCAGGCGGGTCACGTTGAAGGTGCCCACGAGATTGATCTGGATGACGCGACTGAACGTCTCGAGCGGCAGGACGCCGTCGCGGCCCAGGACCTTGCCGGGCGTAGCGATTCCCGCACAGTTCACCACGACGCGAAGCGGGCCCAGCGCCACGGCGGCGTCGACGGCGGCCTGCACCTGCGCCTCATCGGTCACGTCGGCCGGGACAAAGACGGCCGTGCGGCCACTAGCCGGGTCCGGCGCGGAAGCGGTCAGCTCGGCTGCGAAGGCGTCCCCGGCGGAGGCCGGCAGGTCCACGAGCACCACCGACGCACCGCCGTCGAACAGGCGCCTGGCCGTGGCGGCCCCGAGACCCGAGGCCCCGCCCGTGATCAGCGCGACAGTACCCTTGATGTCCATCCATCCTCCTTGATGTGGAACCGAATCCCAACACCGAACCCCGGCCGCCAGGCCGACACAAAGCGGCGCCTGCGACAGCGCCCCGCAGGGAACATTAGTTAGTGAATGTTAACTGGAATGCGCACATTCCGCACCTTTGACCGGCAGCCGCGCCCCGCGCCCACGCCGCGCGGGGGTCCGTTCCGGTCACAGCCGCACCGCCACCCGCCATTAGGCTTGGGCCATGACCCGAGCCGGTTCCTCCTCCAACCCCAAATGGTCCTTCCGCGCGGACGAGGCCGCCCGATCGGTGACCAGGCTTTTCGGGCAGCGGCTCTTCTTCCTGCCGGGGACACACATCGCCGCCACCCTCCGCCCCTCGGGCCGGCTGAAAAACCTTTCGCGGCCCTGGCACTACTGGTGGCAAGCGCACTATCTGGATTGCCTCGTGGACACCGGCCGCCGGGAAGTGGGCTCAGCGGAGCATCCGGGGCCCAAGTTCGACGGCGAAAACCGGCCCAGCGCCGGCAGGCTCGCCTCCCGGCTTGTCTCAGGTATCCGGCTGCGCAACTTCTTCACCGTGCCCAGCTTTTCAGGGGCCAAATTCTCCGTAGTCAACAACTACTACGACGATATGGCCTGGCTGGCCCTGGCAACGCAACGGCTGGACAGGCTCGCCGAGGACACCCGCAAACATACCGGCCGCGAGCGCAACGCCAAGATCCTTCAGAGCCTCACGCTGCAGTTCGACTCCGCCTCCACGGACGACCTCGGCGGAGGCACCTTCTGGAGCAGGAAGCGCGACTTCAAGAACACGCCCGCCACCGCGCCTGTCGCCCTCTACTACGCGCGGACGGGCAACCGGGCCAAGGCCCAGGCGCTGCTCGACTGGCTGGACGCCCGCCTCTACGAGCCCGAACAGGGCCTGTACCGGGACGGCCTGCGGATCTCCGGCACGGGCGAAGTGGCGCTGGTGGACACCATTTACACCTACAACCAGGGGCCCGTCCTCGGCGCGCTGCTGGAACTCGGGGGCGACGCGAACCTCGGCCGGGCGGCCGCACTGGTGGACGCCGTAGCGCGAAGCCTCACCGAACCGGCCCCGCTGCTGGGCCGCAGCGCTGCCGTGTTGCGCTGCGAAGGAACGGGCGACGGCGGGCTCTTCACCGGAATCCTGGTCCGGTACCTCGCCCTGGCCGCCGGCGACGAACGGCTGCCCGAGGAAACCCGGGCCACGGCTGCGACACTGGTGAACGATACAGCCGAGGCCTTGTGGGAAGGCCGCCGGATTCTCCCGCCGCAGGACCGCCTGGCCCGGGCCGGGAGCCACCTGGTCTTTTCCGACAGCACGGCGCTTCCCGCACGCCGCAGCTATCCGGAGGGAGCCGCCGTCGAACTCTCCACCCAGCTCCAGGCGTGGATGGTGTTCGAGGCTGCCGCGTCGGTCGCCTCCGCGGCCGCAACCAAGCCCGCCTGAATTAAGTCACGCAATAGTTTCGTAATTCATGTGATCCTGATCACAGAAGGGCCCATCGGGTTGGTTGCTTAGGTTTGGCTAACCTACAGTCGTTGTTAGTGAGCATGCCCTAACTTCCCCGCTCACGGGGAGCAGGCACCTACGACGACTTCCTTGCAGAAAGTAGCCCCATGAAGATCCGCACCAACGCACTGGCGGGCATCGCCCTGGCCGCCACTGCCGCCCTGGGCCTTGCCGCCTGCGGCTCCGGCTCATCCTCCCCTGCCGCCACCGGGGCCGCCACAAACGGCACGGCGTCCGGCGAGATCACGGTCTATAACGCCCAGCACGAGTCCCTGACCAAAGAGTGGGTGGACGCGTTCACCGCCGAAACGGGCATCAAGGTCACCGTGCGCCAGGGCGACGATACTGAGATGTCCAACCAGATTGTCCAGGAAGGTGCGGCATCGCCTGCCGACGTCTTCCTCACCGAGAACTCCCCCGCCATGGCCCAGGTGGAAAACGCCGGCCTCTTCGCGGACGTGGACAAGGCCACTGCCGACCAGGTCCCCGCCGAGTTCCGCCCCTCCACCAACAAGTGGACGGGCATCGCCGCCCGCTCCACCGTCCTGGTCTATGACAAGAACAAAGTCAGCGCCGACCAGCTGCCCAAGTCGATGCTTGACCTGGCCAAGCCCGAGTGGAAGGGCCGCTGGGCCGCCTCGCCGTCCGGCGCCGACTTCCAGGCGATCGTTTCGGCCCTGCTGGAACTCAAGGGCGAGGCCGCCACTGCGGAATGGCTCAAGGGCATGAAGGAAAACTCCAAGGCCTACAAGGGCAACAGCACGGCCATGAAGGCCGTGAATGCCGGCGAGGTGGACGCCGCCCTGATCTACCACTACTACTACTATGGCGACCAGGCCAAGACCGGCGAGAACTCCAAGAACGTCACGCCGTTCTACTTCAAGAACCAGGACCCGGGCGCCTTCGTCTCCATCTCCGGAGGCGGCGTGCTCAAGTCCTCGAAGAACGCGGCAGCCGCCCAGGCCTTCCTGAAGTTCATCACCGGCAAGAAGGGCCAGGAGGTCCTCCAGAAGGGCACCTCGTTCGAATACGCCATCGGCTCGGACGTCCCGTCCAACGACAAGCTGGTTCCGCTCAAGGAGCTCCAGGCGCCCACCGTGGATCCGGCCAAGCTCAACTCCGCCAAGGTCACCGAGCTGATGACCCAGGCAGGACTGCTGTAACTGAAGTGACTAGCAAGCTGGCGATCCCCGCTCCATCTGGGGATACGACGACGGCGGGCAGGGGCAAGCGCCCCCGCCCGCCTTTCGGCGTCTCCGTAGTGTCCATCCTGGCGGTCCTGATCGCCTTGTTCTCCCTGATACCGCTGGTCTACGTGGTCTTCATGACGGCCGCCACCGGGTGGGACACCGCCGTCGCCCTGATCGTCCGCCCCCGGGTGGGCGAGCTCCTGCTGAACACCGTCCTGCTGACAGTTGTCACGGTGCCGCTGTGCCTGGTTCTCGGCGTCGGCGGCGCCTGGCTCGTCGAGCGCACCAACCTGGTGGGCCGGAAGTGGTGGGCCGTGCTGCTCGCAGCCCCGCTGGCCATCCCCGCCTTCGTCAACAGCTACGCCTGGGTGTCCGCGGTGCCCTCCATGGGCGGGCTGTGGTCCGGGGTCCTGGTGGCCACCCTGTCCTATTTCCCGCTGGTGTACATCCCGGCCGCCGCGACGCTCAGCCGCCTCGACCCGGCCATCGAGCAGTCCGCGGCCTCCCTGGGGCTCGGCGCCTGGTCTGCGTTCTTCCGGGTGGTGCTGCCACAGCTGCGCATCGCCATGACCGGCGGCGGGCTGCTGGTCGCGCTGCACCTGCTGGCCGAATACGGCGCCTTTGCGATGATCCGCTTCGACACGTTCACCACAGCGATCATGGTGCAGTACCAGTCCACCTTCAACGGCACCGCCGGGAACATGCTCGCCAGCGTCCTGGTCTTCCTGTGCCTGGTCCTGCTTGTCGTTGAAGTCCGCAGCCGCGGCACCGCCCGGTATGCCCGGATCGGCTCCGGGGCCCAGGCGCGCGCCCTGCGCCTGCCGCTGCACGCCTACCAGCTCCCGGCCCAGCTGTCCCTGGTCGCGCTCACCGGGCTGGCCTTCGGCCTGCCGCTGACGTTCGTGCTGCGCTGGGTGGTCGCCGGGGGCCCCGAGGTCTGGGCGGCGGAGGAGTTTCTGCCGGCCCTGCTGCAGACCCTGGTCTACGGCGTCGCCGCCGCCGCGGTCACCACCCTGGTCGCGTTCCCCATGGCCTATCTGGCCGTGCGGCGCCCCGGCTGGTTCAGCAAATCCCTCGAGCTGTCCAACTACATCACCAGCTCCATGCCTGGGATCGTGGTGGGCCTGGCGTTCGTGACTGTGAGCATCCGGATGCTCCCCAGCATGTACCAGAGCTCCGGGCTCCTGATCGCGGCGTATGTGCTGCTGTTCCTGCCGCGGGCCCTGGTGAACCTCCGCTCCGGCCTGTCCCAGGCGCCGAAGGAACTCGACGAAGCCGCGCAGGCTCTCGGGAAGCCGCCCCTGCTGGCCTTCTGCCGGGTGACGCTGCGTCTCACGGCCCCCGCCGCTGCCGGCGGCGCGGCCCTGGTGTTCCTGGGCATCGTCAACGAACTCACGGCCACCCTGCTGCTCTCGCCCAACGGAACCCGCACGCTCGCCACCGAGTTCTGGAGCAAGAGCAGTGAGATCGACTATGCCGGCGCCGCCCCGTACGCGCTACTGATGATCGTCATCTCGGCGCCCATGACCTACCTCCTTTTCCAGCAGTCCAAGAAAGCAGCCGGACAGTGACCGATTTTTACCCCACGCGCGAGGCACCCTCCCGCCTCCCCGAGCCGCGGATCGCGCCCTCCGTTGCCACCAGCACCAACAGCCATCTGGAGATCGACGCGGTCACCAAGAACTTCGGCTCCCAGGCCGTCCTCCAGGGCGTCAACCTCTCGGTTGCCAAGGGCGGAACGACGGCGATCGTGGGGCCGTCCGGCTCCGGCAAGACCACGCTGCTGCGGCTGATCGCCGGGTTTGAACACCCCGATACCGGCAGCATCTCGCTCAAGGGCAGCAAAGTGGCCGGCGAGAACGCCTGGGTCCCCGCGCACAAGCGCCACGTCGGCTACGTGGCCCAGGACGGCGCGCTGTTCCCGCACCTGACGGTGGGGCAGAACATCTCCTTCGGTCTGGACGCCGGCAAGCTCCCCGGCGGGCACCGCGGCGTCAAGGCGCGGGTGGGCGAACTGCTGGAAATGGTTTCACTGGACGCGGCGATGGCCAGGCGGCGCCCCCACCAGCTCTCCGGCGGCCAGCAGCAGCGGGTTGCGCTGGCCCGGGCACTGGCCCGCGAGCCGGAACTGATGCTGCTGGACGAGCCGTTCTCAGCCCTCGACGCCGGCCTGCGGGTGGCCACGCGCCGCGCCGTGGGCCAGGTCCTGAAGGACGCCGGCGTCACCACGATCCTCGTCACGCACGACCAGGCCGAAGCACTGTCCTTCGCCGACCAGGTGGCCGTGATGCGGGGCGGCCGGCTGGCCCAGATCGGCAACCCCTTCGTGGTCTACACCCGCCCGGCAGACCGGGCCACCGCCGAGTTCCTGGGTGACGCCGTCATCCTGGATGCCTGGATGGAAGGCTCCCTGGCCACCTGTTCGCTCGGCGGCATCCCCGTGCGCCGGCCGCCGGCCCAGGGCCGGGTCCAGCTGATGCTGCGGCCCGAACAGATCCGCATCGCCGAGGACGGCCCCATCCGCGGCACCGTGGTGGACACCGACTACTTCGGCCCCGAGACGACGGTGCGGCTCCAGCTCCCCATCCCGCCGGTCCTGGCCGCCGGCGCCGTTCCGGACCACCGCTACCCCGGCGGCGGGGAAATCATCACCATCCGGCACTGGAACGCCTCCATCGCCCGGCCCGGCACGGAATTGCGGCTGCGCGTGGTGGGCGAGGCCGTGGCCTTCCCGATGGACGAGCAGGCCGCCCCGTAGGGACATGCGGCTAGCCAATCGAGCAGCTCGCCTTATGCCCGTCATAGGGTGGGCGCATGACTGTTCAGCCAGGCCTGCACCGCCAACACTGTTCCATTGCGGCCCCCACCCAGCTGTGGCTCGATCCGGACGGCCGCCTGGCCGGTGAGGCAGGCCCGGCGGGGGCCGGCAACCCCAGCGATCCGGCCGGATTCACCGGCCTCCTCCACGGCGACACCCGGATGCTGTCCCGGGCCCTCGTGCGCGTCAACGGGCTGGAGCCCGAACCTGCCACAGTCGAGACCGAGCCCGGCGGCGTCCTGCGCGTCCGGGGACTCGTCCGGGGCATCCCTGGCCCCACGGAGGATCCCGCGGTGGAGCTCGTGCAGACCTGGACCGTGACGCCCGGCGTGGTGCGGCACAGCCTCCAGCTGCGCACCTCCCTCGATTCCCTCGACGTCGAGGTCGAGGTCGAGCTGGCTGCCGATTTCACGGACATGGCGCAGATCCGCCTCAGCCGCTTCCGCGAGGCGTCGGAGCCGGCCAGGGCCGACCAGTCGGCGCTGCGCTGGCGGGAGGGCGGAAAGACCCTGTCGGTCGCCGCCCCCGGCGCCGTAACCCCGGACGGCCGGCTCGCCTGGCGCGGGAGCCTGGGCCGGGGCCGGACCTTCGAGGCCGAATGGCAGGCCGTCCTCACCGACGATGACGATGCCGTGGTGGCCGCCCGCCCGCCGTCGTCGCGGCCGGCGCGGACCGGGCCGGCGGGGGCTTTGGGCCTGCTCCTGGACAATTCCCTCGATGAAGTGGCCGGGCTCCGGCTGGCCACCCGCCAGTTGCCGGACGCTCCCTTCACCGCCGCCGGGGCGCCGTGGTACTTCACACTGTTCGGGCGGGACTCGCTCTGGGCGGCCCGGCTGCTGCTGCCCCTGGAAGCCGGCCTGGACACCGGGCTTTCCGCAGGAACGCTGCGGGCACTGGCGGCCTTCCAGGGCACGCGGACCGATGCGGCGGCCGCCGAGGAGCCCGGCAAGATCCTGCACGAACTCCGGTCCAAGGAACTCGTGCTCGAGAGCCAGGGCCTGCGCCTGCCGCCGGTGTACTTCGGGGCCGTGGATTCGACGCCGCTGTGGCTTTGCCTGCTCGGCGAACTCTGGCGAGCAGGCCGGAACGACGACGCCGTCCGGTCGCTGCTGCCCAACGCGGCGCGCGCCGCCGAATGGTTGCTCGCCGCCGGGGCTTCCGGAGCCAGCGACGGGGATGGAGCGGGGAACGGGGGGTTCCTCAGCTACCGGGACGCCACGGGGCACGGGCTGAGCAACCAGGGCTGGAAGGACTCCCGGGACGCCATGCAGTTCAGGGACGGCCGCCAGGCCGTGGGACCGATCGCGTTGTCCGAGGTGCAGGGTTACGCGTACCAGGCAGCGCTGGAGACAGCCGAGATATTTGACGCCTACGGCGAACCCGGAAGTCAGGCACTGCGGGACTTCGCCGCCGCCCTCCGGCACAGGTTCCGTGAGCGCTTCTGGGTTGAGGACGACGCCGGCCCGTTTCCGGCCATGGCCCTCGACGGGCAGGGGATTCCCCTCGACATCCCGGGCTCGAACATGGGACACCTGCTGGGCACCGGCCTCCTGGACGAGGCCGAAGCACGCATCGTGGCGGATCGGCTGGTGAGCCCTGAGCTGTTCTCCGGCTACGGGGTTCATACGATTTCGCGGCGCGCTGCAGGGTTCTGGCCCTTCAGCTACCACTGCGGCTCGGTCTGGAGCCACGACACCGCCATCGCCATCCGCGGCCTGCTGGCCGAGGGTTTCATCGCCGAGGCTCGCGTCCTCGCCGACGGCCTGTTGGCGGCCGCGGCGTCCTTCGGGCACCGGCTGCCGGAGGTCTTCGCCGGCATACGGGCCGAGGACTCGGAAGTGGCGGTGCCGTATCCGGCGTCGTGCCACCCGCAGGCGTGGTCCTCAGCGTCCGCGGTGGTGATCGCCCAGGCCATGGGCGTAGGGCTCTGACGGGACTGCCGCCGCAAGGTCAGCGTCCGCCGCCGGCCGCGAGACCCTGGCGGTGCGCAACCCGTCGGCCAGGATGACGATCCCGGTAACGGCGAGCATTAGGCCCATGGAAGCAAGCACGTCCGTAAGCCAGTGGTAGCCCAGGTACAGCCGGCTATAGCCGACCACCAGCGTCCCGGCTGCCGCCGCCGCGAAGGCGAGCACCGACGTCGCCCCTGCGCTGGGCCGTATGGCGGCACGCGGGCCGCGGGCAGCCACCAGCAGGTAGCAGAGGACGAACAAGAAGACGCCGGCACCGAAGGTATGGCCGGAGGGAAATGACAGGGCATCGTCGGGTCCCAGCATGAAATCCCTGGCTGCCGGGCGGGCGCGGCCGACGTCGTGCTTGATGAGCGTGGAGACTGCAAAGGTGGCTGCCATGGCTCCGACCAGCAGGGCGGGACGCCAGACTTCCCGCTTCCACACCGCCCAGACCAGGCCCAACGCGCAGCCGATCACAGTCATCCATAACGGCGACGTGACCGTGGTCACGGCCGTCAGAAAGGCGGTGGTGAGCGAGGTCCGGGACGCCACGATCCCGTCGTGCACGGGCACGTCAAGGGAGGCCACACCACTCTTCGATTGCACCGCGGCAAGCACGGTCCAGAAGACCGTCTCCCCCACAATCAGCAGGCCCGCTGCCGCGAAGAAAAGTCCCCGCTGGGACGGCAGTGCGGTGGAGGGTCGCGGAGCACGCTGGGCAAGGGGCATCGCTCCATCCTGGCAGCAGCAACTACCTGCAGCCCGGAAGATCGCTGGGAGTTCACTGGGACCCGCCTCGGGCGACCGGCGGCCGGCTCGGCCGCAACGGCTGCCGTCACAGTGCGGTGGGCCGTTACAGTTCCGTGGGCCGTTACAGCGCGGCGGCCCGTCACATATCCGTGGGCCGTTTGGCTTGCGGGTACGGCGTTTCGAACCGGGCGAGCATCTCCACGAACCCGGCGATCTTCCGTTCCCGGGTGGAGGCCTGCTTGACCGCGTTTGTCCGGTAGATCAGGGCGTACCGGTTCACAGACGTCAGGACCTCGAACATGGCCTGCGCCCGGGGCTCCGCCGCGATGGCTGCCGCGAGGTCAGCGGGGACTTCCGCCGTGGCTGAGCCCACATAGGCGGCCTCCCAGCGCCCGTCCGCCTTGGCGGAGGCGACGGCGGCCTTCCCGGCCGGGGCCATCCGCCCGGCTGACTCCAGCCGTCCAATCCGCTCCACGTTCCGCGCGGACCACACACTCCTCGGCCCCCGCCGGGTCATCCGCTGGAACGAACTCTCCTCGTCACGCCGCCGGCCCTGACCGTCGATCCAGCCGAAACACAGCGCCTCCTGCAGCGCGGCCTCGTAGTCCAGTTCGGTGACCGAGCCGCCTTTCTTGTGCAGCACGAGCCACACACCCGGACTGTCCGCGTGGTGCCGCTCCAGCCAGGCGCGCCATTCGGCGGCGTCCTTCACCAGCAGTTCCTCAAGTTCAACAGCCATGGCCCCATTGTGCCCCTGGATTGTGCCTCCTGGATTGTGCTCCGGCGGGGCTGACCGGATGAGTGCTTTGGTGGCACGATGTGTTGTGGAGCCAAACCCGTCCTGCCGAGGAGATCCCATGCTGCGCGTCCGCCCCATCCACTACACCTCCCGCATGGATCAGTGGGAGCAGCTGCTGTCCGACCTCGGCATGGTGCGAACGGTCGATCGCGGCGACTGGCAGGAGTTCGACGCCGGTTCGGGCCGCCTTGCCCTGCACCGTGTGGCGCCCGGCGCCGGAGACGGAGCCGTCGGCAGTGCTGCCGGCGCCGGCTCCGGCGGGGACGTGCCGGATGGAAGGACGGACTTCGGCGTCGAGGTCGGGGACCTTGCGGAGTTCGCCCGCCGCACCAACGCGGCCAGCGTGGAGGACGGCAACGCCCCGGCGGAGCTGGTCCAGGCCCGGCATGGCGAGACCTGCCGGATTACGGGCGAGGACGGATTCGGCTTCTTCGCGGACAAGGCCGCCCACGGCGCGCAGTGTGCTGACGCCGATCCTGCCCTGGCCGTCGTCGAGGTCTGGTTCACGCCGGACGCGGCCGGCGCCGCCCAAACGCTGCGGAACATGGGCGCCCGGCTCCGCCCGACCCCGGACGCCGACGAAACCGCGGACTTCACGGCGAAAAACGGCGGGGTGCTGATGGTGCGGCCCGCCAACGGCACCGCCCGGTCCGGCCTGGGCTTTGAATACACGGGCGACCTCACCGCCCTGCGGGACCGCCTGGCGGCGGCAGGCCACCGGGTCAGCATGACGGAAGAGGCCTTCGGGCGGAGCCTGCATGTGGCCAACCCGGACGCGGCCGACCTGCCGGAGAACCCCAACGGCGCGATGCTCTGGATTTCGGCGAAACCGGCGGGCTCCTGACCGGACGTCGTCAGCCCGCAAACGCGGGGATGGGGTAGAACTTAACCATGAATGTGCGCACCCCTGACCCGAATCCCGGCTGGCTCTCCGACGACGACTTGTTTGAAGCCCGGGGCAGGCTGCCGATGGTTTACGTCGAGGCCGTTCCGGTCCGACTGGACCCGCTCGGGTTCGTCAATGAGGTCGGCACCCTCCTGCAGGCGGACGAGGACGGCACCATGGTCCGCTCCCTGGTCTCGGGCCGGGTCCTGTACCGGGAAACCATCCGCGCCGCCCTGCTCCGCCACATGGAGAAAGACCTGGGTCCGCTCGCATTCCCGCAGTTGCCCGTCAGCCCGGTGCCGTTCACTGTGGCGGAGTACTTCCCGTCCCCGTCCCATACCGGCTTCACCGACGACCGCCAGCACGCCGTTGCGCTCGCCTATGTCATTCCCGTCACGGGCGAATGCTCCCCGCGGCAGGACGCCCTGGAGCTGACCTGGATGACCCCGCAGGAGGTCATGAGCTCGGACGTCCAGCTTGAATTCAGTGGCGGCCGCGGCGCCCTCATCCGTCAGGCGCTGGCCTTCGCGGGGGTCGGAAACTAGAGGGCTCTTGTGGGACCGGTGCCTCCCGGGGACGCCCGGGCGAACACCGGCGTCCCCGACTTCACGCACCAGATTTTGTAGACTGTTGGGCGGACTGCAAGAGAACTCTAAGGACTCCCGATGACCCACCCGCCCGCCTCCCGGAACTACAGTGAACAGCAGGCCGGATCTCTGCGGGCCGGTGACCGCCTGATCCTGCCCGACGGAATCCGCTCCGCCGAGGTCCATCGGGTGGACGTCGAAACCGACGATTTCGGTACGCCCGCTATCGTCCTGGCGACCCTGAGCGGCGGCGGCGTGCTCCGGATCGCCGCCGGATCCGCGGTCCGGCTCGCCGAAGACGCCGAGCCCGGACCGGATGCACCGGAGACTGTAGAAATCACGGCCGGAAACGTCGACACAGCAGAAATTTCCCGGAACACGACTCCCCCCGAGCACGCTTCTTCCGCCGCTTCCGACGGCGTTGCCTCCGGGGACTCCCCTGGCGCCCCCGCGGCGCACGCCGTCGTCGTTCCTCCCCAGCCTGCTGCGCCGCCCGCGGTGAGCGGACCCAGCGAAGCGGACCTGGCCCTCATCCCGACGCCGGACGGCACGCCGGAATCCCTGGTGGAGGCGGTCGCCAAAGCGCATCCAGGTGCCGTCGGGGTGCTCCTGCTGAGCGAACGGCTCGCCAAAGGCATCAACACGAAGTCCGGGAGCTGCCTGAAGGACCTCAGCGACCTCGCCCATGAACTCTTCGTCATCCTCAAGGACGCCGAACGCGCCCTGGCGGTCGCGGATCTGCTCAACGTCCTGCCGTTTGACGGCAACCCCGGCCGCTGGGCCTCGGTGGAGGCCTCCCTGGCGCTCTCCAGCTACATTTGCCGCCAGCTGGGCCAGGACGAGCGGGCCGCCGTCTATGAAAAGTTCCTCCGCGCGCCCGAGGTCATGGAAACGGACCCGTTCAAGGCAAGAATGAACGCCAAGGTGCGTCAGCGCTCGCTGAATGAGCCGAACCTGTACGACAAGGAAATCTTCCGCTCGATCGACAGCGCGAACCCGGAGGCCGAACGGGAATGGCGGCTGCTGCGGCTTGAGGCGCTCCTGTTCCTGCGCGCCCACGGCGGCTCTGAGACGATCGGCGCCGCCGAGCTGGAGCGCCGGATCGGCAACGAACTGGACTCGGTCCGCGCCTGACCTACGCGGGGTCCGCCTGTCCCCCGTCGGGCGGACCGGTCCGCTTATCCCTCGGGCCCTACCCGTACCCGGCGCGGCGTTGTAGATTCACCCCATGACGAACAATCTGAGCGTTGTGATCAATTCCGACGCGCAGCAAGTTTGGACCATGCTGCGCGAACCCGCCAGGATCGCCCAATGGCACGGGTGGGAGGCCGATGACCAGGCGGCCGAAATCAACGAAATCTACTTCGGCCCGAATGTGGTCGAAGGCGCGGACCACACTTCCCTGGTGGTCGACGGCGGGGACGTTTTCACACTTAAACCTGTCTCCGACGGCACGGAAGTCAGCGTCACGCGGGCCGCGGTCGACCATAATTCCGAGTGGGCCGCCTGGGACGAGGACATCACCCAGGGCTGGCTGACGTTCCTCCACCAGTTGCGCTTCGCCTTGGAACGCCACCCGCATGGCAAGCGCCGGACCTTCTTCTTCGCCGTCCCCGGTTCCGAGGGGTCAGCGATCGAGAAGCTTGGGCTCGGCGATGTTCCCGCCCGGGGAGAGGCCTATTCGCTCACGCTGCCCACCGGGGAGGAGATCTCCGGCAAGGTGTGGTTCCGCAGCAACCACCAGGTCGGCCTGACGGTCCACCATTACGCCGAGCACGGGGACGGCCTGCTGATCGTCGCGGACCAGCCCGCCGTCGCCGACCTCCGGCCCGACGGCGGATCCCTCGCGATCGTCTCCACTTATGACCTCGGGGCCCATCAGCTGGAGGCGATCCGGAACTACTGGGACAAATGGCGGGCTGAGAACTACCCCACATCGGATCCCGTCCACTAAGGCCTGGGCAGCGTTAGCTGGCACACTTGAACCGTGCCAGCCAATCCTGTCTCCGATCCCCTGTCCGGTCCGGTCGCCGATTCCGTCTCCGGTTCCCTGTCGGCGCCTGCCCTGCAGTCCGAGTTCTCCTTCCGCGTGGGCAAGCGCCTCAGCGAGGCGTGCCCGCCGTCGGCCAGGCAGGTTGCCGCGAACGGCGGGGAGTTCCTGGGGCGGACCGGCACCATCGCCACCCCGCACGGCGAGATCCAGACGCCGGCGTTCATCGCCGTCGGCACCAAAGCCACCGTCAAATCGGTGCTGCCGGAATCCATTGCAGAACTCGGGGCGCAGGCCGTGCTCGCGAACGCCTACCACCTGTACCTGCAGCCGGGCGCCGACGTCCTGGACGAAGCCGGCGGGCTGGGCGCGTTCATGAACTGGCGCGGGCCCACGTTCACCGACTCCGGTGGCTTCCAGGTGATGAGCCTGGGCTCGGGGTTCAAAAAGGTCATCGACATGAAGTCGGTGGACAATTCAGGGCCCGACGACGCCGTCGCCCCGGGCAAGGAACGCCTGGCCCACGTGGACGAGGACGGCGTGTGGTTCAAGAGCCACCTCAACGGCGACCGGCACCGGTTCAGCCCCGAGATTTCCATGAACGTCCAGCACCAGATCGGCGCGGACATCATGTTTGCGTTCGACGAGCTCACCACGCTGCAGAATTCCCGCGGCTACCAGGAGGAGTCCCTGGAAAGGACGCGGCGCTGGGCCGAGCGGTGCATCACCGAGCACTTCCGGCTCACCTCCGCCCGGGCCGGCAAGCCCTACCAGGCCCTGTTCGGCGTGATCCAGGGCGCCCAGTACGAGGACCTGCGGCGCAAGGCCTGCCGCGACCTCGGCGCCATGAACTTCGACGGCTTCGGCATCGGCGGGGCGTTGGAGAAGGAGAACCTCGGCACGATCGTGCGCTGGTGCAACGAGGAGCTGCCGGAGAACAAACCGCGGCACCTGCTGGGCATCTCCGAACCGGACGACATCTTCACCGCGATCGAGAACGGGGCGGACACCTTCGATTGCGTCTCGCCCACCCGTGTGGCCCGCAACTCGGCGTTCTACCACCCCACCGGCCGGTACAACCTCTCCGGGGCCAAGTACAAACGCGACTTCGGCCCGCTCCAGGAAGGTTGCGACTGCTATGCGTGCACGAACTACTCCCGGGCCTACATCCACCACCTGTTCAAGGCCAAGGAGATGGTCTCGGCCACGCTGATCTCCATCCACAACGAGCGCTTCGTGGTCAAGATGGTGGACGACGCCCGGCTCGCCATCGAAGCCGGCAACTTCTTCGACTTCAAGGCCGAAACCCTGGGCCGCTACTACTCCTAGCCCTACGCGCCGTAGCTGGGTTCGCGCCTCTTGACTTTCGAGGCGCCCCGGAACCGGCGTTCCGTAGCCGGCGACCCGCCGTCGTCGTTGTCTGGGGCTGGCGTTAGCGGCGCGAGGCGTCGACCAACCTGCCGTCGTCGTCCGTGCGACCGGCGACCGCGGAACCGGTGGCCGGCTCCCAGGCGTGACCCTGCTCGTGGTCCAGGTGCGTGGACTTCTTGTTCCGCAGGCAGAAGATGTAGACCAGCAGCGAGATGCCGATGGCCACCGTGACGTACGTGAAGAACAGCTCCTCCTGGCCGGCCTTCTGCAGCGCGGCGCCGATCAGCGGGACGGTGCCGCCGAAGAGCGAGTTGGCGATCGCGTAGCCGAGTCCGACGCCGAGGGCGCGGATGGAGGCCGGGAACAGTTCGGCCTTCACCAAGGCGTTGATGGAGGTATAGCCGCCGACGATCAGCAGGCCGCCCATCATGAGCAGGAACGCGGTGAAGGGATCCTTGGTGCCGGCGAGGGTGGACAGGAGCGGCCAGGTGAACAGGAGGCCGGTGACCCCGAACCAGAGCAGCAGGGGTTTGCGGCCGACCTTGTCCGAGATGATTCCGTAGACCGGCTGGAGCAGCATGAAGATGAACAGTGCCCAGAAGTTGATGATCGACGTGTCGGTCTTGGCGATGCCGGAGGTATCGTTCATGAACTTGAGGATGAAGTTGGTGTACGTGTAGAACGCCACCGTCCCGCCAAGGGTGATCCCGATGCAGACCAGGAGCGGCTTCCAATAGCTCGTGAACAGCAGCTTCATGGTCCCCGGCTGCGCCTCACCGGCAGCGGCGGGGGCCTTTGCGGCCTCGATCTGTTCCGTGGAAACCGTTTCCTCCATGGACCGCCGCAGCCACAGGACCACCAGGGCGGCGACGCCGCCCACGGCGAACGGGATGCGCCAGCCCCACTCGCCGAGCTCGGCCTTGGGCATCACGCTCTGCAGTACCACGAGCACCAGCAGGGCCAGCATCTGGCCGCCGATCAGCGTGACGTACTGGAAACTGGAGAAGAAGCCGCGGCGCTTGCTGGTGGCCGCCTCGGACATGTAGGTGGCGCTGGTGCCGTATTCGCCGCCTACGGAGAAGCCCTGGAGTACGCGGATGAGGACCAGCAGGATCATGGCCCAGAGGCCGATCACGTCCTGGGTGGGCAGCACCGCGATGGCGAAGGAACCGGCGGACATCATGGTCACGCTCAGCGTCAGCGCTGCCTTGCGGCCCCTGCGGTCGGCGTAGCGGCCGAAGAACCAGGCGCCGATCGGGCGCATCAGGAACGACGTCGAGAACACCGCCATCGCCTCGAGGCCGGCCTGGAGCTCGTCCTTGGAGTTGAAGAAGTGGGCCTGGAAGTAGGCCGCGAAGACCGTGTAGACGTAGAGGTCGTACCACTCGACAAGGTTGCCTGCCGAGCCTTTGAGGATGTTGCCGACGGCTCTTCGGGTCTGTGCCGCTTCGGACAGTTGGGTGCTCATCAATGAACCTTCCTGGATCCGGCGCCGCCTGCAGGCAACGCCGTCCGCCACCCTAGTCCGCGTGGCCGGGTTCATCAAATGCCTGTTCAGAAGCACAATGCGTGCCGTTGCGGCGAAATGGCAGGATAGGACCATGACTTCTACCGCGTTCGACTCCGCTGCCCTGGCCGTCACCGATACCGCCGCCGGCACTGTCTCCTCCCCCGCTGTCGCGCTGACCATTGCCGGCTCCGAAGCGACCGGCGGCGCCGGCGCGCAAGCTGACCTGAAGACCTTCCAGGAACTCGGCGTCTTCGGGATCGCGAATCTGACCTGCATCGTGTCCTTCGATCCCCAGGACAACTGGAACCACCGGTTCGTCCCGGTGGACCAGCAGGTCATCGCCGACCAGCTGGAGGCGACGACGGCGGCCTACGGCGCAGCGTCCGGCGCACCGGTGCTGGACACGGTGAAGATCGGCATGCTCGGCAGCCCGGCGACGATCTCGACGGTGGCCGAGGCGCTGGCTGACGGGCAGTTCGCCAACGTGGTGCTGGATCCGGTGCTGATCTGCAAGGGCCAGGAGCCGGGGCACGCGTTGGACACGGACCAGGCGCTCAAGGCCCAGATCCTGCCGCTGGCCACGTTCGTGACGCCCAACCACTTCGAGGCGGAGTCGCTCTCCGGTCTGGAAATCACCGACGTCGAATCCCTCAAGGCCGCCGCGGTCCGCATCCATGAACTCAGCGGCGCCGCTGTCCTCGCCAAGGGCGGCGTGCGACTGGCCGGGCCGGACGCCGTCGACGTCTACTTCGACGGCGAAACGCTGGAAGTCCTGTCGGCCCCGAAGGTGGGCGAAGTGGCCGTGTCCGGCGCCGGGTGCTCGCTGGCCGCCGCCGTGACGGCCGAACTCGCCAAGGGTGCGACCCCGCTCGAGGCAGCCCGGACGGCCAAGGCGTTTGTGACCGCGGGAATCCGGAACCGGGTGGCCTCAGGTGCCCCGTTCGATGCGCTCTGGCAGGGCGGCCCGCGCTAACCCCGCCACCCCCGACGCTCCCTCACGTGTGGGAGCTTCCACCCCGACGCTCCCTCACGTTTGGGAGCTTCCATCCCGACGCTCCCTCACGCGCTGCTGTCGGCCCCCTTTTCTTGCGTGCAGGATCCGAGGGAGCCCTTCATCAGGAGCGGGGATCGGCCACGGTTCCCATAAACAGGGGCAGCCCGGATTCGACATGCACGATCTCGTAGTGGAACGGCCGGTCGAAGTCGATGGTCCGCTCCGGCTGCGGCGGGACACCGGTGACTGCGCCGTTGATCTGGGTCACGGCCGCGGCCACGGTGCCCTTCTCTGCGACCGTGATGTTGGCGGCCTGGGCCGCCTGCGTCAGCGTCAGCTTCGGCTGGATGGCGTTGAAGTCCTCCGCAGTGCTCAGCGTTTTGTGCAGTCCGAGGGAGCCGAGGACCTTGCGCAGGTCAAAACTGCATTTGTGATCCCACCGCGGCAACTGGATCTGCACGGTTTCCGTCTGCGCCGCGTCGAAGGCTTCCGCAATCTCCGTCAACTTCCCGACGGCGAACGCCGTGGCCGGCGGGCCGGAACCGGCGTCGGGCAAAACCAGCCGCATGACGAAGCCGTCCGCATACGGCAGATCAACTCCGCGCCAGCCCTCGCCGGCTGCGTACTTCATTTTCAGTTCGTTGTGCATGGCGGGAGTGGTGATTTCCACGCCATCAGCCGTGGTGAAGGCAAGGTCCGAGGTGTTGTTCGGATCAAACGGTGCACTCCAGGCGGCGGCGAAGTACAGCGCATTGAGCAGGCTGAAGGTGTTGTCCGGGTCGTATTTCGCCGGCGCCTCCTTGATCCGGCCGCCGGTGTTCTCCTCCACCCAGGTATCCATAGCAGGCTTCGTGGAGCGCTCGTCTCGGAAGTCCACGGGGTACACACCCGTTCCATAATGCAGGGCGAGGGTGTCAAGGTACTCCTCGCCCGTGGACACGCTTTTGTCCACAAAGAGGCCGGTCGCCATGTGCATCACTGGTATACGCGGCGGGTTCTTCTCGTCCACGGCCCCAGGGTCGCCGTCGAATTTTTCGAGGGAGGCCAGCAGCGCGTTCATGGCTGCGTCCCGCCGGTCCGTGGGGAGGCCCAGCATCTCGTCCAGTTCGGCGGCCGTGTCTCCGGTGGCGCCAGCCCGCAGCATCGCCAGGGCGATCAGCAGGCTTCCGGGCGAGGAAACGACGTTCCCGTTGAGACCGTCGCCGCCGTCGGACAGCAGCGCTCCGCCGAGTTTGTGGGCGGATGCCCGGAAGGCCCTTAGTTCAGCGGCATATGCGGCGCTGTCGGCCGGAATCCGTTCCACGCCATTGGCCTTCAAGAGCGCGGGGCCCGCATGCGAACACGCGGTGAGGGCCACGATGGCTCCCGCCGCTGCGATTCTGGCGGTCTTCAACGTCTTCATGGCTGCCCTCCGACCGGTGCGTCCGACTATTGGCAGAAATCCACCTCTCCACAGTCAACCAGCCGGAACCTGGTGGGACGATGCCAGTACGGTCACAGTTTGCCGTCGTCTCAGCGCCGCGGGATGTTGCGCAGGTTGCTTCGGGCCATGCTGACGGCCTCGCCGGCACCCCGGTTGAGGACCACTTTGGACATGGCCGTGGCGAAGCCCAGAACCTGCGCGCCCTTGATCTTTGGCGGGAGGGACAGGGCCTGGGGGTCCGTGATGAGCTCCACCAGCGACGGCCCGGGGTGGGCAAAGGCCTCCCGGTACGCGGCCTCGATGCGGGTCGGGTCCGTGACGCGGACGGCGTGGAATCCCAGCGCCCGGGCAACGGCCGCGTAGTTGGCGTCCGGGACGTCCACGCCGAAGTCAGGCAGCCCGTCCACCAGCATCTCGAGTTTCACCATGCCCAGGGTGGAGTTGTTGAACACCACGACGTTGACCGGAAGCCGCTGCGCCGCGACCGTGATGAGCTCGCCCAGCAGCATGGACAGGCCGCCGTCACCTGACACGGAGACCACCTGCCGGCCCGGGTAGGCCAGCTGTGCGCCGATCGCGTGCGGCAGCGCGTTGGCCATCGAACCGTGCAGGTACGAGCCGATCAGCCGCCGGGTGCCGAGCGGGTTGATGTAGCGCGCGGTCCAGACGTTGCACATGCCCGTATCCGCCGTGAAGATCGCGTCCTCCGCCGCCACCTGGTCCAGCAGCGAGGCCGCGTACTCCGGGTGGATCGGCTGTCTCGTCCCCACGTTCCGGGTGTACGCCCCCACGGCCTTGTTCATGAGCTTGTCGTGCTTCTTGAGCATCGCGTCGAGGAAACGGCGGCTCTTCTTGGCCGACAGCAGCGGCGTGAGGGCTGCGAGGGTCGGGAGGACGTCGCCATGCACGGCGATGTCGACGTCGGTCCGCCGCCCCAGCTTGTGGGCGGCCCGGTCCACCTGCGCCGTGCGGGTTGCCGGGAGGAACTGGTCGTAGGGAAAGTCGGTGCCCAGCAGGAGCAGCAGATCAGCGTCCTCAATGCCTTCGGCCGCGGCACCGTAGCCCAGCAGCCCTGTCATCCCGATGTCGTACGGGTTGCTGTACTGCATGAAGTCCTTGCCGCGCAGCGAGTGGCCGATGGGCGCCGCGATCAGTCCGGCGAGCGCCACCACCTCGTCGTGGGCGCCCTCGACGCCGGCACCGGCGAAGATGGCCACCTTGCCGGCGGCGTTGATGGCGTCAGCCAGTTCCTGCACACTGGCCGGGTCCGGCACCAGCGTCGCGGGCCGGAAGGACGCGGGAGTCGGGGTTTCCGCCGTCGCCTCCAGGCCGGCGATGTCGCCGGGAAGGGTCACGACGGCGACGCCCCGGAGCCCGACGGCGTGCTGGATGGCGCTGTGCATGACCCGCGGCGCCTGCTCCGCGGTGCTGATGAGCTCGGAGTAGACGGAGCATTCGTTGAAGAGCCGGTCCGGATGGGTTTCCTGGAAGAAGCTGCTGCCGATCTGTTTGCTGGGAATGTGCGAGGCGATGGCCAGCACCGGCGCTTCGGAGCGGTTGGCGTCGTAGAGCCCGTTGATCAGGTGCAGGTTGCCGGGCCCGCAGGATCCGGCGCACACAGCGAGCCGGCCCGTCAGCTGGGCTTCCGCCGCCGCGGCGAAGGCGGCCGCCTCCTCATGCCGCACATGGATCCAGTCGATCCCGCCCTTCTGCGAGCCGCCGGTCTGGCGGACGGCGTCTACGATCGGGTTCAGGCTGTCGCCCACGATCCCGTAGATCCGCTGCACGCCGGCAGCCTGGAGTTGTTCGATGAGCTGGGTGGCAAGTTCCTTGGCCATGGGTGCACGCTCCCGGAAGTCGGTTGATGAGCTGACACAGGCCAATATAGTCCGCCCGCCTGTCAGCCACGCCCAGGAAACGCTCCCCCACCCTTGGCGACCAACTGCCGGACGCTCCCTCACCTTTGGCCGCCAACTGCCGGACGCTCCCTCACCTTTGGCCACCAACTGCCGGACGCTCCCTCACCTGCGATGGCTAACGGGAACGGCTAACGGGAGTCGGCGGAGACGTAGGTGTTCACCGGGCGGCCGGTGGTGCCGTACTCAAGGTGCAGGGTCACGCGCTCCTTTCGTTCGAGCTCGCTCAGGTACCGCTGCGCCGTGGGCCGCGAGATGCCGACGAGGTCCGAGATGTCCTGCGCGCCCAAGGGCCGGCCGGCCGTGACGACGGCGTCGAGGACCTTCTGCATCGTCGGCGGGAGGCGCCGCGCGGAGCCCGGGCCCGCGCCGGGCGAAGCGGCTGCCCGCCGCGAGGCAAACAGTGCATCCACGTCGGTCTGGCCGGTGATGCGGCGCGACTCGGCATCGGCGCGCCACCTCTGGTAGGCCCTGAGCTGCTCGGCGAGCTGTTCGAACCCGAAGGGCTTCACGAGGTAGTACACCGCTCCGCCGCGCATCGCCGCACGTACGGTCCCGACGTCGCGCGCCGCGGTGATGATGATGACATCCAGGTCCTCGCCCGCCTCGCGAAGCGACTGCAGCAGGGAGATGCCATCCTCATCCGGCAGGTAGACGTCCAGGAGCAGGAGATCGGGGCGCTCGCTCGCGATCGCGGCACGCGCCTCGGCCACTGTGTGCGATTCACCGACGCACTCGTACCCCGGAACGCGCGCAACCTGGGCGGCATGGAGCCGCGCGACGCGGTAGTCGTCGTCGACAACGAGCACACGGATCATCCTTCTGCCCCACTTTTCGGAATCCACACTTCGAAGCGTCCGCCCGGTCCGGCGAACACGTCCATCGTGCCACCTGCACGGCGCACGATCCTCGCTACGAGCGCCAGGCCGATGCCGCGGCGCAATGCGTGGCCGCCGGCTCCGCCTGGCCGTTCGGTTTTCGTTGTATAGCCGTCGCGTACGACGTCGTGCACGGACTCCGCGGGCACGCCCGGACCGTTGTCGGTCACCGACACGAAAACGCCGGAAGAGTCATCCAGGGTGAGTGTGACTTCCCGCTGGCCGGGAAGGCTGGAGACGGCGTCGACCGCATTGTCGAGCAGGTTCCCCACAATCGTGAGGAGGTCCTGCGTCCCGAGCCCCGGTTCGCGGAGGCGTGACTCGTCAGACACGGCCACGCTGACGTCCTGTTCCGCGGCCACCGTGGTCTTGGCATAGATGAGGGCAGCGAGTTCGGGCGGCTCGATCCGTGCCCGCAGTCCCTCGCCGAGCGAACGCGACGTGTCTGCGATGCCGGAGATGAAGGTCCGCGCCTGCTCAATGTCACCGAGGTGGAGGAGGGCGCCCACGGTGTGGAGGCGGTTGGCGTACTCGTGCTCCTGCGCACGCAGGGCTGCCATGAGCCCTTCCAGCGCCCGCAGGTCCCGCACCAGTGCCTCCACCTCCGTGCGGTCGCGCAGGGTCACGACAGCGCCCACACTTCGGCCGCCCACACTCACGGGCATGCGGTTCGCCACGAGCAGTGAGTCGTCGGTGATGATCGTCTGGTCCGCGCCGGGCGCCCCGCCCGTGAGGACATCACGGAGCCTGCCTGCGGGGATGAGCTCCTCAACCGGGCGGTCCAGGGGACTGTTCTCGAGGTGCAGCAGGCGCCGGGCCTCGCCGTTAATCACGGTGACCCGGCCGGCGTCGTCAATTCCCACCATGCCCTCGCGGATGCCGTGGAGAAGAGCCTCCCGCTCCTGGAGGAGCGATGCGATCTCCGCCGGCTCGAGACCGAACGTCGCGCGCTTGATGGCCCGTGCCAGCAGGAACGAGCCCGCACCGCCGATCAGGAGGATGAGCACCGAGGATCCGCCGACGATGCCAGCGTCCCGCTCGAGCTCCATGCTGACGGTCGTCTCGAGGATGCCCACCGAGACCTGTCCGACGACATTTCCCGAGGCGTCCAGGATCGGTGCCTTGGCGTTGGCCGAGTCGCCGAGGCTGCCCTGGTCGGTGCCCACCTGGGTCTGGCCGTCGAGGACCGCGACGGGCTCCTCGAGGCGCTTCCCGATGAGCGACGGCGTGGGGTGCGAGAAACGAATCCCGTCCCGGTCGGTGACCACCACGTAGTCCGTCTGTGCGCGGGTGCGCACCTGTTCAGCCACCGCCTGGATCTCATGGTTCGCGTCGCCGGACGCCACACCGGCTGCCACCTCCGGCATCTGCGCCACCGACTCCGCGACGCCGAGGGCACGCAGACGGAATTGCTCGTCGAGGACCTGGCCGGTGATGCGGTCGGTCACCAGGCCGCCGAGAGCCACGGTGACCACGATCAGCACCAGCGTCCACACCAGAATCTGCGATGCGAGCGGCCGGGCGCCCCACCATGCCCGCGCGCTGCTCACTGCTGGCCCCGGACGGCGCTTCGAGCAGTCCGGACCGCACTTCGAGCAAAAGGTTCAAAAGATGAATGAAGGCTAGTAACCCTCACAAGGCACGCAAGCGTGGCTGTACCACGGCAGTGCTTTCTAGGGTGGGTGCACTGATCATGACTCATGTCACACGGCACGGAGAGTTGCTGGGCATGACTAAAGGATCCACCGGACAATGGCGCCGCCGCAAATGAGGCGGCGGCGCCGATTCAACAGAGAGGCTTTACGCCATGGGTGTAAACCACCGCATCCGCCCACCCGCGGATGCCGGCAACGAGGCGGGCAACGATGCCGGCATCGAAATAATCGGGCTGACCAAGCGCTACCTCACGCCGAAGGGCGAAACGTTCACCGCGATTCGAGACGTGGCGCTTTCCGTCGAGCCCGGGCAGTTCTGCTCGATTGTCGGCCCCACGGGCTGCGGCAAGTCGACCACCTTGGCCCAGGTTTCCGGGCTGGAGCGTCCCAGCCAGGGTTCGGTGCGCGTCGGCGGCAACACCGTAGAGGGCGTCACGGACGGTGTCAGCTACATGTTCCAGGCGGATGCGCTCTTCCCCTGGAAGAGCGTGCTCAGCAACGTGATGATGGGACCGATCCTGCTGGGAACCCCGAAGCGCGAGGCCACCTCGCTCGCCAGGGACTGGCTGCGCCGTGTGGGGCTGGCCGGTTTCGAGGACCGCTACCCGCATCAGCTCTCTGGGGGCATGCGAAAGCGCGTGGCCATGGCAGCAGCGCTCATCAACAATCCGAGGATCCTGCTCATGGATGAGCCGTTCGGTGCCCTCGACGTGCAGACCAAGGCCATCATGCAGAATGAGCTGCTGAAGCTCTGGGAGGAGCTCCGGCCCTCGGTCCTGTTTATCACGCACGACCTCGACGAGGCCGTGGCGCTCTCCGACCGCGTGGTCATCATGACCAGCAGCCCCGGCACGGTCAAGGACGTCTTCGACATCGATCTGCCCCGGCCGCGCGGCAACGTGCAGGAAATCCGCCACGAGGAACGCTTCCTTGAGCTTCAGGGCCAGATCTGGCAATCGCTCAAGGACGAGGTCACCCGTGCCTACGCCCGATCGGCAGGTGCAGCAGCATGACCACTCTTGTGCAAGGGGAAAAGGTGAACTCGCAGGAGCAGCAGCAGGCAGCGGCCGTGCAGTCCGGAAAAGCATCGCACCGGCGCCGCACGACTGCCATCTGGGTGGGCCGCGCCGCCCTCGCAGTGGCCGTGGTGGGCGGTTGGCAGTGGTTTACCGAGGAAGGCTGGGTGGACAAGTTCTTCTTCGGCCAGCCCAGCGAGATCTGGAACAGCCTGGTGACGCTCTTCACGGACGGAACAGCGTTCGGGACCATCTGGGAAAACCTCGGGGTCACCATGGAGGAAGCGGTCCTCGGTTTCGCGCTGGGCACCTTCGTCGGCGTGGTGCTCGGGATCCTGCTGGGCTCGAACAAGTACCTCTCGGCCGTCGTCGGCCCGTACATCAGGATCGTCAACTCGATTCCCCGCATCGTCCTCGGCTCGATCTTCATCGTGGCCTTCGGGCTCGGCGTGTTCCCCAAGGTCCTGCTCGCCGCAGTGCTGGTCTTCTTCGTCGTCTTCTTCAACGCCTTCCAGGGCGTGCGTGAGGTGGACCAGAACCTCGTCGCGAACGTCCGCGTACTCGGGGCATCCCCTGTCCAAGTCGCGATTCACGTGACCATCCCCTCGGCGATGACGTGGATCATCGCAAGCCTCCACACGGCCTTCGGGTTCGCGATTATCGGCGCCTTGGTCGCGGAGGTGCTCGGTGCCCAGCAAGGTATCGGCCTGATCATCAGCCAGGCCCAGGGCACCTTCGATCCGAACACGGTCTTCGCGTGCATGGTGATCATTGCCGTGATCACTCTCGCGGCCGAATACCTGATCAGCCTGCTGGAACACTCACTCCTCAGATGGCGGCCACCGAACCGTTCCGAAGCCCAGGCCATCTGACAAATTTTTCACCGTCAACAACGCAATATCCATGAAGAGAATAAGGAAAAGTGCCCCAATGATGAAGCACAAGATCTACGCCACCGCTGCCCTGGGCGTGGTTGCGCTCAGCCTCGCCGCCTGCGGCGGCAGCACCTCGGCCAGCTCCACCGCCTCCAGCGGTTCCGGCAGCACCGCGTCCGCGGACACCTCGACGATGCCCACGGTCAAGCTCATGGTCGGCGGCATCGACAAGCAGATCTACCTCCCGTACCAGCTCGCGGAAAGCCTCGGCAACTACAAGAAGTACGGGGTGAATGTCGAGCTCTCCACGGAGCAGCACGGCGGCGTCGGCGCGGAGGAAGCCATGGCGTCCGGACAGGTGGACATGGCCGGGGCGTGGTACATCCACACCGTCGACTTCCAGTCCAAGGGCAAGAATGTCATCGACCTCGTGCAGCTCTCCAGCGCCCCGGGCGAGCGCATCATGTGCAACCCCAAAGCCAACGTCCACTCCGCGGCGGACCTCAGGGGCAAGACCGTCGGCGTGACCGACCTCGGCTCCGGCACCGATGAGCTCACCCAGTTCATCGCCGCCAAGGCCGGAGTCAAGAAGAACGACTACCACACCATCGCCGTGGGGGCTGGTTCCACTGCCATCGCTGCGATCCAGCGCGGATCCGCGGACTGCGTCATGACAACTCAGCCCACCGTCGGCGCGCTCGAGAGCAAGAACCTGGCCGTCTCCGCGATCGACCTCGCGACCTCGGACGGTACCAAGACTGCGCTCGGCGGTTCCTGGCCGGCGGCCAGCGTCCTCGCCCAGTCCGACTGGGTCAAGTCGCACGAGGATGCGGCCCAGAAGGTTGTGAACGCCCTCGTTGACACCATGCACTGGATCAGCACCCACTCGGCGGCGGATATCGCGGACAAGCTGCCCACCTCCTTCGTCCAGAACAGCACCATCTCCAAGGACCAGTACGTCAAGGCGCTGGACACGGACAAGGGGCAGTTCCTGCCTGACGGCATCATGCCGGCTGGCGGGCCCCAGACGATCTTCGCGATGGAGAAGCAGAACGGGGTGGACGCTTCCAAGATCCACTTCACCGACACGTTCACCAACAAGTACGCGGAGGCCGCGCTCAAGCTCGAGGGCTACACCCCGACGACGACGGCCGCCGGCTCAGACGGCTGACGCCACCGCCCGCGGCCCTTTAGTTCCGAACGGCTTAGTACCGAACGGCTTAGTATCGAACGCCATTTGGCCGAACCCGACCACGCCCGTGGTCGGGTTCGGCTTTTTGCATCCCCACCCCTGACAAAGCTGCGGAAGCGTTGGGAAATGGGTGGCCAAAAGTGCGGGAGGGTCGGGTAAGGGGCGGCAAGAAGGGAGGGAGGGTCAGCTCCCGGAGTGCGCCTGCAGGAAGGAGTAGACCTCGGTCTCGTCCACGCCGGGAAAGGCGCCCGGCGGCATGGCGGCCAGCAGGTGCGAGTGCGCACGCGCCGAGGGCCAGGCATTGCCGGCCCATTCTGCGGTCAGCGACGCCGGCGGCCGGCGGCAGCAGCTTTCGTCCGGGCAGGTGGACTTGGACCGCTCCGTGGTGTCGCGGCCGCGGAACCACTTCACGTGCGCATACGGCACGCCCACGGACAGCGAGAACTCCCCGTTCGCGGAGCGTTCCGTCCGGGCCGTGCACCAGTAGGTCCCGGCCGGGGTGTCGGTGTACTGGTTGTAGGCACTGAACTTGTCCGGGACATCGAACACCACCCGGGACGTCCAGTTCTTGCACGAAGGCTGGCCCTCGATGGCGCCGGTGTGGTCCTGCGGGAACGTCACGCCGTCGTTCTCATAGGCCTTGTAGATGATGCCGCTCTTGTGGGTTTTCTGGAAGTGCGTGCGAATGTCCAGGTGCTCGGTGGCGAGGTTGGTGAACCGGTGCGCGGCCGTCTCGTAGGACACGGCAAAAGCGTCCCGGATGTCCTCGACGGCGATTTCCTTGGCCTGTTTGGCCCGCTGCAGGAACTCAACGGTCGCCTGCTCGGGCAGCAGAAGCGCGGCGGCGAAGTAGTTTGTGGCCACGCGCTGCATCAGGAAATCCCCGTAGTTCGAAGGAGTCTGGTGTCCCAGGACGTAATGGCCGAGAGCCTGCAGCAGCACCGAGCGGGGGTCGTGATCGGTGCGGACGTTCTGCGTGAGGTAAATTCTGCGGTTCTTAAGATCCGTCACCGAGCGGGTGGAATGCGGCAGGTCCCCCACATGATGGAGGCTGAATCCGAGGTGCCCGGCGATGTCCGCAATGACGTGCTGGGACAGCGGCCCGCTCGTGTGCCCCACCGAGGCCAGCACCTTCTGCGCCTCCGCCTCGTACTCCGGGAAGTAGTTGTTCCGCTCCCGCATCATGGCGCGCAGCCCAGCGTTGGCGCGGCGGGCCTCCTCCGGCGTCGCCACCTGCTCGTTCAGCCGGCGCTCCAGCTCGTGCTGCAGCCCCACCATGGACTCCAGCACATCCATCGGAAGCCGCGAACTGATGCGGATCTTCGGCAGGTTCAGGGATTCGTAGAGCGGGCTGCGCTGGTAGCGTTCCAGCTCGATTTCCAGCGCAGCGCGGCGGTTGGGCGGCTCTGCGCCGAGCAGCTCGTCGATGCTGACGCCCAGCGCCGCGGCGAGCTGCTGGAGCAGGCCGAGCTTGGGTTCGCGCTTGCCGTTTTCGATGAGGCTCAGCTGGCTCGGGGCGGTCCCGACGGCGGCGCTCAGGTCATCGAGCGTGAGGCCGGCCGCCTTGCGCAAATGGCGGACCCGGCGGCCCATGCTGATGACGTCCAGCTCCGGCGCGGCGGTTGAGGGGAAGGACGAGACCTGGCGATTCCAGCTGGCGGCGTGCATTTCTTGAGGATATGCGAAGAAGTGCATTTCTTTCCACGGTTTTCATCTAGAAACCTCTTGGAAAGTGAAGAAAAGTAGTTCTCACGAAGCCCCGCCGCTTCCGGAACAGCCTTTCGGACCAGCCGGCCGGGACCTGCAGAGATGCAGGCCGGCCGGCCCGGAACCCACCAAGGAGACAAAGATGACTGCAGCATTTGAGCCCACCCAGCAGACGCCCGGCCAGCAGACCGCCGCTCTGGAGCTCGAGTGGGCCGCCAACCCGCGCTGGGAAGGCGTCACTCGGGACTACTCAGCCTCCGACGTCGTCCGCCTCCGCGGCCGCGTCTCCGAAGAGCACACGCTGGCCCGCCGCGGTTCCGAGAAGCTGTGGAAGCAGCTCACCGAGGAGCACGCCACCGGCAAGTACACCAACGCCCTGGGCGCCCTGACCGGCAACCAGGCCGTGCAGCAGGTCAAGGCCGGGCTGCGCGCCATCTACCTCTCCGGCTGGCAGGTCGCTGCGGACGCCAACAACTCCGGCCACACCTACCCCGACCAGTCGCTCTACCCCGCCAACTCGGTCCCCACGGTGGTCCGGCGCATCAACAACGCGCTGCTCCGCGCGGACCAGATCGAGTTTTCCGAGGGCATCCAGACGGTCGAGGACTGGCTGGTCCCGATCGTGGCCGACGCCGAGGCCGGCTTCGGCGGCCCGCTGAACGCCTACGAGCTCATGAAGTCCATGATCCAGGCCGGCGCCGCGGGCGTGCACTGGGAAGACCAGCTCGCCTCGGAGAAGAAGTGCGGCCACCTCGGCGGCAAGGTCCTGATCCCCACCCAGCAGCACGTCCGGACGCTGAACGCGGCCCGGCTGGCCGCCGACGTCGCCGGCACGCCGTCGGTCATCATCGCCCGCACCGATGCCGAGGCGGCCACGCTGATCACCTCCGACGTCGACGAGCGGGACCGGGAATTCATTACCGGTGAACGTACGGCGGAAGGCTTCTACAAGGTCCGCAACGGCATCGAACCCTGCATCGCCCGCGCCAAGGCCTATGCCCCGTACTCCGACCTCATCTGGATGGAAACGGGCACCCCGGACCTGGAGCTGGCCCGCAAGTTCGCCGAATCCGTCAAGGCCGAGTTCCCGGACCAGATGCTCTCCTACAACTGCTCGCCGTCGTTCAACTGGCGCAAGCATCTCGACGACGCCACGATCGCGAAGTTCCAGCGCGAACTCGGCGCCA
The DNA here is from genome assembly GCF_042883665.1 of Arthrobacter sp. NPDC058192. Classification (NCBI taxonomy): domain Bacteria; kingdom Bacillati; phylum Actinomycetota; class Actinomycetes; order Micrococcales; family Micrococcaceae; genus Arthrobacter; species Arthrobacter sp. NPDC058192. The sequence goes on along the minus strand of NZ_JBHVVJ010000008.1, from coordinate 5,992 downwards.
TGGGCTTCACCTTCCAGTTCATCACCCTGGCCGGCTTCCACGCCCTGAACTACTCGATGTTCGACCTTGCCCACGGCTACGCCCGGGAAGGCATGAGCGCCTACGTCGAGCTGCAGGAGAGGGAATTCGCCTCCGAGTCCCGCGGCTACACCGCAACCAAGCACCAGCGCGAAGTCGGCACCGGCTACTTCGACGACATCGCTACTGCGCTCAACCCGAACGCATCCACCCTCGCCTTGGTCGGATCGACCGAAGAGGGTCAGTTCCACTAGTCCCCAGCCGCCCCTCCGCTCGCAAGCTCGCGAGGGAACCCGGCGGCCGTGGGCCCATTCCGCCCAAAGTGAGCTGTTCATTCCGCTCACCCGAAGGCACGACGGCGGCGGGCACCCATGGTGCCACTGCCACCGGGGCCGGGGAAGGTGATCCGGAAGCGTGCGTAAAAGGGGCCCTGTCCCCGCCCGGCCGAGCTCTGCGAGGCCCAAGGCGGGGATGGGGAATAGCACGCGGAGGATTGCCTTTTTCGGCCCAAACCGCACCCGCCGTCGAACATCTGCTTCTCCGAGGAGAGATTTGAAATGAACAGCTTCACTGACAACTTCACCATCAATGGGGTTACCTTGACTGCGCAGCCGATTTGCCGGCAGGGCGAGGTCCTCACGCCGGACGCGCTGGCCTTCGTTGCCAAGCTGCACAAGGCGACTGCCGGGCGGCGGCAGGAGCTGCTGCAGGCACGGCGGGAGCGCCGTCAGCAGATCATCAAGGGCCAGGACCCGCGGTTCCTTCGTGAGACCGAGTCCGTGCGCAACGACCCGAACTGGCGTGTGGCTCCCCCGGCTCCGGGCCTGGAGGACCGCCGCGTGGAAATCACCGGGCCGGTCGACAAGAAGATGACCATCAATGCGCTGAATTCCGGCGCCAAGGTGTGGCTCGCGGACATGGAGGACGCCTCCACCCCCTCGTGGCGGAATGTAATCCAGGGCCAGCTGAACCTCACGGATGCGCTGGAGCGCCGGATCGACTTCACGTCAACCGAGGGCAAGGAGTACAAGCTGCGCGCCGCCGGTGAACTGCCCACCATCGTGGTCCGTCCCCGCGGCTGGCACCTGCCGGAAAAGCACATGCTCGTTGACGGCACCCCGATCGCCGGCGGGATCGTGGACTTCGGGCTGTACTTCTTCCACAACGCCCTCCGCCTCATCGCCCAGGGCAAGGGACCGTACTTCTACCTGCCCAAGATCGAGAACCGCCTCGAGGCCCGCCTGTGGAACGACATCTTCATCCTGGCGCAGGACCTGCTGGGCATCCCGCAGGGCACCATCCGCGCCACGGTGCTGATCGAGACCATCACCGCGGCGTTCGAGATGGAGGAGATCCTCCACGAACTCCGGGACCACGCCGCTGGCCTGAACGCCGGCCGGTGGGACTACATCTTCTCGCTGATCAAAAACTTCCGTACCCGCGGACCCCGGTTCGTGCTGCCGGACCGCGGCCAGGTCACCATGACCCAGCCCTTCATGCGCGCCTACACCGAACAGCTCGTCCGGGCCTGCCACAAGCGCGGCGCCATGGCGATCGGTGGCATGGCCGCCGCCGTCCCCAACCGCAAGGACGCCGCAGCCAACGCGATCGCCTTCGAGAAGGTCCGCGCGGACAAGACCCGTGAAGCCGACGACGGTTTCGACGGCTCGTGGGTGGCGCACCCGGATCTGGTGCCGGTCTGCCGTGAAGTGTTCGACGGCGTCCTTGGCGACCGGCCGAACCAGCTGGACCGCCTCCGCGAAGACGTCACGGCGGACGACCGCGCACTGATCGACATCTCCTCCACCACCGGGACCATCACCCAACAGGGCATCCGGAACAACATCGAGGTGGGGATCCGCTACATCGAATCCTGGCTGCGCGGCAACGGAGCGGTGGCCATCCACAACCTGATGGAGGACGCCGCCACCGCGGAGATCTCCCGCTCGCAGCTGTGGCAGTGGATCTTCTCCCGGGCCATCACGGACGACGGCGATGTGGTGACGCGCGAGTGGGTGGAGGACATGCTGGACGAGGAATTCGCCAGGCTGGAACGCTTTGAAGGGGACCGTTTCGCCGACGCGCGGGACATCTTCGAGGAGGTCACGCTCAGCAACGAGTTCCCCGCCTTCCTGACGCTCCCGGCCTACGACCGCTTCCTGCATGAGGCTCGGGCCGGCGTTGACGCCCCCAGCGAGAACCCGGCCCTCGTCCCGGCGTAACCCCTGTAACCCCAGGATTCCGTCCGCTGGGCTTCCCGCCCTTCGCAACAGGCAGCCCGAGATCCGGGTGGCGGCCCAGCAGCGGAACCCCTTCAGCTCGCCAATGGCGTCGAGTTGGCAGTTAAGGCCCATGTTTTCGAAAAACATGGGCCTTAACTGTCGTCTCGGGAGGGGAAGACCTACCGCGGCTTCGGCACGCGGCGCAGGGACACCGCAGTGCCCAGGATGAACGCGGTCACGGAGCAAAGGATCATCAGGAGGGGTCCAGTCCAGGCGCCGGAGACGCCGTGCACGTAGCCCAGGAGGGTCGGGGCCACCGCCCCGAAGGAGTATCCGGTGCCCTGGACTACGGCGGACATCCGGGCCGCGGAGGCCTGGTCCTGGGCCAGCCTAATGATGGCGAGGAAGATCAGCGTGATGCCGCCACCCTGGGCCACGCCGCCGAGGGAACACCACAGCCACCACAGCTCCGGCCCGAACAACAAGCCGAGCGGTACCGTGAGCCACAACAGCCCCAGGGTGAGGCCCACCGCCGTCGTGCTGGCGAAGCGGGCCGCCAGCGGGACGCCCAGCCCGCCCAGAATGGCGAGGATCTGGAAAAGCGAGGACGCCGCCCCGGCGGCCGAGGGCGCCATGCCGAGTTCGTCCGCCAGCAGGCTCGGCAACCAGGCCGTCACTCCGTAGTAGGAGAACGCCTGGCCCGCAAAGGCGAACGTCAGCGCCGCCGTGATCCACCGCGATGCAGGCCTGCGCCCCGGGCGCCCCGGCTCCGCCGCGGGAACTGGTTCAGGGGTGAAGGCCCGCCGGCCGACGGCGATCGCCCAGACGGCGAGGGCCGCCAGGGCAAAAAGGCCGCTCGCGGCAATCGCGGGCCGCCAGCCCAGCAGGTCGGCCAGCGGCGCCGACACCATGGACGTGAGGAACGAACCTATGTTGAGAGCCGCCGTGTAGGTTCCCATCGCCGCTCCCTGCCGGGCCGGGGTGAAGTCCCGCCGGATGATCAACGGCACCACGATATTGCCGATGGTGATGGCGACGCCAAGGATCACGGTGCCCAGCATGACGAGCGCGCCGCCGCCCGCAGAGCGGACCACGACGCCCAGGAGCACACCCAACAGGGTCAGCGTGATGGCGAACTCGGGGCCAAGTTTGCGTCCGGCCAGCGACGCCAACGGTGCGGCCAGGGCAAAGCACAGGACCGGGATCCCGGTCAGGAATCCCAGTTCCACCGGGGTGAACCCTAGGTCGTCACGCATCTGCGCGACCACCGGTGCCACAGCCACCAAGGGACCGCGCATGTTCAGCGCGATGAGCCCGATTGCGAGCATGAGGAGCCAGGCGCGCGGCGTCCGCGTGAAATGGCTCATGGGGTGGTCCGTTGCCGCCCGTTGGGCGGCAAGAAGTATGGTTTCATCAGTCACATTGCTATCACGGGCCACTGGTTCACCATCAATTCGCGAGCCGCCGCCCGTAGCAAAACCGCCGCCGGCAACCCGACTCCCGGACGCGCTTGCCAGAAATCTGCTCCCTGCCTATGGGCGTGCAGTCCTTCTTCCAGCAGAATCAAACGGACAGGACATCCGTAACTTCCCCTACTTGGAAACAACCGACGGCCAGCAAAGGAATCCCGTGTCGTATTCAATCCAGCTGTACACCCTCCGCAACGCCCTCCAGGAAGACCTGCCCGGCACCATCAGACAAGTCGCCGAGCTCGGCTTCACCCAGGTGGAGCCCTACAACTTCGTCGCGACGGCCAGGGAACTCAGCACGGCCCTCCAGGACAACAGCCTGACGGCCCCGTCCGGCCACGCCCCGCTGTTGGGCCAGGACCAGGACGCGATTTTCACTGCCGCCAAGGAACTGGGCATCACCACCGTGATCGATCCCTACCTCCCGGCCGAGCACTGGCAGTCCGCCGAGGACATCCAGGCCACCGCCGCGAAGCTGAACGCGGCAGCGAAAAAGGGCGCCGAATACGGCATCCGCGTCGGCTACCACAACCACGCCTGGGAGCTGGAGTCCAGCATCGAAGGCCAGACGGCACTGGAATACTTTGCCGGCCTGCTGGACCCGGAACTCGTCCTGGAAGTGGACACCTACTGGGCCGCCGTCGGTGGCCAGGACCCGGTGCAACTGCTGCAGCGCCTCGGCGACCGGGTCAAGTTCATCCACATCAAGGACGGCCCCATCAGCACGGACACCAAGGCTCAACTGCCGGCCGGCCAAGGCAAGATCCCGGTGTGGGACGTCATTGCCGCGGCGCAGTCCCTCGAAGTCGGCGTCGTGGAATTTGACGACTACTCCGGCGACATCTTCGACGGCATTGCCCAGAGCCTCGGCTACCTGCAGGCCGGTTCCGCCAACGAGCAGGGCGTGAACCCATGAGCGCCGCACAGAACCCGACGGCAGGCCGGCCCACCGGCCGCGGTCCGGTGGGCGTCGCCGTCATCGGCGCCGGCGTCATCAGCAAGCAGTACCTGGACAATCTGACGGTCTTCCCGGACCTCAAGGTCCGCGTCATAGCGGACCTCTTCGAAGACGCCGCCGAGGCGCGGGCCAAGGAATACGGGGTCCCCGAATGGGGCGGCGTGGACGCCGCGCTGAACCACCCCGACGTCGAGATCGTCGTCAATCTGACCATCCCGGCGGCGCACGTGGAAGTGGCCACGGCCGCCGTCAATGCCGGCAAGCACGTCTGGACGGAAAAGCCGTTCTCACTGGACCGGGACTCCGGGCTGGGGCTGCTGAAGAGCGCCGACGCCGCCGGGCTCCGGCTCGGCTGCGCCCCGGACACGTTCCTCGGTGCCGGGCTGCAGACGGCCCGGCGCATCATTGAGCGCGGCGACATCGGCACGCCGCTGACGGCCATGACCATGTTCCAGACGCCCGGTCCGGAGTCCTGGCACCCCAACCCGGCCTTCCTGTTCCAGTACGGCGCCGGGCCCCTGTTCGATATGGGCCCGTACTACCTCACCGCGCTGGTCCAGACGTTCGGTTCCGTGCGCCGGGTCGCGGCCATCGGCTCCAAAGCCAAGGAAGTCCGGGTGATCGGCTCCGGACCCAAGCTGGGCGAGGAGTTCACCGTGGACGTCCCCACCCACGTGTCCGCGATGGCCCAGTTCGACGGCGGCGCGTCCTCGCACAGCGTCTTCTCGTTCGAGTCGCCGCGGCAGCGGATGGGCTTCGTGGAGATCACCGGTACGGAAGCCACCATTTCCCTGCCGGATCCCAACTACTTCACCGGCGACGTCAAGCTGTGGCGCGCAGGCGACGAGGACTGGACCAACGTTCCCGCCACCGGCCCCAGCCAGGGCCGCGGCATGGGCGTGCTGGACATGGCCCGCTCCATCCGGGCCGGCATCCCGCACCGGGCCACCGGAAATCTCGCCTACCACGTGCTGGACACGATGGTCTCGATTTCCGAATCGGTGGAATCAGGCACCTTCGTCAATGTCGAAAGCTCCGCCACGGCCTCCCCGGCCCTCCCCGAGGACTGGGACCCCACCGCTTCCACACTCTAGGAACCAGGCAATGAACTCCCCAGAAAGCAAGGACAGCACCACCCCGGAGAACCCTGCCTTGGGCGTGGGGATGGTCGGCTATGCGTTCATGGGCAAAGCCCACCCCACCGAAGGAGCCTGACATGCCCCGCCCATACACCCTGTTCACCGGCCAGTGGGCCGACCTGCCCTTCGAGGAAGTCGCCAAGCTCGCCTCCGGCTGGGGCTACGACGGCCTGGAAATCGCGGTGT